>CAURYQ010000127.1:0-9811 GCA_963529135.1 uncultured Pseudomonas sp. | reverse complement strand
TGTTGCGGTAGAGCTGACCGATAAGCGGGATCATCGCTTCAGCCAGGGCTTCACGATCGATCCACTCACCAAGACACTGGTCGGGCTTCTGAGTCACGGGAACCTTCCACATGTAGGGACAGAAAAAAGGGGCTACATTATGACGCCCCTGTGCGTAACCGGCAATGAGCGCCTGTCGTCGTCACGCAGATCGACCTTCACGCTCCATTGGGAGCCTGACAGCCGCCAGCGTCACCGGTACAATCGGTCTCTTTGCCGAAACGCTTGGAGTGCAATCTCCCGTGTCAGTTCTGCGCCTACCGCAACTGTCGGCTACCGCCGGCAAACAAACCTGGGGCAACCTGCCAGGCGCCGCCCTCAGCCTAGCCATTGCCGAGGCCGCCAGCAGCGCTGGCCGCTTCACCCTGCTGCTGACGGCCGACAGCCAGGCCGCCGACCGCCTGGAGCAGGAACTGAAGTTCTTCGCGCCCGAGCTGCCGGTGCTGCCGTTTCCCGACTGGGAGACCCTGCCCTACGACCTGTTCTCGCCTCACCAGGACATCATCTCGCAGCGCATCGCAAGCCTGTATCGGCTGCCGGAGCTGAGCCACGGCATCCTCGTGGTGCCCATCACCACCGCCATGCATCGGCTGGCCCCGACCCGATTCCTGCTGGGCAGCAGCCTGGTGCTGGATGTGGGCCAGACCATCGACGTCGAGCAGATGCGCAGTCGCCTCGAAGCCAGTGGCTACCGCTGCGTGGACACTGTCTACGAACACGGTGAGTTCGCCGTGCGCGGGGCCTTGATCGACCTGTTCCCGATGGGTAGCAAGCTGCCCTATCGCATCGACCTGTTCGACGACGAGATCGAGACGCTGCGCACCTTCGACCCCGAGACTCAGCGCTCGATCGACAAGGTCGATTCCATTCGCCTGCTGCCGGCACGCGAATTCCCGATGCAAAAAGAGCAAGTGACGCGGTTCAAGGCCCGTTTTCGCGAGCGTTTCGACGTGGATTTTCGCCGCAGCGCGATCTTCCAGGACCTGGCCAGCGGCATCATTCCCTCGGGCATCGAGTACTACCTGCCGCTGTTCTTCGAAGAAACCTCCACCCTGTTCGACTACCTGCCAGCCGACACCCAGGTGTTTTCGCTGCCGGGCGTGGAACAGGCCGCCGAGCACTTCTGGAACGACGTACGCGGGCGCTACGAGGACCGCCGGGGCGACCTGAGCCGGCCGTTGCTGCCGCCGGCCGAGCTGTTCATGCCGGTCGAGGACTGCTTTGCCCGCCTCAAGCAGTGGCCACGGGTAGTAGTCAGCCGCGACGATGTGGAGGCCGGCGCCGGGCGCCAGCGCTTCGCCGCGCGCACCCTGCCCGACCTTGCCATCGAAGCGAAGGCCAACCAGCCGCTGGCGGCCTTGGCAGGGTTTCTCGATCAGTTCGATGGCCGGGTACTGTTCACTGCCGAATCGGCTGGGCGTCGCGAAGTGCTGCTCGAGCTGCTCGAACGGCTCAAGCTGCGTCCGCACGCGGTCGAGAGCTGGGCCGACTTCATCACCGGCAGCGAACGGCTGAACATCACCATCGCCCCGCTCGACGAAGGCCTGCTGCTCGACGACCCGGCCATGGCCCTGGTCGCCGAGAGCCCGCTGTTCGGGCAGCGCGTCATGCAGCGCCGGCGCCGTGACAAGCGCGGCGAAACCGCCAACGACGCGGTCATCAAGAACCTGACCGAGCTGCGTGAAGGCGCGCCGGTGGTGCACATCGACCATGGCGTGGGCCGCTACCTGGGCCTGGCGACGCTGGAAATCGACGGCCAGGCCGCCGAGTTCCTCACGCTCGAATATGCCGAAGGCGCCAAGCTGTACGTGCCTGTCGCCAACTTGCACCTGATCGCGCGCTACACCGGCAGCGACGACGCATTGGCGCCCCTGCACCGCCTGGGTTCCGAGACCTGGCAGAAAGCCAAGCGCAAGGCTGCCGAGCAGGTACGCGACGTTGCGGCCGAACTGCTCGACATCTATGCCCGCCGTGCGGCCCGCAAGGGGTACGCCTTCGCCGACCCGGCCGCCGACTACGCCACCTTCAGCGCAGGCTTCCCGTTCGAGGAAACACCCGATCAGCAAGCGGCCATCGAAGCGGTACGTGCCGACATGCTGGCGCCCAAGCCCATGGACCGCCTGGTGTGCGGCGATGTCGGCTTCGGCAAGACCGAGGTGGCCATGCGTGCAGCGTTCATTGCCGTGCACAGCGGTCGCCAGGTGGCGGTCCTGGTGCCTACCACACTGCTGGCCCAGCAGCACTACAACAGCTTCCGCGACCGCTTCGCAGATTGGCCGGTGACCGTCGAGGTGATGAGCCGCTTCAAGTCGGCCAAGGAAGTGGCCAACGCTGCCGCCGAGCTGGCCGAGGGCAAGATCGACATCCTCATCGGTACCCACAAGCTGCTGCAGGACGACGTGCGCTTCAAGGACCTGGGCCTGGCCATCATCGACGAAGAGCACCGTTTCGGCGTGCGCCAGAAAGAGCAGCTCAAGGCGCTGCGCAGCGAAGTGGACATCCTGACCCTTACCGCCACGCCTATTCCACGCACCCTGAACATGGCCGTGGCGGGCATGCGCGACCTGTCGATCATCGCCACGCCACCGGCACGGCGCCTGTCGGTACGCACCTTCGTCATGGAGCAGAACAACAGCACCGTCAAGGAAGCGCTGCTGCGCGAGCTGCTGCGCGGCGGCCAGGTGTACTACCTGCACAACGACGTGAAAACCATCGAGAAATGCGCCGCCGACCTTGCCGAGCTGGTTCCTGAGGCGCGCATCGGCATTGGCCACGGGCAGATGCGCGAGCGTGAGCTCGAACAAGTGATGAGCGACTTCTACCACAAGCGCTTCAACGTGCTGGTGGCCTCCACCATCATCGAAACCGGCATCGATGTGCCAAGCGCCAACACCATCGTCATCGAGCGTGCCGACAAGTTCGGCCTGGCCCAGCTGCACCAGCTACGCGGCCGGGTCGGTCGCAGCCACCACCAGGCCTATGCCTACCTGCTGACGCCGACGCGGCAGAAGGTCAGCGGCGACGCGGAAAAACGCCTGGAAGCCATTGCCAACACCCAAGACCTGGGCGCCGGGTTCGTACTGGCTACCAACGACCTGGAGATCCGCGGGGCTGGCGAGCTGCTCGGGGACGGTCAGAGCGGCCAGATCCAGGCCGTGGGCTTCACGCTTTACATGGAAATGCTCGAGCGCGCCGTGAAGGCGATCCGCAAGGGCACCCAGCCCAACCTGGAACAACCGCTGGGCGGCGGCCCGGAAATCAACCTGCGCCTGCCGGCGTTGATCCCCGAGGACTATCTGCCGGACGTGCATGCACGGCTGATCCTGTACAAGCGCATCGCTTCGGCGCCCGATGAGGAAGGCCTCAAGGACCTGCAGGTCGAGATGATCGACCGCTTCGGCCTTTTGCCAGAGCCGACCAAGAACCTCATGCGCCTGACGCTGCTGAAGTTGCAGGCGGAAAAACTCGGCATCAAGAAGGTCGATGCGGGCCCCAATGGCGGCAAGCTCGAGTTCGAGGCCGAGACGCCGGTCGACCCGTTGACCTTGATCAAGCTGATCCAGAGCCAGCCCAAACGCTACAAATTCGAAGGCGCCACCCAGTTCCGCTTCATGGTCCCGATGGAACGGCCTGATGAGCGCTTCAACACCCTCGAAGCGCTGTTCGAGCGCCTGACACCAAAGCCTGCCTAAGGAAGATTCATGCGTGCCATCCGCTGTCTGACCCTGTTGCTGGTGGCGTTCGCCCCAGCAGCATTCGCCCAGGGCCCGTATCAGGTCGAAATGATCCTGGTAAGGCAGAACAACGTGCCAGCGTTTACCAGCCCGTTCGCCCCCGAAGACTGGAGCGCCGGGGCGCCACGCCTGGACAAAGGCGCAGAGCAGCGTCCGGCGCTGGAGGATGAGGCCACGCGCCTGGCCGCCACGGCTGACTACACTGTCCTGATGCACCGCGCCTGGCAGCAGCAGGTAGGCGATGGCCCAAGCCGCATCGCGCTGGGCGAAGGCGACGAGCAATTCGGCCATTTCCCCATCGAGGGTAACCTGAGCATCACTCAGGGTCGTTTCATCCAGGTTGAAGCCAGCCTGTGGGTCAACCAGCTCGACGGCAACGGCAGCGTGCTGCAGAGCGAACAGTTTCGGCAGGCCAACAGCAATGTCAAAGGTGGGCAACTGACCTTCCTGGACGGCGGTCATCTGGCTGTGCTGTTGAAGATCACTCCGCCAGGCACGCCCAAGATGCCTGCGATGGACATGCTGGAGCAGTAGCCCATGAAACCTGATGCAATGGAGCTTCTGAACGAGTACCCGAACTGGGGCGAGTGCTTCGATAGAGGCACCCTGCAGCGAGGCGATCATTACGCAAGCCAGGGCAAGGCCATGATCGAGCAGATTCGAGGCCAGACGGTCCATGCCAGTTGCGAGGGCAGTGCCGGCAAGACCTACAGCCAGGACATCAATGTGAGCGTCCATGCCGGACGCTGCATCATCAAGGGCTACTGCACCTGCCCCGTCGGCCAGAACTGCAAGCACTGCGCAGCCGCCCTGCTTCTGCTGGGCGACCCTCTCGAGACTTCAGAGGCATCGAAACCCACCAGTGCCAACATGTCCGCAGAGCTTCAGCACTGGCTCAGCAACCTGGAACAGGCGCCCGCGCCGGTCCAGCCTGGGAAGGACAAACGCGGGCGCTCGGTGTGCTATCACTTGCGCCTTGAGGACGATGCCAGCTGTTCGGTGGTGGTGCGCAAAGGCACCGAAGGCGAGGACGGCATTCGCTTCAGTCGGGTGCAGTCCATCTATGACTTCCTGTACGACCGACCGAAGTTCGTGACGGAAGAAGATGCGCGCATCCTGCGCCTGCTTTCATCGCTCAACCAGGGAGGCGGGCAGGATCGTGGCTACAGGTTGACCGGGGCCGAAGGCGGTGAGCTGTTCCAGCGCATCGTCGACACGGGCCGGCTGTACCTGTTCGACACCCGCATACGGCTGCTTTCAGCCCCTGTGCGACACGGTGAGTTTCGCTGGGTGCGACTGGACAATGGTGCCTACCGCGGCATCTGGTTCGCGGGCGAGAAGGAAATACGCTGTGCCATTCCATTGCTCCCGCTGTATTACCTGGACATCGACGCCCGTGAGATCGGTGTACTCGAGCACGGGTTGAACCCCCATGTGGCGATGCAGCTGACCTTGGCGCCCGATGTCCCGGAGCACTTGGTCGTCCCGCTCAGCCACAAGCTCAATGCCTTGAGCCATAGCGTCCCGACGCCGACCCAGGTCGAGCAACAGCACATCGACGATATCCAGCCCAAGGCGCACCTGGTGCTCGGGAGCCTGGAGTTCACCGCCTACATGCCCAAGACCGGTCGCATGCAGCGCCAGATGCAGCACCGCGCCGCGCTGGCGTTCGACTACGACGGCCTGCCGGCCAGCGGCAGTGGCGACAAGCCGCTGACGCGACTGGTAGGCAGTGTCAGCCAACGCATCAGCCGCCAGCCCAAGGCCGAAAACGCCCTGCGCAACGTGCTCCGCAACATGGGCTTCAAGGTCGCGACCCGGCAGAGCAAGGCGCTGCCCGATAGCGCCGGGGAAATGTTCCAGCTCGCCGACGACGAGGCTTGGCTGCATTTCGTGCGTGAAGACTTGCCACGGCTGCGCGATGCGGGCTGGCAGGTCGATATCCATCGCGACTTCGCGTTCGACTTGCAGGAGGTCGATGACTGGTACGCCACGATCGATGAAAGCCCAGGCCATGAATGGTTTGATCTCGAGCTGGGCATCGTCGTCGACGGGCAGCGCCACAGCCTGTTGCCCATCGTGCTGCAACTGTTGCGCAACAGCCCTGAATTGCTGCGTCCCAGCGAACTGGCCAAGCGTAACGATGACGAGCACCTGCTGATCGACCTCAACCGGGGCCGACTCGACGCCCCTGCCCTGCGCGTGGCCTTGCCCTATGGCCGGGTCAAGGCCGTAATGGCGACCTTGGGCGAACTGTACCTGAGCGAGCCAGAAGCCGGAACGGCCCTGCGCATGGGCCGTGCGGACGCCGCACGACTGAACGCGGTCGAAGCGCTGCCCTTGCACTGGGAAGGCGGCGAACATGTGCGCGACCTCGGTAGGCGCCTGCGCGATGCCCGGGATGTGCAGGTGACCCCGCCCGATGGCTTGCAGGCCAGCCTGCGAGGGTATCAACAGCAAGGGCTGAACTGGCTGCAGGCACTTCGGGAAATGGGCACCGGCGGTATCCTTGGCGATGACATGGGCCTTGGCAAGACGCTGCAGGCGCTTGCCCATGTGCTGCTGGAAAAAGAAGCGGGCCGTTTGACGGCGCCGGCACTGGCCGTGATGCCGACCAGCCTGGTACCCAATTGGCTGGACGAGGCGCGCCGCTTCACGCCTGGCCTTCGGGTGCTAGCCCTGCATGGACCCGGGCGCAGCAAGCATTTCACCAGCCTGCAGGATTACGACCTGATCCTGACCACCTACGCACTGGTGACCCGCGATTCCGAACACCTGCGCGCACAGCGCTGGCACCTGCTGGTGCTGGACGAAGCGCAGAACATCAAGACCAGCACCAGCAAGGCAGCCCAGGCGGTATGCGAACTGCAGGCCACCCAGCGCTTGTGCCTGACCGGCACGCCGATGGAAAACAACCTGGGCGAACTCTGGTCGATATTCCACTTCCTGATGCCTGGCTGGCTGGGCGACCTCAAACGCTTCAACCAGGACTACCGCACGCCCATCGAGCGCCAGGGCAATAGCGAGCGCCTGACCCACCTGATCACACGCATTCGTCCCTTCCTGCTGCGCCGCACCAAGGAGCAAGTCGCTACCGAGCTGCCAGCCAAGACAGAGTTGGTGCATTGGGTCGAGTTGAGCGATGCACAGCGCGATACCTACGAGGCCGTGCGGGTGGCAATGGACAAGAAGGTCCGCGAAGAGGTGGCTCGCAATGGCGCCGCACGCAGCCAGATCGTCATCCTCGATGCACTGCTCAAGCTGCGCCAGGTGTGCTGTGACCTGCGCCTGGTCAAGGGTGTTGACATCAAGGGCAACCAGACCGACAAGGGCAAACTGGGCGCGCTGCTGGAAATGCTCGAAGAGCTGATGAGCGAAGGCCGGCGGGTGCTGCTGTTCTCACAGTTCACCTCGATGCTGGCGCTGATCGAACAGGAGCTGCAAAAGCGCAATATTCGCTACAGCCTGCTGACCGGCGACACTCGCGACCGTCGCACACCTGTGCAGCAGTTCCAGGAAGGGCATAGCGAAGTCTTTCTGATCAGCCTCAAGGCAGGGGGGGTAGGTTTGAATCTGACCGCAGCCGATACCGTGATCCATTACGACCCATGGTGGAACCCGGCAAGCGAGAACCAGGCGACGGACCGGGCCTATCGCATCGGCCAGGACAAGCCGGTGTTCGTGTTCAAGCTGATTACCCGGGGAACGGTCGAGGAGAAAATCCAGCTGCTGCAGCAGGAAAAAGCAGCCCTGGCTGCCAGCCTGCTCGACGGGGGCAAGGCCGGGCAATGGCGGCTGGGGGATGAGGAAATCGAAGCGCTGTTTGCGCCCTTGCCAGGCAAGCGCGCCCGCTAGGGCCTTGCATGGTTTGACGTGGACGCGTACCGGCTTGCCGTACGCGTCCCGCCCGCCGCTTAATCGACCAACTGAGCTTCCTTCAACGCGCCCAATGCCTGCAGCCAGCGCGGCTGCTGCCGATAGTCGGTGCAGGCCGTGCCCTGGCCACGCATGTTGGCGATGCGTGGCGACGGCTTGACCTGCATGCGCTGAGCAGCGCTCAGGGCCAACTCGGCCGCAGCACGGTCATTGCAAACCAGCCCCATGTCGCAACCGGCACTGAACGCAGCTTCGATGCGGCTGGCCGCATCACCCACTACATGGGCACCCGCCATGGACAGGTCATCACTGAAGATGACCCCATCGAACCCCAGCTCGCCACGCAGAATATCTTGCAGCCACCGACGGGAGAACCCAGCAGGACGGTCGTCGACCTGGGGATAGATCACATGAGCGGGCATCACCGCCGCCAATTGGGCGCTCAGACGACTGAAAGGCACAAGGTCTGCTGCTCGCAGTTGCTCCAGGCTGCGCTCGTCGGTAGGAATCGCCACGTGGGAATCGGCCTCGGCCCAGCCATGACCCGGGAAATGCTTGCCGCAGGCAGCCATCCCCGCCGCATTCATCCCGCGGATGAACGCGCCTGCCAACTGGGTGGCGCGCAGCGGGTCGGCTTCGAAAGCCCGGCTGCCCACCACTGCACTGCGCTGGTGGTCAAGATCCAGAACAGGGGCGAAGCTTAGGTCCAGGCCCACGGCGAGCACTTCTGTCGCCATCAGCCAGCCACATTGTTCGGCCAGGTACTGGGCATTGGCATGGTCGGCCAAGGCGCGCATCGCGGGCAGACGAACGAAGCCCTGGCGCAGACGCTGAACCCGGCCGCCCTCCTGGTCGACGGCCAGGATCAGGTCCGGGCGCACGGCGCGGATGGACGCGCACAGTTGACGCACCTGGCGCGGGCTATCGATGTTGCGGGCGAAGATGATCAACCCCGCCACTTCCGGCTGGCGTAACAGGTGCCGGTCTTCGGCGGTCAGCCATGTGCCGGCGATATCTACCATCAAGGAACCTTGCAGGCTGACGGTCATGGGAAATCCTTCAATAAAGACAGTGGGAAGCCCGCTTGGGGCTGGCGACAGGCCGGGTCATAGCTTGGCGGGAGCTGCACCAATAAAGACAGAGGGAAGCGCCCGCTAGGGGGTGGCGACGGGCCGGGTCATACCTTGGCGGGGGCTGCACCGCTGGTGGTCTTGCTGCGGGGGCGCAACTGGGCGCTGGCCATGGCCGGGTCGGTGACGCCGCTGTCAGCCCGCATGCCCGCCGCCAGGAAGGGCACCATCAGCCGCATGACCTGCTCGATGGAGGTATTGATGCCGAAGTCGGTCTCGGCAATCGCACGCAGCGCCTTGATGCCCGACATGCTGAAGGCGGCAGCACCCAGCATGAAGTGCACACGCCAGAACAACTCGAGCGGTGGAATGCGCGGCGCAGCTTCGTTGACCAGCAGCATGTAGCGGCGAAATACCTTGCCGTACATGTCCTCAAGATACCGCCGCAGGTGGCCCTGGCTCTGGCTGAAAGCCAGACCCAGCAGGCGCATGAAGATCGACAGGTCATTGTTGCTGCGCGGTTGCACGGCAAGGGCCTGCTCCACCAGCATCTCCAGCAGTTCTTCGAGCGTGGGCTTGGGGTCGGGGCGAGCTTGGCGCCGCTCCAGCTCGCGCTCGAGGCTGGCACAGAAGGGCCCGAGAAAACGTGAGAATACGGCCTGGATCAAGGCTTTCTTGGACCCAAAGTGGTAATTCACCGCCGCCAGGTTCACCCCGGCCTTGCTGGTGATGAGCCGCAGGGAGGTTTCTGCGAACCCGCGCTCGGCGAACAGCTGCTCGGCAGCATCGAGAATGCGTTCAACGGTTTCCGATTGAGCCATGACTACTCCGAGCACTCCGCCAGACAAACAGGTGTTTGAAACATACGTTTCAACCCCGGTCCTGTCAAGCGTTCGTGACCGGGTGGTCAAGCGTGTCCACTCAGGCCATGGCGCAGTGATCGGCTGGGTATCTGGCCGTGTCTGCGGCCTTTGGACCGGCAAAGCTTGCGGCCCGACGAATACTGTATATAATCCCAGTCACTGTATAAAAAGCCAGAGCGCTGATCATGTTGAAACTGACGCCACGCCAAGCTGAAATCCTCGCCTTCAT
>CAURYQ010000126.1:0-9862 GCA_963529135.1 uncultured Pseudomonas sp. | reverse complement strand
CGCGCAGCGGCCCCAGGATTTCAGCTTCGCAGCCCATGTTGCCGGGGCTGCTGCGCAGCCCATCGCGGCCGGTCCGGCGCCCTGGCAAGGCCGCTCCACAGGTCTGGCCTGGGGAAAAACCATCGCCCGCCATCGCGGATCAGCTACCGCCAAATCGCTCATCCAGATAAGCAATGATCGCCTTGGACTCATACATCCAGGTCACCTTGCCCGCTTCTTCGATGCGCAGGCAGGGCACTTTGATCCGGCCACCGCCTTGTTCCAGTGCCTGGCGGTGTACCGGGTCGTTCTTGGCATCACGCAGCGCCACCGGCACGTTCAGGCGGTGCAGGGTGCGGCGGGTGTTGACGCAGAACGGGCAGGCATGGAACTGGTAGAGAGCCAGGCCCTCGGCTGCCTCGACCACGCGGGCCTGGGCTGCCGGGTCACGCTTGCGCTTGGCCGGGCGGCTGACCCAGTCGCCGAACACGATAAGCTGGCCGAGGCCAACCCGCAGGGCTTTGACGATCATGTACAAACTCCTGAAATGAAAAAGGCCGACCGGCAGGGGTCGGCCTGGGTTGCGCAGCCGGTTACTTGATCAGGCTGAGGAACTCGCTGCGGGTGGCCGCGTTGGCGCGGAACTCACCCAGCATTACCGATGTGATCATGCTCGAATTCTGCTTTTCCACACCGCGCATCATCATGCACATGTGCTTGGCCTCGATGACCACGGCAACACCCGCAGCGCCGGTGACCTGCTGCACGGCATCGGCGATCTGGCGGCTGAGGTTTTCCTGAATCTGCAGGCGGCGTGCGTACATGTCGACGATACGCGCCACCTTCGACAGGCCCAGTACCTTGCCCTTGGGCAGATACGCCACGTGGGCCTTGCCGATGAAGGGCAGCATGTGATGCTCGCACATCGAGTACAGCTCGATGTCCCGGACCAGCACCATTTCGCTGTTGTCGGAACTGAACAACGCGTTGTTGGTCACTTCTTCCAGTGTTTGCTCATAACCGCGGCAAAGATACTTCATCGCCTTTGCAGCCCGCTTGGGCGTGTCGAGCAGGCCCTCACGGGAGACGTCCTCGCCTATCTGGCTAAGGATCTCGGTGTAGTTCTGTTCCAGGGACATGGATCTACCTGTGGGAAAAATCGCAAAAATGAAGGTTACGGCGGCGAGGGCGGCGCTGCAAGCGCGGCGTTACTCGTCGCGGCCTTCGAGCATGGTTCGCTTGAGCATCACATAGACGGCGCCGGTCCCCCCGTGGCGGGCACTGCACGAGGCAAAGCCGAGCACTTGCGGGTGCTGGCGTAGCCAGGTGTTGACGTGGCTCTTGATCATGGGGCGTTTGCCATCGAGCCGGGCTGCCTTGCCGTGGGTGACCCGCACGCAGCGTACTTCCAGGCGGGTCGCCTCGGCGATGAAGTCCCAGAGCGTCTCGCGGGCCTTTTCCACGGTCATGCCGTGCAAGTCCAGGCTGCCTTCGAAGGGGATCTGGCCCAGTTTCAGCTTGCGCAGCTGGGTTTCCTGCACACCGTCGCGGCGCCACATCAACTCGTCTTCGGCACCTACGTCGATGACGAACTGATCGGACATGCCATCGATGACCAACGCCTTGTCGCTGGACACCGTCGCCGATTGGCGCAGGCCGGCCAGCTTCTGGCGATCGGCCTTGGGTTTGCCGACCTCGGCGCGGTCATGCGTGATCGGCTTGACGCCGCGCACTTCGGCCTTGAACAGGGAAAAATCGTCGTCTTGCATGATGCCTCCACGTGGGCGGCGTAGTTTACGCGAGTGCGGGGCGGTGTGCAGCCATGTCGGTTGGGTGCAGGATGGCACGGCAGGAAAGATCGTGATGCCTTGGGCTCGAAGCGATCACTGGGTCCTGTAGGCCCGGCCGCCGAGCGGCCCCGGCGATGTGCTCTGGGGGGCTGAAATCCTGGGGCTGCTACGCAGCCCATCGCGGTACAAGACCGCTCCCACAAGGGCCCCGTGTATGCAAGGAGATCAAGGTTCCATCAAGGTTCGGCTTGTGTGCAGGGAGATCACAGCTCCATCAGGGTTCGGCTTGTGTGCAGGGAGATCACAGCTCCATCAGGGTTCGGCTTGTGTGCAGTGAGATCACAGCTCCATCAGGGTTCGGCTTGTGCAGTGAGATCACAGCTCCATCAGGGTTCGGCTTGTGCAGTGAGATCACAGTTCCACCAAGGTTCGGCATGTGCAGGGGCATCACAGTCCCACAAGAATTAGGCATGTGCCGAAAGATCACAACCCAACGGGCTCGCTTTGACCTAAATGCAAGCTGCGCCCCTCAGTCATGCTTTTTCATCAGATGAGGCGACATGTTCAATTCGCGGGCGCGGCGCAGGCGGATGCGGCTCAGGCGCCAGAAGCGCACGCCAAGCCACAGCATCAGCAGCCCCACCCCTGTGAGGGTGGCGGCAAGCGGCTTGTTGGCGTTCAGTTCGGCCAGGGCAGGGTAGTTGCCCAACAGCCCGGCCACGCCGGCCATGGCCAGCAACACCCCGAGGGTGGCCAGCACCGCAGAACATGCAGCCCCCAGGCGGGCGCCCCAGCTGCGCGGTTGACGCGGGCGTAGGCGCTTGGCGTCGATACTGCCTCTAAGCTTCATCCCGCTCTCCTGTATGGCTCTGGGCCGTTGGACCGGCAATCACAGCGCCGGTTCCTGCCTGCCGCCTGCCGCTGGGCCGGATCAGATCAGGCTGGCCGTCGGCGCCACGCACGCAAAGTTGTCGGCCATCACGGCCATTTCACAACGGTGGATCTGCGCGGCCGGGATCACTTCGTCATTGAAGGCCAGGTCGCGTGTGGCGGACGCATCTTCCACCAGGGTGCACCGGTAACCATAATCCTTGGCGCGGCGAACGGTGGTGCTGACACTGGAGTGGCTCATGAAGCCGCAGACGATCAAGTCCAGGTGGCCTAGCGCCTGCAACGTCTCGTGCAGCTTGGTGTTCTTGAAAGCATTGGGCATGCGCTTTTCGATGACGGTTTCGCCTTCGTGCGGCTCAAGCCCCGGAATGAACTGGCCTGCCGGGCCCTGGGGGTCGAAGCGCCCGCCAACGGTGCCCAAGTGACGAACATGGATGATCGGGCGGCCGCTCTTGCGCGCGGCGTCGAGCAACCTGGCGATGTTGGCCACGGCCTCATCCATGCCCGACAGCGCCAGGGGCCCGGTCAGGTACTCCTTCTGCGCATCGATGATGATCAGGCTGGCTTGGCTCAGCTTGGCCGGCGGGTAATCGCGGCCAGTGAGGCGGAACATCGTGGTTGGAACGGACATCAAGGGCTCCTTGGTATAGGGCTTTTGTGAGCCTATTCTCCCCTGCCTTGACGACAATGGGAATGGTTGACAACGCAAGCGGCGTGGTTGCTGGCCTGTGGCTACTGTGCAGGTGATCGCAGGGAACAAATCCGGTGCATGGGCTGTTAGACTTTCGGCCAGTCTGAATTAGGAGTTAGCCGTGATCACATCCCGCCTGCGCACGCTGCGCGACTACATCCGTTGGGCGGTCAGCCGCTTCCATGAGCATGACCTGTTCTTCGGCCACGGTGCCGACAACGCCTGGGATGAAGCCCGCTTGCTGGTACTGGGGGCGGTACACCTGCCGTGGGAGGTGGCCGACAGCTACCTGGACTGCATGCTCGAGGACGCCGAGCGCGTACAACTGCAGCACCTGCTCAAGCGCCGTATCGAAGAACGAGTGCCTACCGCCTACCTGCTGGGCGAAGCCTGGTTCTGCGGCATGTCGTTCATCGTCGACGAGCGCGTGCTGGTACCACGTTCACCCATCGGCGAGCTGCTGGAAAAGCGCCTGGAGCCTTGGCTTGCGGATGAACCAGGCCGCATTCTGGACCTGTGCACCGGCTCTGGCTGCATCGGGATCGTGGCCGCCGACGTCTTCCCCGAGGCCGAGGTGGTGCTGGGCGACCTGTCGTTCGAAGCGCTCGAGGTGGCCAACCAGAACATCGAGCGCCACGGCCTGGACGGGCGGGTGTACACCGTGCAGGGCGACGGTTTCGAAGGGTTGCCGGGCCAGCGCTTCGACCTGATCCTGTCCAACCCCCCGTATGTGGACGCCGAAGACTTCGACGACATGCCGGCCGAATACCACCATGAGCCGGAGCTGGGCCTGGCTTGCGGGGCCGATGGCCTGGACCTGGTACGGCGCATGCTGGCCGAGGCGGCCGATCACCTGACCGAAAAGGGTCTGCTGATCGTGGAAGTGGGCAACAGCCAGGTTCACGTCGAGGCGCTGTACCCGGAAGTCGATTTTGCCTGGCTCGAGTTCGAGCGCGGCGGGCATGGCGTGTTCATGCTCACCGCCGAGCAGTGCCGCCAGCATCAGGCACTGTTCAAAGGCCGGGTCTGAGGCAAACAGGCGGGGCGGGTGTGATCACCCGTGCCGCTGCGCCACGCGCTAGCATACAGTGGTGCCCTAAACTGCAGCGCTGAGGTGTCAGCGCGTGGCGATCCAGATCAGCAGCCCAGCCTGGAACAGCGCGAAGGCCACCAGGCAGGTGATGGTAAACCGCAAGCCGCTGTCTTCGCGCTGGTACTTGGCCACGCGCTCGTCGCGCTCGCGCAACCTCGCTTCGCTTTCCTGCAACTGCTGGTCGGCCTGCTGCAACAGCTGCGCCGCATCCAGAAGGCCCAGGCGCTGCACGCGTTCGCTGTTCCAGGCCACCTCCAACTGGTCCACGCGGGCCTCGGCCGTTCGGCCCTTGAGCACCTGCCCGTCTTCGTACTGCACCTCCAGGCCTGCGCTGCGAAGGCATTGGTCGCGGCGCAGGCGCGAGTCTTCCTCCAGCGCATCCTTGCTCGGCAGGGCGAAGGCCTCGACCCGGTAGTTCGGCCACTTGCGCTGCAGCCATTGCGCGGCCTGGGCCAGCAGGAAGCGGCCCAGGCCACGGTTGACCGGTTCCAGTTGCAGGCCATGCTCATCACCGAGGCGCACGCTATGCGCGTGGTGGTCTACGCGGATGTCTACCTGGTTGTGGCCTTTGTGCACTTTCTGGCCTGGCAGCGCAATTTGCATGCGCAACAGGCTATGGGCTGCGTCATGGCGCTCGGCATAACCAAATTGCACGAAACGCAGGGGCCGAGCGCCGCTGATGCGGTCGCCTGGCAGGGGGGCCAGGCGCAGCAACTGGTGATGCTCGACGGCCAGGTCCGCCCAGGGCAGGGCGGGAGTGGTCTGGGGCTCTTGAGCCGGCTCTGTGGCAGCGGGTGGTGTGGTCATCAGGGCATGTCCTTGGCTATGCCTGCTGTATCGGCAGCCTGGGCGCAGACCTGAGCCCGTCGATCAGGCCGGTGGCAGCTGGCCAATGAACGCCACGATCTGCTCGCCCAGCTCCCGAGCCAGCGGCAATTCCGGGTTCTGGTAGCTCTCGCGCTGCTCGCTCATGTCCTTGGGGCTGATGCGCAGCATGTGGTTCATGCCTTCGATCAGCACCAGCCGGGCATCCGGTTTGGCGTCCTTGAGCTTTTGCGCATCCGCCACGTCCACCTGCACGTCGTTGCGCCCCTGCACGATCAGCGCCGGCATCGGCAGCCGAGCGAAAGCGGCTGCCGGGTTCTGCCGGAACAAGGTGATCAGGTAAGGCTGCACGCTGGGGCGGAACACCTGGCGCAGCGGTGGGGGCACGTCCAGGCTGGTCTGGCCCGCTTCCAAACGATCGAGCAGCGCACTGCCCTTGGCCAGCTGCGCAGGCGGCAGGCGCTCGGCAAGCTGCTCACGTACCACTTCGGCCATCGGCCTGCCGCTGCCCGCCAGGCTGATCACCGCGCTCGCCCCGGCCTGCTCGGCCGCCAGGCTGGCGATCAGCGCGCCTTCGCTGTGACCGATCAGGATCAAGGGGCCGAAGCGGGGGTCGGCCTTGAGCTTGTGGCCCCAGGCAACCACGTCGGCGACATAGCGTTCCACGCTCAGGTCACGCTCGTCGGGGGTGGCGGGCTGGCTAGCGGCCACCCCCCGCTTGTCATAGCGCACGCTGGCAATGTGCGCATTGGCCAGCAGCAGGGCCAGGCGCTTGAGGTTGTCCACGCGCCCGGCAGCCGGGTTGTTGCCGTCACGGTCGGTAGGGCCGGAGCCGGCAATGATCAGGACCACTGGCGGCGGCGTGTCCTGTTGCGGCAACAGCAGGCTGCCGTGCAGGACGCCCTGGCCGGTGTCCAGGTCGATGGGGCGGTGCAGAACGGTGGGCGTGGCGGCATGGGACAGGCCAGTGAACAACAGGCAGAGCAGGGCGATGAAACGCGGCATCTTGCGGGACTACGTGGGGGGAGATAGCACTTTGACCCACAGTGGCCGAGGAAGGTTCTCGGCCCAGGCCCAAACCCTGCAAGCTCACCAGCGCCAGCCTGTGTCGTCGCCCTTGCCAACAGGCCAGCACAGGCAGGCAATCCATCTGTATACTGCCGCTTTCGTTCACTTCAGGCAGATCTCGCGGAGCGTCCATGTCCGGCAATACCTACGGCAAGCTGTTCACTGTCACCACCGCTGGCGAAAGCCATGGCCCGGCGTTGGTCGCCATTGTCGATGGGTGCCCGCCAGGCCTTGAGATTTCCCTCGCCGACCTGCAGCACGACCTGGACCGACGCAAGCCTGGCACCAGCCGCCACACCACCCAGCGTCAGGAACCCGACGAGGTGGAAATTTTGTCGGGTGTGTTCGAAGGGCGTACCACCGGTTGCTCCATCGGCCTGCTGATCCGTAACACCGATCAGAAGTCCAAGGACTACTCGGCCATCAAAGACCTGTTCCGCCCGGCCCACGCCGACTACACCTATCACCACAAGTACGGCACCCGCGATTACCGCGGCGGTGGCCGCAGTTCGGCGCGCGAAACCGCCATGCGCGTTGCCGCTGGCGCCATCGCCAAGAAGTACCTGGCCACCCAGGGCATCACCGTGCGTGGCTACATGAGCCAGCTTGGCCCGATCGAAATCCCCTTCAAGACTTGGGAGTCGGTGGAGCAGAACGCTTTCTTCAGCCCCGACCCGAGCAAGGTGCCGGAGCTGGAGGCGTACATGGACCAGCTGCGCCGCGACCAGGATTCGGTGGGCGCGAAGATCACCGTGGTCGCCGAGGGCGTGATGCCGGGCCTGGGCGAGCCGATCTTCGATCGCCTGGACGCCGAGCTTGCCCACGCGCTGATGAGCATCAATGCCGTGAAGGGCGTGGAGATCGGCGCGGGTTTTGCCAGCGTGGCGCAACGCGGCACTGAACACCGCGACGAGATCACGCCGCAAGGGTTTCTCAGCAACAACGCCGGCGGCATTCTGGGGGGGATTTCCTCGGGCCAGCCGATCATTGCCCACCTGGCCTTGAAGCCCACCTCGAGCATCACCGTGCCGGGTCGCTCCGTGGACGTCGACGGCAACCCGGTGGACGTCATCACCAAGGGCCGGCACGACCCGTGTGTAGGCATTCGCGCTACCCCGATTGCCGAGGCGATGATGGCCATCGCGCTGATGGATCACTTGTTGCGCCACCGCGCCCAAAATGCCGAGGTGAAGGTGAACACGCCGGTGCTCGGCCAGCTCTGACCCGCTTGGGCCTGTTTTTTCGCAGCGGTCACTCGGGGCGCTGAGCCGCTAACCGGAGCAGGCCCCGCTCCACAAGGCAACCCCATGCAACCTATACCGTACTGGCGGCTGTCCAGTTTCTACCTGTGCTATTTCGCCTTGCTGGGGTCTACGGCGCCGTTTCTGGCGTTGTATTTCGACCACCTGGGCTTTGCGCCAGCCCGCATCGGCGAACTGGTCGCCATCCCCATGCTCATGCGCTGCATTGCGCCCAATTTGTGGGGCTGGCTGGGGGATCGGACCGGGCAGCGGCTGCTGATCGTGCGGCTTGGGGCGCTGTGTACGCTGGGCACGTTCAGCTTGATCTTTTTCGGCAAGAGCTACGCCTGGTTGGCGCTGGTCATGGCCTTGCACGCGTTCTTCTGGCACGCGGTGCTGCCGCAGTTCGAGGTCATTACCCTGGCTCATCTGCACGGCCAGACGGCGCGCTACAGCCAGGTGCGCCTGTGGGGCTCGATCGGGTTCATCCTCACCGTCGTGGGGCTTGGTCATCTGTTCGAGTGGCTGAGCCTCGACATCTACCCCGTGGCCCTGGTCCTGATCATGGCCGGTATCGTGGCCGCCAGCCTGTGGGTACCCAATGCGCAGCCCGTCGAGCACAGTGAGCGTCACGGCGCCGGTGGGTTCCTGCGGCAGCTGCGGGCGCCGGGGGTGCTGGCGTTCTATGCCTGCGTGGCCCTCATGCAATTGAGCCACGGACCGTACTACACCTTCCTTACCCTGCACCTGGAGCACCTGGGCTACAGCCGAACCGCCATTGGCCTGTTATGGGCCTTGGGGGTGGTGGCGGAGGTAGTGATGTTCATGTTCATGAGCCGCCTGTTCGCACGGTTCAGCATCCGCCACGTGCTGCTGGCCAGCTTCGCGCTGGCCGCCGTACGCTGGCTGTTGCTGGGCAACTTGGCGGCGGAGCCCAGCGTACTGGTCGCAGCGCAGCTGCTGCATGCGGCTACCTTCGGTTGTTTCCACGCTGCCAGCATCGCGTTCGTGCAGGCCAGCTTCGGTGCGCGCCAGCAAGGTCAGGGCCAGGCCCTGTATGCCGCGCTTTCAGGGACCGGCGGCGCGCTGGGCGCGTTGTATGCCGGCTACAGCTGGAACTTGCTCGGGCCTGGCCTCACCTTTGGTATGGCCAGCGCCGCAGCGTTGGCTGCAGCCGTTATCATGGCGTTTCATTCGCAACCGAACAGGACCTTACGATGAGCATCCTCTGCGTATTCGACCCCTCCACCCCGCAGTTGCCCAACAAGGTGCTGACCCATGCCGAAGACATCACCGCAGCGCTTGCCGAGCACGGGGTAACGCTCGTGCAAGCCGAACACGGGTTGCGCGTGCGTCCGGGTACTTTGCACGATGAAATGATGGGTGCTTGCAAGGCCTACCTGGATCAGATGATGACCCGCCATGGTTGCCGCGCGTACGCCGTGATCAACCGCGACGGCGGCGAGGCGCCGCTCCCTGACCTGCGGGATGAGCACGTGCTCGGTGCCGACGAAGTCATCGTTGTGGTGAGCGGACGCGTGCAGATCGGCTTGCGCCTGGGCGGAGGGGTGTATTCGGTGGTGTGCGAGAAGGGGGATCAGCTGCGTGTTCCTGCTGGCACCCGGCGATGGGTTGAGCTTGGTGAAACACCGTTTTGCCTGGCGTTCAGTCTATTCGTGGACGAACCAGGAAGCCAACCGGCCTTCACCGGTGATGCGACGGCGCGAGCGTTTCTGGGAATAGATGAGCTCTGAAGCTGTTTTGATCCTATGTATATCTGGAGGGTCAACGGTACCAGGGTCAGGAGGGTCAACTGTACCAGGAGGGTCAACTGTCTCTGCAGGATCAACTGTGTCTGCAGGATCAGCTGTACCTGCAGGATAGCTCGCCCTTGTGGGAGCGGCCTTGTGCCGCGATGGGCCGCAGAGCGGCCCCAACATTATCAGCTAAAAAGCTGAAATCCTGGGGCTGCTGCGCAGCCCATCGCGGCACGAGGCCGCTCCCACAAGAATGGACTGCCCCTAAGAATGGACTGCCTCCAAGAAGGGCGTTAGCAAGTAGCCAGCGCGATGCATGGCACTCCGGCAAGCAGAGTGCAATAGTCTGGCAAGGCTTCCGACTCAGCGGTAGGTCGTCAATGCAAACCGTTGCTGGCACTGCAACACCCAGATCACCGGCACTACACTGACTTGCCGTGCGGCCTAGCAGAATCACCTACACTTGCAGGCTAAACCCGCCCTCGTGGGAGCGGCCCTTGCGCCGCGATGGGCCGCAGAGCGGCCCC
>CAURYQ010000125.1:0-10074 GCA_963529135.1 uncultured Pseudomonas sp. | reverse complement strand
CAAGTCGATCTGCGCGTTGCCACACCGCTGTCTTCAGCGTGCATAGTGGCGGCCCAACTGGTCATGGTACCGATGGCGCTGCTGGTCGGGGCGCGTGCCGAGCAATGGGGGCGCAAGCCTTTCATGCTGGCCGGGTTCTTGATTCTGCCATTGCGCGGCGCACTCTATACCTTTTCGGACAACCCGTTCTGGCTGGTGGGGGTGCAGTTGCTAGATGGCATTGGCGCAGGCATCTTCGGGGCGCTGTTCCCAATCATCGTCAAAGACCTTACCGAAGGAACGGGACGATTCAATGTCAGCTTGGGCGCACTCACCGCGGTGTTTGGTCTTGGCGCGGCCCTTAGCCCAGGCCTTGCCGGGCTGGTGGTTCAGGCGGCAGGCTACAATGCCGCGTTCTTGACGTTGGCCGCAATCGCGACCTGTGCATTCGTGCTCGTGCTGGTAGCGCTGCCCGAAACCCATCCGCGTCACGGTGATGCGCCCTCTTCTTCCATGCCGTCGGCCGCCGGAAACTGAACCCTCCATGCATTTCAGTCAACCTTCATTGTTCATCTGGGTTATCTCGGCCCTGGCCACGGCCGGCGTCATCCTGCGCCCATTCAAGCTGCCCGAGTTCGTCTGGGCGCTGGGTGGCGCAGCGCTACTCGTGCTGCTTGGGCTGATCAGCCCGGCGCACGCCCTGAGTGCCGTGGCCAAGGGCGGCGATGTCTACCTGTTCCTCATTGGAATGATGGTCATGGCCGAACTGGCCCGCCAGGAGGGGCTCTTCGACTGGGTCGCCCACTTTGCCGTGGGACACGCCCGAGGCTCTGGCCAGCGCCTGTTCAACCTGGTTTTCCTGGTAGGTACTTTGGTGACCGTCTTTCTCTCGAACGACGCCACCGCCGTGGTCCTGACGCCGGCTGTGTATGCAGCCTGCAAGGCCGCCAAGGCTGAGCCTCTGCCCTACCTGTTCATCTGCGCGTTCATCGCCAATGCCGCAAGCTTCGTACTGCCCATCTCCAACCCTGCCAACCTGGTCGTGTTCGGCAGCGATATGCCTGCACTGATGGACTGGCTGAGGCAATTCACCTTGCCCTCGCTGGCAGCCATCATGGCCACCTACCTGGCCTTGCGTATCACCCAGCGCCGCCAGATCCGCCAGCCGCTCGCTTTGTCCGTGGAAACGCAGGTTCTCTCACCCGGTGCACGTCTCTGCGCCTGGAGTATCGCCCTCACCGCTTGCGTGCTGTTGACTGCCTCTGCGCTGGATATCCCCTTGGGCCTACCAACGTTCGGCGCCGGCGTCGCGACCACTGCGCTGATTCACCTGCGTCAGCGGCGTAGCCCGATGCCCGTAGTGCGACACGTCGCCTGGGGGGTGTTGCCGCTGGTGGCGGGCCTGTTCGTATTGGTAGAAGCGGTGGCTAAAACTGGTCTCATCGAGCACCTCGCGCATCTGCTGCAGGGCATGGAGGAGAAATCCCAGAGTGCCGCGAGCTGGACGGCCGGCGGCGGGATAGCCTTGGCAAGCAACCTGATGAACAATCTGCCCACCGGCCTGATCGCCGGGTCCATGAGCGAAATCGCCAACCTGCCCCGGCAAACCACCGCAGCGCTGCTGATTGGCGTCGACTTGGGCCCGAACCTTTCCATCACAGGGTCACTTGCAACCTTGCTCTGGCTGGTTGCGATCCGGCGTGAAGGTGAGTCCGTGAGCGCCTGGCGCTTCCTGCGGCTGGGTCTGCTGGTCATGCCGCCGGCCTTGGCCGCTGCGCTGTTGGCCCTCATGGTTTGACTGACGCGCCAGCGTCACACCCCGCCTCGTCAGGGCTAGCTCAACATCCGCTCTCCACTCACCGCCGCGCAGGCGCTGTCGAGGTCCGCACCTGTGAGAAACGTCGCGTAGTGATCGCACAGCGCAGGCGCCCAACTGGCCACCTCCTCAAGGATGTGCTCAGCCTGGTCGCGTTGCAGCGCAAAGTGGGCATGATGACTCAGCAGGTTCTTCCGGCTGACCTGGCTGCCGTCACGCCCCACGGCCATGGCCAGGGCCTTGGCCGGCCCCTCGTCGAGCATGGGCAACACATCGTATAACGGGGCAAGTCGCCACTGACCATTCAACCAGATCACTGCGTGATTGCGAGGGTGATCATCCGAGTTGCCAACCAACGCGTTGTAGCACATGCGTTTGTAAAACTCCTGAAGATCACCGACCGGGACGCCACGGCGCCGCATCTCGTCAGCCACTGCGGCATAGCGCCAGTCTGTGTGGTACGGCGCGTTCCACTCCGAATCGAGCAGCGTCAGCGCACTGAGCATCGGGATGCGTCGCGCGCCTTCCCGAATGGGCAGGCGGTCGAAGCGTTCAACCAATAAGGTGGAGAGGCTCTGCGCATGAAGCGCTGTGCGTGCAGTGTTCAAGCCCTGGGCCGCAGCGAATGTCATGCAGGCATGCTCGATACTTGGCAAGTCATAGTGATCGAAGCGGTCGCGTGGCTTTGCCAGGATGAGCATGCCGTTGTCCTGAAACGTACGCTTGGGCCGCGCTCCCCCCAGCGCCGACCGCTGCTGGCGCATGCTCAGGGCATTGATCGCCTCGGCATCCAGCTGGCCATCGTAAACCGCCTCACAGGCCGCTATGAACTTGGCCAGGCCACTGAGGCTAGGCACAGCGCCCTCACCGATACCCTCGGACGGTGTTCGAGCCTGGCCGGCCATCAGGTTGCCGATGCGATCGTTGTTGGGTGACTTGAGCAGAAAATCCAGCGCGCCCAGGCCTTGCCCATAAACCCGATGCAGCAAGCGCTCACCCCAGCCGTCCGGCATTGCATCGTTGATGAAGCCGGGTATGCCGCGGTTGCGAGTAATGCCTGTATAGGCTTCGGCGCGTAACGGGTAGTGAACAGCGTCTGGCACCCATCCGCCTTGGGCCACGTAATCAGGCGCATAGACGAACTCACCCATTTTGCCCTTGAGGGTGAGGCGGCCGAGTGTGACCACCTGTCCGCTTTCGGGTTGTTCCATATAGATGTAGGCACGCTGCATCAGAACGCCTCTGGCTTGGGCTTTGGCAAACGCACTCGCCGCGCGGCCAACTGCTCAGGTGCATTGTCCGGCTGAGCGAAGCGCACGACCTGCGAGCTGTGCTCTATGTCTTCGAGTGACTGGAAGACCGTGTCATTGATGCCCAGGCGCCAAAGCACCAACATGAATGACCGCAGGTCGACGTGTGGGGATCCGCTTTCGACCTTGCGCAACAGGTGCGGCGAAACGCCAATCGCGGTCTTGATGTCGGCTTGCCTGATGCCCAGCGCCAATCGACGCGTTTTGACCAGCATGCCTACGCGCATCAACATGTCCGCGCAAGCGACGGGAAAGAAGTCCTGCATAATGCCTACCAGCGTAAACCCTATAGAGCTTAAGAGTAACGATGATAGATACAAAAATCAAAGCTTAGACGTTATAGGGTCAATATTGGTTGATATTAATTTGTTTAGGGTGAACCTATGTTAACTTTATGTTCTTGATTTCAGTGGTCCACTACTAACGGTGTGGTGCTGCCATGCGCATGTACTCGAGCCGTGTAGCACTGCCATGGAGTTCGTAGTCCGAGCTCTGTCGCTTCGAGGCATCTCCGTGAATGCATTCTAAATGCATCGTGAAGTGCACAGCTGAAGACCTGCCTTCTAACGGCAGCGGCCGCCAATGACTCGGCCGGGTGAAACCGTTGGTCAGTCCTCTGTTTGCGCGAACGGACTTCTCCCCCGACACTTACGCTCTGAATAGATGAGAGGCTAGGCAATGGCTTTCCCTCTCACTCCTGTGTTGGCCCGCCGCTAAGGCGGGCCTTTTTTGAATCAACGGAGGCGAACGCAATGAGCGAGAAGCAATGGATGGGTGGCGGCAACGTGCAGGACGATTGGCCCGAGCTCGAGCAGGAACAGCGCAACGACAAGGTAGATGACCCGGATGCCGACCCCAACCTGACCGACGATGACCAGGGCCGCCCAGGGGTACCTGCCAGCGATCCGGAAGCCGGCGCGTGATGGCTCAACGATGAGGGTAAGCGGAGTCAGGCGGTAGTGGCAGGGTCTTCAAGGGACTGTCCAGGCTTGCTGCCTGATATCCGCCAGCTTACGTCCGTGACGCCGTAACGCTCGGCCATCGGCCGACTCACCTTGCGGATCTTCTCACGCCCGAATTTCGGAATGATGCCGATGCCTGCATCACAGCTTGCCCAGTGCCAGGCTTGCGCGTTGTCCAGGCGCTCCAGGCGAATGATGAAGGTGCGAGGCTCGCCATGGAGCCGGTAATCGATGATGTACAACTGGGGACTAGGCATCGCTGCACCTTCCTCTTTTCCATGGATGACCCTGCGATGGAGTGCAGTGCATCGATAAAGATTCAATCGGATATGCGCCGTTGACGCTGACGGGTGCCCGGCACGGCCGTAGCGAGCACCCCTGGCCACGTCAGCCGCGCGCTTCGTTCACTGCGCTGCGCCCGCCACCATGGCTGTTCTGACCGCCCTTGCGCCCTGCCTCGGAAGCACGCTGACGGTCATTGGCAAAGTTGCCACCTGAGACTTGGCCGCCCTTCTGCCCGGCGCGAGACGCTTTTTCACGGTCGTTGGCGAAGTTGCCCGGATTGGTTTCCTTGGTGCCGCCACGTTGACCGGTCGATTGTTGATCACGAGCCATATCGTTTCTCCTTGCGGTTCTGGAAGTTCGCATGACACGAGGCCATGCTCTTTATCGGAGCCAGCGTCACCGCGTGCTACTCAGTTCCATGACGAGGTTGCAGACAGGTGGCGCGAAATGATTCTTGGTCCTAAGACTTGCGGCCCAGCCATTTGCGCCGCGTCAAGGCGCTCGCGAATATCCGTGCACGTTGCCTATAATGTCGCTCCTCTTGCCCGGCGACACGTCGATGGGCTGTCTGTCAGGTTTGTACAGGGCGCCGCCATGAAGTCGACCGTTACCCAGCCCGCTGCACCGCATCCCTCGAACCTGAGCCCCAGCCACCTCAATTTCCCGGTGGTGGGCATCGGTGCTTCAGCGGGGGGGCTGGATGCCATCTGTACCCTGTTCAGGCAGATGCCATCGGACTCAGGCATGGCGTTCGTCATCGTGCTGCACCTGTCTCCCGATCATCAGAGCGTCGCCGACCGGATCATCCAGGAGACCACCAGCATGCCGGTCAGCCAGGTGACGGCGCCGGTGCCCATTGAACGCAACCACGTCTACGTGATCTCCCCTGCCAATAGGCTGTCGACCAATGACGGCTACCTGCGCGTGGCACCGGCCAACAGACGGCGCGGCGATCACGTAGCCATCGACCTGTTTTTCCGCGACCTGGCAGACGTGCACAAGGACCATGCCTTCTGCGTGGTCCTGTCGGGCACGGGCGCCGACGGCGCCGTAGGGCTGGCACGTATCAAGGAACAGGGCGGCGTCACCCTGGTGCAGAGCCCGAACGACGCCCAATACGACAGCATGCCCAGGGCGGCCATCGAGACTGGCTTGGTCGACGTGGTGCTACCGGCCGCAGAGCTTGCCCAGAAGCTGATGGAGCTTTGGCAAAACGCCCGTCAGGTGAAGCTGCCACGTATCGAAGACGATAGCCTGCCGCCTGCGCTGGGCACCCGCGTGGGTGACCCCCAGTCGTGCGAGCCGCTGCTCGAAGAAATCCTCCTGCAATTGCGCAGTGCCACCGGGCATGACTTCCAGCACTACAAGCGCGCCACGGTATTGCGACGGATAGAGCGGCGCCTGCATGTCACCGGGCAAACAGACCTGCGGGGCTATCTGCACTACCTCGAAACCCACGACGATGAATCCGTCGCCTTGCTGGCGGACATGTTGATAGGCGTCACCAATTTTTTCCGCGATCGCGAAGCGTTCGAAGCGCTTGAACGCATCGTGATGCCGCAACTGGCGAACGAGCCGGACGCGGCGGACAGCCCTGCCGAAATCCGGATATGGTCTGCCGGCTGTTCCACAGGCGAGGAGGCCTACAGCCTGGCCATGCTGACGTGCGAGCAACTGGCACTGGATCAGCGTGCCAACAAGGTGCAGGTATTCGCCACCGATCTGGACGAGCGCGCCATCGCCCATGCCCGCTCGGGCTTTTACCCTGAGTCCATCATCACCGACGTGCCGCCCTCGCGCCTTCGCCAGTTCTTCGCAAAGGAAGACCAGCATTATCGGGTGCGCAAGGAAATACGCGAAAAGGTGCTGTTCGCGCGCCATAACCTGCTGTCGGACCCGCCCTTCTCGCAGCTGGGCCTGGTCGTCTGTCGCAATTTGCTGATCTACCTGGACCGCGAAATCCAGCGGGACATCCTGCGCATGTTCCACTTCGCCCTGCGCCCCGGCGGCTACCTGTTCCTGGGTACGTCCGAGTCAGCCGAGCTGGCAGGCGATCTGTTCGCGGTGGTCGACAAGCGCAATCGCATCTACCGGGCCCGCGAGGTCGCCCATGCCGGCACGCGCCCGGGGCGCCAGCTCAAAGGGTCCGACCTGCGCACGCTGCAACAGCCCGCCACTGGCAAGGCCAAAGCCCAGCGCAAACCCTCCTATGCCGAAGTGCATCACCGGGCACTGGCCCGTCGTACACCACCGAGCCTGATCGTGGACGGAGAAGGCACCATCCTTCATCTGAGCGAGGGTGTCGGGCGCTACATGCAGCTCGGCAGTGGTGAGTTGAGTCGTAACCTGCTCAACCTGGTACTGCCCAGTTTGCGCCTGGCCCTTCGCAGCACGCTATTCCAGGCGCGCCAGGGTATCGATGCGGTCACCTCTCGCCCTGTCGATCTGGGCAATGAGGGCCACCGTTGCCAGGTCGAGATCACCGTGCAGCCGCATCGAGACGAACAGACCGCCGGCGAGTACCTGCTGGTGGTGTTCGAGGAGCGTCAGCCCGATCCTTCGCTGCCGCTGGTCGGCGCCATCCGCCAGACCGACAGCATGGTGCTGAACAACCTGGAGCGCGAGCTGCAGCGCATGCGCCTGCAATTGCAGGAAACCATCGAGCAGTCGGAGATATCCAGCGAAGAACTTACCGCATCCAATGAAGAGATGCAGGCGATCAACGAAGAGCTTCGCTCGGCCAGTGAAGAGCTGGAAACCAGCAAGGAAGAGCTGCAGTCGATCAACGAAGAACTGCTGACCGTCAACTACGAGCTCAAGAACAAGGTCGAGGAAACCGACAAGGTCAACGACTACCTCAGCAACCTGATCGCCAGCACCGACATCGCCACCGTATTCGTCGACCGCAACCTGCATATTCGCTGGTTCACCCCACGCGCCACCGATCTGTTCAACATGCTGCCGGTGGACACGGGCCGCTCCTTGCTCGACATCACCCATCGCCTGGACTACCCCGCACTGGCGGACGATGCGCGCGCCGTGGTGAACGGTGAGCACATCATCGAGCGTGAGATCGGGGGCCAAGACCATCACGGGTACCTGGCCAGGTTGCTGCCCTACCGCTCCAGCGAACAGAAGATCGATGGCGCCGTGCTGACGTTCATCGACATCAGCAAGAGCCGTGCGGCCGAGGAGCGGGTGCGGCTTGGCGAGGAACGCATGCGGGTGGTCGCTGAAAGCACGCATGACTTCGCCATCATCGTGCTGGACGAGCAGGGCCTGATCACTGACTGGAACACCGGCGCTGCATTGATCTACGGTCATGACAAGGCCGATGTGCTGGGCCAGCACTATCAACTGATCTTCAGCGAGGATGATCGCCAGCACGGTATACCAGAGCAGGACTTGCAAGCGGCACGCGCCAACGATCGTAGCCAGGATGAGCGCTGGCACATGCGCAAAGACGGCAGCCGCTTCTACGCCAGCGGCGAAATCTCCCGCCTCAAGGGCAACTCGCTGCGGGGCTTCGTCAAGATCGCCCGCGACCTCACCGGGCACAAGCGCCTGCATGACGAACAGAGCAAGCAATTGGCCGAGTCGCAAAGCAGCAGCCACATGAAGGATGAGTTCTTCGCCATCATGTCCCACGAGCTCAAGCATCCGTTGAACCTGATCCAGCTCAACGCAGAGATCCTGCGCCGCCTGCCTTCGATCGCGCATGTCGCTGTAGCCAGCAAGGCAGTCGGCACTATCCGTGAGGCCGTGTCCAGCCAGGCGCGTATCATCGATGACCTGCTGGACGTGGCACGCATCCGCACCGGCAAACTCAAACTCAAGACCGAACCGGTCGACGTCGCAGCCATCGTGGAGGGTATTCATGCGGTGGTCATCAGCGAGCAGCCTGCCTCGAGCGTGGTGTTCGAGCGCCCTGCCGATGGCCTGACGCTGTACATCGACGGGGATAGCACGCGCCTTGAGCAGGTGATCTGGAACCTGCTCAACAACGCCCTGAAATTCAGCCCACCCGGCAGCCCTATCCGGTTATCGCTGAGCCATGATGAAACGCAGGTGTCGCTCAGCGTGATCGATCAGGGCATCGGGCTGACGGCTGACAGCCTGGAGCACATTTTCGACCTGTTCAGCCAAGCGGCGACCCAGTCCGGGCACCAGGCGCGCGAGGGGCTGGGCATTGGTTTGTCGCTGGTCCGCCAGTTGGTGGAGGCCCATGGCGGGACCGTGCGCGCCTACTCCGCCGGGCTTGGTATGGGGTGTACGTTCACGGTCACCCTGCCTTTGTCGCATGTCAGCCAGGGCAACCCGCTCACCTGCGATCAACCCGAAAGCACCGGCCGCCTGGATGGCGTGCATGTGCTCCTGGTAGACGACTCCCCCGAAGTGCTTGAGGTCATGCAGCAGTTGCTGGAGATGGAGTGCGCTCAGGTCAGTGCGTTCTGCGACCCGCGTCAGGCACTGGAGGCGGCGAAGCAGACGGCTTACGACGTCATTCTGTCCGACATTGGCATGCCCGCAATGGACGGGCATGTCCTGATCAAAGCCCTGCGTGGCATGAAGCACTTGCAGCACACGCCGGCCATTGCGCTGACCGGTTACGGGGCCAGCGCCGATCAACACAAGTCGAGGCAATCGGGGTTCGACCGTCACTTGAACAAGCCTGTTGGCTACGACGAGCTGGTCGATGCCATCGAAAGCTTGCATGGCTCGGTGCGCTGCTGACCGTTCGTCGGTCAATTGTTACAGTTTTATGACTTCTCATGTATTTCCGGCGACTAACTCCTCATAGGAATGTAAGTCGCCGGAGTATTCATGAAATCCGCCAAGCCTCGTGCAACCATCATATGTCGGCATGGCAAGCATGGTCATAAATGGCTATGGGTGCGCAAAACCAATGCTCCCTGGACGTTGCCAGGCGGCAAGGTCGAGCCGGGGGAGACACCCGCCGAAGCGGCCAGACGGGAATTGCTCGAAGAGACAGGTTTGCAGGCCGCCAACCTGACCCTGCTGATGCGTCACGAAACGCCACAGCGCATGCACTACGTGTTTGAAGCCGAGTTCGAAGAGGCGCCGCGGCCTAGCGCCCAGCACGAGATCGCCGATTACCAGTTCGCTCACTTCGACCACGTTTCGGCGCTCAAGCAGGACATCAGGAAGCTGATCCGATCGCTGCTCGATTGTGACGCAGCCATCGCAGCATCGGTACGCTAACCCTTCAGACCGCGCGCTCGCTGCCAGGCATGTGACCGCCGTGCACGCTTCAGGCGTGCACGCTCCATTGACAGTCGCCTGCCTGAATAGGCAAGTCCTCGATAGCATGGATCATGCCGCTGTCCAACGCTTCCTGCGGGCCAAGAATGCGCGGAGCGGCCATCAAGTAGCGCTGCACATCCAGTTCTTCAGCAGCGCCGGCGGTGCGCTGCGCAACAATCTGCGCGTACAGGCGCAAGTCGTAATCCAGGCTCATCGTATATTCAGCAATGCGCGCATGGTCGATCGAGCCGTGCAACGTCCAGTGAAAAGGATGGAACAGGAACTTGCTGTGGGCGCAGGCCGTGCGGTGCTCGCCGGCCAGGAACAGGATGTTGCCCATGGACTCGACCGTGCCCAGGTTATGGGTATGCACACTCACCGGCAGTGTGCGCAGGTAGTTGTACAGCGTGAACCCGTAGCTGCACTCGCCGCCCATGGTCGCGACATTCAACTGCAC
>CAURYQ010000124.1:0-10141 GCA_963529135.1 uncultured Pseudomonas sp. | reverse complement strand
CAACCTGTGGGAGGGGCCTTGTGCCCCGATGGGGCGCGTAGCGGCCCCAGGATTTGAGCTTGCATCACAGATCGTCGGGGCCGCTGCGCGGCCCATCGCGGTACAAGACCGCTCCCGCACGAATGGCTGGCTCAGAGATTGGGGAGAAAGCCAACCCCCTGGGGCAGTCCACTTCGGGTTCTGGTGGGCACACGCCAACCTGTGGGAGGGGCCTTGTGCCCCGATGGGGCGCGTAGCGGCCCCAGGATTTCAGCTTGCATCACAGATCGTCGGGGCCGCTGCGCGACCCATCGCGGTACAAGACCGCTCCCACACGAATGGGCTGCCCCAAGAGATTGGACAGAAATCCAACCCCCGGTGGCAGTCCGGAAGTGGCACAGAATCCAACCCCCGGGGGAGTAGTCCAGACTGCGATACAGCCAGGCCCGATCAAAACGGCGCCGGGCACTCGAATTTGAGGCGTTCACCGGACACTGGATGGGTGAAACTGAGCATCGACGCATGCAGGCACAGCCGCTCATGCGCTGCCAGGGCCTGGGGGTTGGCATATAGCCGATCACCCAGCAGCGGGTGGCCGATCGATAACATGTGAACGCGCAACTGGTGCGAGCGACCTGTGATCGGCGTCAGTTCAACGCGGCAGTATTGGTCACGACGCTCCACCACCCGCCAGAACGTCAGCGCGTGCTTGCCGTGATCGTGGTCCACGACATGGCGTGGCTTGGTAGGTGGGTCATAGCGCAGCGGCAGGTCGATGCTGCCGCTGTCCAGCGCCGGCTGCCCCCAGCACAGGGCGGTGTAGGCCTTCTCGGTTTCACGATCATGGAACTGGCGCGACAGCTCGCGATGGCTGTCGGCATCGCGGGCCAGCAGGATGATGCCTGAGGTTTCCCAGTCCAGGCGATGCACGATCAGCGCGTCGGGATAGCCGTTTTCCTGGAGACGGGTGATCAGGCAATCCTTGTTGTCTTCAGCCCGACCCGGAACCGACAGGAGCAGCGTCGGCTTGTTGATCACCAGGATGGCGGCGTCTTCGTGCAGGATCTGGATATTGGACAGCGGCATTGCAGGGTCTCAGTTGAATCGAAAAAAACGGGGCCGCTCTGCGCTCCATTCGCGCCAAGGCCGCTCCTCAAGGGAAACGCGATCCCTTGTAGGAGCGGCCTTGTGCCGCGAATGGGCCGCAGAGCAGCCCCGGCTTTCAGCCAGATCAGCGATCCGGCAGGGTTATGTTCAGCTCCAGAATGGAGCAGCTGCCTTGGTTTTCCAGCTCGATGTGCACATCGTCATTGCCGATGTTCACATACTTGCGAATCACTTCCAGCAGTTCCTTCTGCAACTCGGGCAGATAGTCCGGTTCGCTGCGTTGTCCGCGCTCGTGCGCCACGATGATCTGTAGACGCTCTTTCGCCACCGACGCGCTGCTCTGTTTCTGTCTGCCACGAAAGAAGTCAAAAAGGTTCATGGTTTATTTGCTCCCGAAAATGCGCTCGAAGAATCCCTTCTTCTGTACATCGATGAACCGCATCGGCTTCTCTTTGCCCAGCAGGCGGTCGACGGCGTCACTGTACGCCTGGCCGGCATCGCTCTGGTCATCGAGAATGACCGGGATGCCCTGGTTGGAGGCCTTGAGCACCGCCTGCGATTCGGGAATCACACCCTTGAGCTTGATCGAGAGGATCTCTTCCACGTCGGCCACGCTCAGCATTTCGCCCTTGACGACACGCTCGGGGTGATAGCGGGTGATCAGCAGGTGCTCCTTGATCGGCTCCTCGCCGTTTTCGGAGCGGCGCGACTTGCTCGAGAGGATGCCCAGCATGCGGTCCGAGTCACGCACCGAAGACACTTCCGGGTTGGTGACCACGATGGCCTCGTCGGCGAAATACATCGCCAGGTGGGCACCTTTTTCGATACCGGCCGGCGAGTCGCAGATCACGTACTCGAACTGTTCCTTGAGGTCCATCAGAACCTTCTCGACGCCTTCCTGGGTCAGCGCGTCCTTGTCACGGGTCTGGCTGGCAGCCAGTACGTACAGGTTTTCAAGGCGCTTGTCCTTGATCAGGGCTTGCTGCAGGTTGGCTTCACCGTTGACCACGTTGACGAAGTCGTAGACCACGCGGCGTTCGCAGCCCATGATCAGGTCGAGGTTACGCAGGCCCACGTCGAAGTCGACGATGACCGTCTTGTGGCCACGCAGTGCGAGGCCGGTACCGATGGCGGCGCTGGTGGTGGTCTTGCCCACACCCCCTTTGCCGGAAGTAACCACGAGAATCTTGGCCAAGGTGTTTCACCCCTAAAATGATCGGGACGCACGTCCCTGCAAATAACTGAAATAACGGCAACGATGAATAAGTTGCTCTAAAAATGCTGGCAAGTATCCGTTAAAGACGGGTGATGTTCAACACGTCGCCAGACAGGCTGACTTGCACGCCAAACCCCCACAGTGGATCGCGGCGCAAGTCTTCGCACACTTTGTACTGGCCGGCAATGGAGACCATTTCGGCGGTCATCTGTTGGCAGAAGATACGCGCCTTGGTATTGCCCTTGATACCTGCCAGGGCGCGGCCGCGCATGGCGCCGTACACATGGATGTTGCCATCGGCAAGAAGTTCCGCACCCGGGCTGACCGAGGCGGTGACCACCAGGTCTCCACCTTGGGCATAGATCTGCTGGCCGCCGCGCACCGGTGAGGTGATGATGCGCGTGGGTCGCACTTCAGGTTCCAAGGCCGGTGGCGGGGCGGGGGCTGGCTCGGGCTTCTTCACCTCGGGCTCCGGCTCCAGGGGCCGCTCGCGAGCGCCGGACGGTGGTAGCACCGGCAGATCGATGGCGATGGCCGCGGCAATGTCTTCGATGCGGTTGGCACGGATGGCCAGGGTTCGCAGCCCGTGATGGCGGCAGATCCGCATCAAGCCAGGCAGGTCGATCGCACCTTCGCCGGCCGGCAGCTTGTCCAGCGCCAGCACCAGCGGTGTGTTACTGAAGAAGTTCGGGGCCTGCGCCACCTTGGCCGCCAACTGACGATCAAGGGCTTCAAGGTCATTGCGTGCCAGTTCCAGGACGGTGATGGCAAGCATGCTGCCCTTGAGCTGGAACACGGAGGCGGTGTCGGGGGTGTGGTTTGGGCTCATGGTCTGCATAGACGGCTTGTTGCGGAAAAAGTGCCCTGACTTATAACGATAAGACCGGTTGCCCGCAACATGCGCCGATCCGTTGTAGAATGCGCGGCCCATGTCCTGCTGGAAGCTTCAATGGAACGCCCGCGTTTTCGTCCCCATTTCCTTCATCCCAAGTTCTGGGGCCTGTGGCTGGGCCTGGGGCTGCTGTGGCTGGTGGTTCAGTTGCCGTACCGGGTATTGCTCAAGCTAGGTGCTGCATTGGGTGCCGTCATGTACCGCTTTGCCGGTGAGCGCAGGCGCATCGCCGCGCGCAACCTGGAGCTGTGCTTCCCCGAACTGTCGGCGGACGAACGGCAACGCTTGCTCAAGGCCAACTTCGCATCGACCGGCATTGCCTTCTTCGAAATGGCCATGAGCTGGTGGTGGCCCAAGGCGCGGCTTGCCCGGCTGGCCCATGTCGAAGGGCTCGAACATCTGCAGGCCGCCCAGCAGGCAGGGCAAGGTGCCATTCTCATGGCTGTGCATTTCACCACGCTTGAAATCGGTGCGGCCTTGCTCGGCCAGCGTCATACCATCGACGGCATGTACCGCGAGCATGGCAATGCCCTGTTCGATTTCATCCAGCGCAGCGGGCGCGAACGGCACAACCTGGATTCACTGGCTGTGGAGCGCGAGGATGTCAGGGGCATGCTCAAGCTGCTGCGTGCCGGCCGTGCGATCTGGTACGCGCCCGATCAGGATTACGGCGCCAAGCAAAGCCTGTTCGTGCCATTGTTCGGCATCCCGGCGGCCACGGTGACGGCCACCACCAAGTTCGCTCGGCTGGGTCGGGCTCAGGTCATTCCGTTTACGCAGAAGCGGCTTGAAGACGGCAGCGGCTATCGGTTGGTGATTCATCCGCCGCTTGCCGATTTCCCTGGGGAAAGCGAAGAGGCCGATTGCCTGCGGATCAACCAGTGGGTCGAACAGGTGCTGCGCGAATGCCCGGAGCAATACCTGTGGGCCCAGCGCCGGTTCACGACACGGCCGGACGGGGCCCCGAGGCTGTACGAGAAACGAGAGCGTGGATCGGGGCCGTGCCACTGCCGTGAAGGCAGTGGCACGCGGTGGTCACTCGGCGATCTGCAGCTTGCGCGACTGGGTGTAGACGTAGCGCACCTTTTCATACTCGAACGGCGAGTTCATCTGCCCGTAGCGGAAATTGGTGGTGTAACGCTTGTCGATGACCCGCAAGCCGAAGAATTCGGGATGCTCGCGGCTGACCTTGGCCATGTCCAGGTAGTTGATCGCCTGCTCGCCGGAGTAATCCACCACCAACCCGGTGGTGTCGCGCAGGTTCGATGGGCCCAGCAGCGGCAGCATCAGGTACGGACCTGCCGGTACGCCGTAGAAACCCAAGGTCTGGCCAAAGTCCTCGCTCTGGCGCGGCAGGCCCATCTTGGTCGCCGGGTCCCACAGGCCGCCCACGCCGATGATCGTGTTGAACATCAGCCGCGCGGTGATTTCCGCCGAGCGTTTGGCCTTGAGCTGCAGCACGCTGTTGAACAGGTTGGGCACGTCGCCCAGGTTGTTGAAGAAGTTGGTCACGCCGCTGCGCAGAAAGCGCGGCGTAACGTACTGGTAGCCATTGACCAACGGCAGCAGGACCCACTGGTCCAGGCGGTAGTTGAAGTGGTAGATGCGGCGGTTCATCGACTCGAGCGGGTCGTAGACGTTCAGCGCTTCCAGCGTCGAGCGCTCGAACTCGCGCTGGTCCAGGCCTGGGTTGAATTTCAGCTCGCGCAGCGGATCGAGGAAACCGTCGGCTTCGGGTGCCAGGGGGGCTGTGCCGATCACTTGCGGATCAGCCTCGACGACGCTGGCGCGGGGTGCGGTTTCGGCGGCCAGGGTATGGCCTGCGGCAAGCAGGGCAGTGGCGAAGAGGAGTTTGTTAACCACGGAAGAACTCCAGCATGGCGTCACTGTTGACGCGATAGTTGATATTGCCGCAATGGCCGCCATGGGGATAAAGGGTCAGGCGGTCGCCGAATACCTTGCGCAGGAAACCGATGTCGCCCGGGCCGAGAATGACATCGTCGGCGTTGTGCATCACGGCGATCTTCGGGCTGTTGTGCAGGTAGTCGGCCAGCGCGTACAGGCTCACCTGGTTGGTCAGTTCCAGGATGGTGCCGCCGCCGGTACGCGCGCGCCACATCGGAATCACCTGTTCGGACATGTAGCAGTCGAAGTCGCACTGCAACGCGCGCTTGAAGTAAGGCGTCAGGCTCGTGCCCTCGGTGATCTTCTTCTTGGGCGGGATGATCAGGCCGCGGCGGTTGATCAGGTCGGACGTGAAGGCGATATCGGCCGCGGAGAAGCGGAACGAGGTGCCGATGAGCATGGCCATCTGTTCGTTGGACAGGTGCTGGCGAGACTGCTGGAAGTCGTACAACAACGCTTCATTGAGGTCGATGAAACCCTTTTCCTGGAAGTAACGCGTGAGTTTTTCCAGCATCAGTTCGTAGAACGTGGTGCTGCGGTCGATGCCCTTGACCTGGGTCTGTACCAGTTTGTCCAGGTTGTTGATCGAGGTGTACAGGTTGACTGGCGGATTGAGCAGCAGCACACGTTTGAAATTGAAGCTGCGCCGGGTTTCGTCCAGGTGGCTGACAAAGGCCGCATCGAGCGCGCCCAGGCTATAGCCGGTGAGGTAGAAATCGGTCACCGGCAAGCGTGGGTGCTGGGCGCGTACCGATTGCATGACCCGGTACATGTCCTCGGCGTCATCCTGGCTGATGCCAGGGGTGGCGAAGCGCGAAGCCGCGCTCATGAAGTCGTAGCTGGTGGGCGAGGACAACTGCACCACGTGAAAGCCTGCCTTGTAGTACAGCTTCTTGAGGTACTCGTTGATGCTGCTGCTATAGGGCGCACCGGTGCCGGCGATGATGAAGATCAAGGGGGCGGCGTGGTCTTGCCGGGCCATGCGGTACTTGAGCTTCTTGACTGCCCAGAAGTTGTCCGGCAGCGTGAATTCACGCTCCGGGCGCAAGGTCAGGCTGTAGTCGGATTGGTCGATCTCGTCATCGCTGGGCAGCATCGGGCGCTGGTCCGGCGGGGTCGTGGCGATGGTCGCCTCGAAAGGGTTGGTCAGGGGGTAGCCATAGCTCGCGGCGTCTATATCCCGCGCAGAAGCGGCCACAGCCATGAGCAGGCTGCCGAGCACGGCAGCGAGGCGCAAAGAACGAAGCATGTAATCCCCCAAAAGAACGCAAGGTGGCGCGTGTGCAAGCTAAGACCACGGTGGCCGTATCAAAGTTGCCGGGCGTGATGGCCTTTGGCGTACCTGTTATCTGCAACATAGCTGCAAGGCCGTATTTTGCCTTAGAACACGGTGTGAGCCATGATGGATTCTTTAATCATTTATGTAGGAGACAGGGATGAGTCGCATGCTGCCTGGCCCATCGTTGCTGGTACTGGTCGGGCTCTGGCTCGCGGCCAGCTATGGCGTGCGCTATGGATTGATGGAGGACGGGCAGTGGGTCGGGCTTTGTACCCAGCCGGCAGCCTATTGGCAGTGCGAGGTTCGGGCAATGCTCGGGCTGAGTATCCACCATCAGATCCTGGCCTGGGCTGGGCTGGCTCTGGCGGTGCTGGGCTGGTTGCTGCGTGGGCCTATCGGTAAATGGCTGGCCGGCATTGCCTTGCTGTTCTCGGTGCCTGCCTTGGTGCTCTACACCGCCAGCATTGCCGTTTTTGCCTTGGTGCTGGCCGGCCTTCGCCTGGTCAGGTGAAACGGAGCCCCCGTCACGAAGGTGCCACTGCCCAGCGCCCCCCGAAACCTCAGTCGCGCCCCAGCCTCAGGCTGCGCCACAGGGCGGCAGTCATCAGCACGCTCACCGCGGCCCAGCGCCATGCCTGCCCGCTGTGCAGCCCCTCGATGAACAACTGCGGCAGCACACCCAGGCCGATGATGCATGCCAGCAAGCTGGCTTCCCTGCGCCGTACCGCGACAGGCCACAGTACGAATACCAGTGCAGGCAAGGCCAGCGCTGCGCTGGGAAAACTGCGGTAGCGAGGGTCGAACACCATGGCCAGCGTGCTCACGGCCACTGCGAACCCGGCCATCAGCAACAGCCCGCTGGCCCGCGCCTGCAGCCAGAGCGAGCAGCGTTCGCGCCAGCCTTCTGGCTGAGCCAGGTGCAGCAATGCGCGAGCCAGCACCAGCAGGTTCAACCCTGCCAGAAGTGCTGCCCACAACCACTCTGCAGCGAACCGGGCATGGCTGCGCATCAATTCGCCCCACAGGCCCAGGCACGCCGCTGCGAACATGGCCAGCAGTGGCATGGCCCAGGCCCCCGTCCGCGTGCGCGGGCGCCCGGCAATGCAGAGCATCAGCGCAGCCAGGGCCGTACTTCCCAGCCACCACCTTGGCCAGTCAGGCAGGTTGCTCACGGGCCCTTCGAGAATTCCCTTGTCCTGTCGATCGGCATCATAGAGCCCCCAGTAACCGCCCACGGCACCTTCATTGGCCCGTTTCCATGGCTGGTCAAAGGCTTCGATCAGGTTGTAGCGCCAGCCGTTCTGCTCGGCCATGGCCACGAAGCCGCGAATGAAGCGGGCCTCGTTGACCCGGCTGGGGAGGGCGGTTTCACGCTGGCGGCCTTCGCTGGGCCAGCCGGTTTCACCGATCAGGATGTCCTTGGGCGCAAAGCGCTGGCCGAACTGGCGACGTACGTCGGCTACATGGGCCAAGGCGTCGTCGATGCCACGCGGCTCGTCTTCCCAATAGGGCAGCAAATGAATGGTGAGAAAGTCCACCTCAGGCGCAATTTCGGGATGCTGCAACCAGAACTCCCACACATCGGCGTAGGTGACAGACACGCTTACTTCACGTTTGACCCGTGCAATCAATGCGGCCAGGCGTTTGCCGGTGACTTCCTTGCGCAGCAAGGTCTCATTGCCGACGATGACGGCGCTCACGACGTCCGGGTTGGCATTGGCCGCGGCGATCAGCAGCGCGATTTCCCGGTCGGTATCGGCCGCGTGGGCATTGACCCAGGCCCCGAGCATCACCTTCAGGCCATGCTTGCGCGCCAGTGCCGGGATGGCCTCAAGGCCGCTCATGGAATAGGTACGAATGCACTGGAATCGTTCGGCAAGCAGCGCCAGGTCGGCATCCATGCGGGCAGGGCGCAGTTGCATGGGTTGATCGTAAGGTGACTGGTCTTTGTCGAACGGGGTGTAGGAGGCACATTGCAGCTTGTGTGTAGCGTTGGCGGCGTCGGGCAGGTGCACCGGCTTGCCAAGCCCGTACCAGAGCCCACCGAGTCCAAGCAGACCGATCAGGCAGGCAAACAGGTACAACGGTGTCAGCAGGCGGGTCGAACTTGGCATCGGGCGGTCCATCGTCGGGTGCAAAGGGAGCAATAGTAGCCCGGCGCCAAACCTTTGGCATGCAAGGATCGCGCAGGCGGGTTCATGTCGTTGCCGCTAATGGCATAGTGCTGTCGCTTATGAACGCCTGGGCGTCGCAGCTGGATCAGGCCTGCCTTGGTTGCAGGCAGATGATGGAATCTCCGAGACCTGACGAGGGAATGCTTTGATGGCTACTTTAACAAAAATGCGTCGTTTCCTGGGCGTGGGTACCGCCCTTGCACTGGCCTTGAGCGGCGCGCAGGCCCTGGCCAAAGAAGTCAGCATTGGTTACGTGGATGGGTGGGCAGACAGTGTGGCGACCACCAACGTAGCCGCCGAGGTGATCAAGCAGAAGCTTGGCTACGATGTGAAGTTGCAAGCCGTGGCCACGGGCATCATGTGGCAAGGCGTTGCGACCGGTAAGCTCGATGCCATGCTGTCGGCGTGGCTACCAGTGACCCACGGTGAATACTGGACCAAGAACAAGGACAACGTGGTCGACTACGGCGCGAACTTCAAGGACGCCAAGATTGGTCTGATCGTGCCTGAGTACGTCAAGGCTACCAGCATCGCCGATCTGAAGACCGATTCCTCGTTCAAGCAGAAAATCGTCGGCATCGATGCCGGCTCCGGCGTCATGATCAAGACCGAACAGGCGATCAAGGACTATGACCTGACTGGCTACAAGTTGCAGGCAAGTTCTGGTGCCGCCATGACGGCCGAGCTGGGCCGTGCCTACGCTAAGGAGCAGTCCATTGCAGTGACCGGTTGGGTGCCGCACTGGATGTTCGCCAAGTGGAAACTGAAGTTCCTCGAAGACCCGAAAGGTGTTTATGGCGCTGCTGAAACCGTCAACAGCATCGGCAGCAAGGAACTGGCTACCAAGGCACCGGAAGTGGCTGAGTTCCTGAAGAAGTTCAGCTGGTCGTCCAAGGACGAAATCGGCGAAGTGATGCTGGCTATTCAGGAAGGCGCCAAGCCTGAAGCAGCGGCCAAGGACTGGGTGGCCAAGCATCCTGAACGTGTGAAGGAGTGGACCGGCAAGTAATTGCGTGTTCGATGATGGCCTGAAATGAAGCCGTTCGAGCCCTGAGTGTTCGAGCGGTTCTTTTAGCGCTGACAGAGGTTTAGAACTGCCCCTTTTGGCTGAGTGATCATTCGGCGAAAAAGGGCAGTTTTGTCATAGGGCTTTTATTCGGGTTCCGCATCGTGAGGTTTGTTGGAGGCGGGCCGCGGTGTTGAACCCTTGCAGTGCTCCTGTGAGCCTGCGCCGCGATGGAGTACGCAGCGGCCCCAGGATTTCAACTTCGCAGCCCTTACTGCCGGGGCTGCTGCGCAGCCCATCGCGGCACAAGGCCGCTCCCACAGTCTGGACTGCCCCCATCTCAGACCCAGCGCATTTCCCGGTGAGCGGCCTCGCCGGAGCGCCGGACCGGCCGCGATGGGGCGCGCAGCGGCCCCAGGATCTCAGCTTCGCAGTCCATACTGCCGGGGCTGCTGTGCAGCCCATCGCGGCAAAAGGCCCACACTCGATGGACTGCCCATATTTCAGACCCAGCGCATTTCCCGGTGCGGCCTTGCCGGAGCGCCGGACCGGCCGCGATGGGGCGCGCAGCGGCCCCAGGATT
>CAURYQ010000123.1:0-10227 GCA_963529135.1 uncultured Pseudomonas sp. | reverse complement strand
GCAGCAATGCGATGACCGGGGCATGCCTGACTGTCAGTCAGGTGCAGTCCATTCCGTGGTCTGCGGCACCATCATCTACAACGCTGTTGCTGGTGACATCGGCGTTTGTCACGCCGATTGTCACGAGGGGGAATGCCGCAAAGCCATGTGCGATCAGGGCTGCAGCAGTGGTAGAAGTGCCCGTCTCTTTCCACAGAAAGAGACGGGCACAGGTTGGCGCAATAGTCGGCCAAGCGGATAGGTTGCTGCAGGGCAGCGAGGTACGGTGTATCTGGCGCACGAGCGCTATATGTGTAAGAGCATCCATCACATGGGTAGTGACCGGGCGAGCTGCCGGATGCGAATCGCCCTTGGGGAGAACCACCGGGGGAGCGGCGTGACCTGCAAGGTTCGGGTCACCTGGGGTGCTGTCATCGACAGCCTTTGCACGGCCAGTTCTACGCCTGTGGAAAAACCCGGTCAAGGGCCGAAATTCAGCGCCCTTGGGGACGTGCAAAGCGGTTATCCACCGGTGGAATTGAGTGGTAAATCCCGGACAACGTCGTGGCTTGTAGTTCTTCAAAGTGAGGTCCATTCAAACAGGGCGGCTTTGCAGCCCTGTTTGAATGGACCCGCGTGAAAGAGCAGCCAGCGCCGATCTTGCAGGCTCACCCGCGATTGAATGCGCCATGGCCATTTGGCAAGGCGGTGACGTTGTCGCCTACTGGGTGGGCAAACTCATGCGGGGTAACATGGCCCGATCTGTTGGCATCGATGTAGTTACTCCACCACGCCATGATCAATCGGCGCTGCTCCAGAAATTGGGCCTTGTGGATGTATGCGGCGCACGCGCGGTTACGCTCCTGATAACTCATCTGCCGCTCAATCGCCGCGTCCGTCCACAGCCCTGACTCGAGCAAGGCACTACAAGCCATGGTCCGGAAACAATGCCCGCACACGTCCTTTGTGGTGTCGTAGCCCATATTGCGCAGCACCTGGTTAACCGTATTCTCCGACAAGGGTTTCCAGTACCTGTGATCACCGGGCAACACCAGCTCAGAGAACCGATTCAAGCTGCGCAGCCGTTCAAGGATCTCGATGACTTGAGGCGACAGCGGCACTATCTGAATGTCCCCACTCATCTTGGTCCCGCGTGTGGAATAGCGGACGCCTTCAATCGGCTTGCGGGTATCGGGGATCTCCCACATCGCCCGTTGCAGGTCGAATTCATCCCACCGGGCGAAGCGCAGTTCGCTGGAACGCACGAACACATGCAGCGTCAGCAGCACTGCGAGCCGGGTCAGCTCGCGACCGGTGTAGTTGTCGATTCGGTCCAATAGTTCAGGAAGGCGATTTAGCGAAAGTGCAGGACGGTGCACGGTGCGCGGCGCTTGGATCGAGCCGGCCAGATCGAGCGCTGGGTTTTGAGTGATCTGCCGCGCCCGCTTCGCACCCCGCATAATCGTGGATAGATAGTTCTGCACACGCAGGGCTACATCCATGGTGCCGCGATCCTTGATCCGCTGGGTGACCTCAAGCAGATCGTGGGTGTCGAGTTCAGCGATAGGCCGCTGGCCAATCAGTGGGAACACATGCGTGCACAACCTGCTAAGCACCGTCTTGGCATGGCTCTCAGTCCAGCGCCGAGACATTTCGACGTGCCACTCTAGGGCAACGGTTTCAAAGAGAAGGCTCGCCCGCTGGGCTGCGATCTTGGCCTTCTGCTTTTCTTCCATCGGATCAAGGTTGTCGAGCAACAGCGCCTTGGCCTCATCGCGCTTGGTCCTCGCGACGGCCAACGAAACGATGGGGTACTTGCCGATGATCAGCGTGCCCTCCTTGCCGTTGGGTTTGAAATACCGCAACCGCCAAGTCTTCGAGCCACTGAGCGCGACGTACAGGTACATGCCCCCGCCGTCGAACAGTTTGTAGGCCCGATCACGCGGTTTGGCCGTGCGGCATTTGAGGTCGCTGAGCGGAGTGGCTAGGCGTGGCATGGGGTACGTTCTCCATTCAGGAAAGACGCTGTACCCCAAAAATACCCCCGGCTATTGGGGATTTTGTTGGTTCCCGACGGAGGGTCGTGGAAACGAAAAACCGGCCAGAAGGCCGATTTAGAGGGCTTCCAAAGCATTCAGCGGAATGCAGTGGAGTTGGATGTGGTGCCGGAGACAGGAATCGAACCTGCGACCTTCGCGTTACGAGTGCGCTGCTCTACCGACTGAGCTACACCGGCGTGTAGCGCAACGTACCACTGCTGCACCCGTTACGCAAACCCCTGTTTACACTCGTTTATTCTGCCATCCTCACGGCGCAGCACAGCCGTTGGGTGCGAGGTCGGTTTCGATGTCGGTGGTGCAGGCCCAGCCGGTTGCGGAACGGGTCAGGGTCAGGGCCTTGCCCAGCACGGTGGCGGGGGCGTCGACCAGGGTGCAGACGATGCTGCCGCTGGCATCACTGGCCTTGCCGGTGGCGGTGATCGCGCAGTGGGCGGTGGTGGGCTGGCCGCCAAGGGTGGCGACGTCGGTGACGTCGCGGCCTTCGTTCAGGCGCAGGTCCATCGCGGTTTTCAGGGCGCTGATTTCCAGCAGACCGGCGGCGGCCTTTGAGCGGGCTTGGTGGTTGGTGTACATCGGTAAGGCGATGGTCGCCAGAATGCCGATGATCGCCACGACGATCATCAGTTCGATCAGGGTGATGCCGCGTTGCCCTTTCATGAACAATTTCCTTTTCGATACACAGACTCAGTGAGGTCAGGCTTGCCTCGACCGGCAGCGGCGCAGTAGGCCTGAACAGACACCTTTTGTCACCCCTGCCCGCTTGGACTTGGCCATCGCTGCACTACTCTAGTGACCAACGCGAAGGCGCGCCTCGCCAAGGACAGGGCAAGCTGTTTCCAGGCTTGTCGCAGGGACGAAAAGGATATTGGCATGACCTCATCTACGCATCTCTACACATGGCAGGGCACGGACCCCAGCGGCGCGCCAGTCAGCGGGCAGACCGCAGGGCGCAGCCCAGCCTATGTACAGGCTGGGCTGATTCGCCAGGGCATCACGGTGACGCGCCTGCGGCCAGCGGGTGGGCTGACGCTGAAACTACCGCGCTGGCAAGCCAAGCCTGACCCAGCGGGGTTCAGCCGGCAGTTGGCGACGCTGCTGCGGGCGGGTGTGCCGTTGTTGCAGGCGTTCGAGGTGATGAGCCGCAGCGGCTGCCCCGAGGGGCAGGCGACGGTGCTGTTGGCACTGAAGAAAGACTTGGGGGCCGGGCTGGGGCTGGCGGATGCCTTGCAGCGCCACCGCCAGTGGTTCGACGGGCTGTACTGCAACCTGGTGCGGGTGGGCGAACAGTCCGGGACGCTGGATCGTCAGCTTGAGCAATTGGCATGCATGCTCGAGCAGCGGCGTACGTTGCAGAAGAGGGTGCGAAAGGCGATGGCCTACCCGGTGCTGTTGCTGCTGACGGGGTTGGGGGTGTCAGCGGTTCTGTTACTGGAAGTGATTCCACAGTTCGAGTCGATGTTTTCAGGCATGGGCACGGCATTGCCCGCCTTCACCCAGTGGGTGCTGGACCTGTCTGCAGGCTTCGGGCAGACGGCGCCCTGGCTGGCGCTGGTGGGGATGCTGCTGGGACTTGGCGGGCGCCAGTTGTACCGTCAGCACACACCGACGCGGCTATGGTGTGCGCAGCAGATGCTGAGGTTGCCGGTGTTCGGGGCATTGTTGGGGCAGGCCGCGCTGGCCCGATTCGCCCGCAGCCTTGCGACCAGCTACGCCGCTGGGGTGCCGCTGCTCGATGCGTTGAGCACGGTGGCCAACGTGTGCGGTGGTGAACTTCACGCGCAGGCGGTCATGCGGTTGCGCCATGCTATGGCGAACGGTCAAGCACTCAATCAGGCGATGGCCAGCGAGCGGATATTCCCGCCCTTGCTGGTGCAAATGACGGCTATAGGCGAGTCGAGTGGTACGTTGGACCAGATGCTGGACAAGGCCGCATGCCTCTATGAGGACCAGGTCAGCCAGGCTCTGGATCAGCTGGCCAGCCTGCTCGAACCGGCCATCGTACTGGTGCTCGGTGTACTGGTCGGGGGCCTGGTAGTGGCGATGTACCTGCCGATTTTCCAACTGGGTAGCCTGGTCTGATATGAGCGCGTGGACACTGCAGGCCATGAACCCTGCGCATTTCATCGCCTGGGCCGCGCTGCTTGGGCTCTTGGCGGGCAGCTTCATCAATGTCGTGGCGCATCGTTTGCCAATCATGCTCACACGGCAATGGCGGCGCATGGCGCAGGAGGTTCTCGAGCTGCCCATGACCTCGCCCCCACGGTACAACCTGTGGTGGCCTGGCTCGCGCTGCCCGCACTGCAACCATGGCATCCGCGCGTGGCAGAACATCCCTGTCTTGAGCTACTTGGCATTACGTGGCCGTTGCCGGGGATGCAGGGGGCGAATCAGCGTGCGCTACCCCTTGGTCGAGGTGGCAAGTACCCTGCTGGCAGTGGCAGTGGCTTGGCATTTCGGGCCGTCGGTGCAGGCGCTTTTCGCACTGCTGCTGACGTGGTGCCTGTTGGCACTGAGCTTGATCGATGCCGATCATCAATTGTTACCCGACGCGCTGGTGCTGCCGACGCTGTGGCTGGGGCTGATCGTGAATACCGGCAATCTCTTCGCCACGCTGAACGATGCGCTGTGGGGCGCCGTGTTGGGCTATCTGAGTCTGTGGGGCATCTATTGGGTGTTCAAGTTGCTGACCAGCAAGGACGGCTTGGGGTATGGCGATTTTAAATTGATGGCGCTCATTGGAGCCTGGGGTGGCTGGCAGGTGTTGCCGCTGACCCTTCTGCTGTCTTCGGTGGTGGGCGCAGCGATGGGGTTGTGTCTGATAGCGTTGCGGCGGCAAGCCGTGGGTTCGGCGATGCCTTTTGGGCCTTACCTGGCCATTGCGGGGTGGATTGCTGTGCTCTGGGGTGATGAAATACCCCCCTCCTATATGCAACTGCTTGGATTCCAATGACCATAGCGGCCTCAACACCCTGGATTCTCGGCCTCACCGGCGGCATCGGCAGCGGCAAGAGTGCAGCGGCCGAGCGCTTCGTCGAACTCGGCGTGCACCTGGTCGATGCAGACCAGGCAGCGCGCTGGGTGGTCGAGCCCGGTCGCCCTGCTCTGGCGAGCATCGTCGAGCGCTTCGGCCCCAGCGTGCTGCAAGCGGACGGGCAGCTTGACCGTGCCGCGCTGCGCCAGTTGATCTTTACCGACCCAGCGCAGCGCAAATGGCTGGAGCAATTGCTGCATCCATTGATCGGGCAGGAAATCTTCAGCTACCTGGCCAAAGGGCAGTCGCCCTACGCGGTGTATGTATCCCCCCTGCTGATCGAATCGGGGCAGTATCAGAACACCCAGCGCGTACTGGTCATCGATGCCCCGCAAACACTGCAGGTGTCACGTACCCTGGCGCGCGACAACACCAGCGCCGAACAGGTGCAGGCCATTCTCCAGGCCCAGCTGTCCCGCGAAGCACGCCTGAGCCATGCCGATGACGTGGTGGTCAATGACGGCGACCTGAGTCACTTGCACACGCAGATCGACCGACTGCACCATTTTTACCTGACTTTACGAGGAGGCCAGCCATGAGCCAGCCATTGACCGTCGATTGCCCAACGTGCGGCGCTCCTGTGGAATGGAACGAGAAGAACACTTTCCGGCCATTCTGCTCCGATCGTTGCAAACTGATCGACCTGGGGGCGTGGGCGGCCGAGGAGCACAAGATCCCCGGGGCCGAAGATTCCGAAGACGAGCTGTATTCGGGGGATCTCGAGCCTCGTCACTAACCTGCTTGCAGGCACAGGCCAGCGAAGAGGGCCACGCGGAACACCCGGTGCTCAGCGACCTTCTTCCTTCCAGGGCGCTTGCAGATACCGAGTGCGGTTGAACGTCTCGAGCCACTCGGGGCAGAAGACCACCAGTGCGCTGATGATGGTGCCGTTGATGAAGGCTTCGGGAAACATCATCAGCCACAGGTAGCCTACGAAGTCACCCAGCCACTCCGGCATGGCGAACAGGCCATCCAGCCAGAGCACGCCAAGCGCCGCGACCAGGCAAACGACTACCGTGAGCGCCGCCGGGAAAAACCCTGAACAGAAGATGTACACGAAGAGGTTTCGCGGCTGCGCTCGCTCCACCGCCATGGCACAGGCTTCGGTGACCAGGACCGGCAAGCCGACCAGCAGCAAGCCGTTGACCCCTAGCGCAGTCAGCTCCTGACGCCCGAGCAACACCAGGCCCAGTTGCGCCATGAAGCCACCCAGCACCGCCAGCGGCCAGTCGAGCAGCAAGGTGACGGCGGTCATGCCGATGAAATGGTAGGACACGCCAGTATCGAAGTCGCGCCGGACCAACCACAGTGCGAACAAACCGACCACCGTGCCGAACAGCAAGTGCTGGCGCCGCCGATCCGCGACCAACTCAACCCAACGAGCCTGACTGGCGGCCCAGAGCAGCAGCGGCACATAGCCGAGCCAGCCAACTGTCAGCGTGGTTGCAGACAGCACCTGCGCGCTGATCACGTGGGTATACCCTCAACGAATGCATGGATAAACGAGATTCTACACCCATTACCGTTGGCATCGGCCCGCAACTTGCGCCGTGCACGGCAATTCATTGATTTTTGGCGCAAACAACACCTGATCGTCATCAATTTACAGCTAAGCTTGCTTCATGGATGACTCAGATTACCTGCGCTTGCTCACCATCCAGGCCGAACAAGCCAACGCGTTCCTGTCCAATGCCCGCAAATGGGAGCGCGAGCGTTGGGTCTGCCAACGCCTGCTGCAAGGCCTGAACATTGCCTACCGCAACGACGACTTCACCCCCGCAGGCCAAGAGCCACCTGATGTACTGTTTCGCGATGCCTCCTTCGAGGTGTTCTTCGTGCTGGATGAGGGCCGCAGGCTCAACGATGAGTGGCGTGAGGAGCTGCAACGCCGGCGCAGCGCTTTCTCACTGGCACAATTGGTGCGGCGCGAAGCTCGCCCACGACGTATCAGCGCCACCGAGCTGCTGGGCAGGCTGGCACCTACCTTGCGCAAAAAGGCGCACAATTATCGCGAGCGCGGGCTTGAGCTCAACGAGCTGGACATCATCGCGTTCGCCAGCCTCAAGCGCGAGGTGCTGGACCTCAATACCCACTTCCCGCCGCCCACCGAGTATCTGCGCCAAGGCTGGCGCTCACTGTCACTGGTGGGGCCGACCTTCGCACGTGTACTGTTCGCGCACCCCGATGCCCCGGATTTTCTGCGCGGCAACCTGGGGCGCAGCATCGTCTTCGATGTTGGCATCAGTCTTTGATCCGGTGCAGTGAGCGTTTGCGATGACGTACACTCGGCGGCGCGGATAGAAAGCATTATCATTTGTTACAGCCGCGTGAGCGAGCGCTGTGGCGTTTGCCGATGTACGAACGTCTATCCCAAGAGGCCCGCCATGACCCACTGCCTGAACCCTATGCGTCAGCCATTGGTCGATGACTACCCGCAAGCCCTGCCCACATTGTGTAGAGCCCTTGCCGCCAAGGCTGGAACGGCGCGTGGTGCCGGTGCTCGTAGTGGTCATCGCGCTGTTCTGGCCAGTTGCTTGCCGAGAGGACCGGAGCTTTGAGCTGCCTTGCGCTCGCCCTCCTCTCATGCCCTGTGCGGCCGGCCCTTTGGGCCAAGAATTCCGTAAACCTTATGAGATATTCCCATGACTCATCGCATCGTGATTGTCGGCGGCGGCGCCGGCGGCCTGGAACTGGCGACCCGCCTGGGCAAGTCCCTGGGCAAGCGCAAGCAGGCTGACATCACCCTGGTGGACACCAACCTCACGCACATCTGGAAACCGTTACTGCACGAGGTAGCCGCTGGCTCGTTGAACTCCTCTGAAGATGAACTCAACTACGTGGCGCAAGCGAAGTGGAACCACTTCAACTTCCAGCTGGGGCGCATGAGCGGCCTGGAGCGCGAAAGCAAGCTAATTCAGCTGGCTGCTACCCTCGACGAGGAAGGCCGTGAGCTGGTGCCTGCGCGCACCCTGGCCTATGACACCCTGGTTATCGCCGTAGGCTCCAATACCAACGACTTCGGCACGTTGGGGGCAGCGCAGCATTGCCTGTTTCTGGACACGCGCAAGCAGGCCGAGCGCTTCCACCAACAATTGCTCAACCACTACCTGCGCGCCCATGCAGGCGATGTGGCCAGCGAGAAAATCAGCGTGGCCATCGTCGGCGCTGGCGCCACGGGCGTGGAACTGGCTGCCGAGCTGCATCATGCGGCCCATGAGCTGGCCGCCTACGGCCTGGATCGCATCCAGCCCAAGGACATGCACATCACTTTGATCGAGGCCGGCCCGCGCGTGTTGCCAGCGCTGCCTGAGCGCATCAGCGTGCCCGTGCATCAGACCCTCGAGAAACTGGGGGTAAAGGTGATGACCAACGCAGCCGTCAGCGAAGTGACTGCCGACGGCCTGAAGACCAAGGACGGCGAGGTGATCCAGGCCAGCCTCAAGGTCTGGGCAGCCGGCATCCGGGCACCGGGGTTCTTGAAGGAAATCGATGGCCTGGAAACCAACCGCATCAATCAGCTGGTGGTGCGGCCCACTCTGCAAACTACCCGTGATGACGATATCTTTGCCTTCGGTGACTGCGCTGCCTGCGCGCAACCAGGCAGTGATCGCAACGTGCCGCCCCGGGCGCAGGCGGCGCACCAGCAGGCCTCGATGCTCGCCCAGAGCATCAAGGCGCGCCTGGAGAACAAGCCCCTGCCCACTTACCAGTACAAGGATTATGGCTCGCTGGTATCGCTCTCGCGGTTCTCAGCCGTGGGTAACCTGATGGGTAACTTGATGGGCAGCGTGAAGCTCGAAGGCTGGCTGGCGAGGATGTTCTATGTGTCGCTGTATCGCATGCACCAAGTGGCATTGTATGGGTTCTTCCGCACAGCCTTGATGATGCTGGGCAGCAAGATTGGCCGCGGCACCGAACCACGCCTGAAGTTGCACTGACCTGGCAGCCAGGCGGGTGCGCTCACGGGCACCCGGCTAGCTTCGCGCCCGGACGATCTCCTCGGCGGCCAGGCGGCCAAGGTGTGGCGCAAGGACTATCCCAGGGTGCGCCACCAAGGCATATACCCCTTCTACACCGGGCAGATAACCCATCACGGGCTTGCCCTCGGGGGTCATCGGCCGGTGCCCTATGCTGACCGCACGCAGCGACAACGCCGTGGCGCCGATGAACATCTGCCTGATGGCCTGTGTCTTGCGTTCGACCAGGGCTGGCAACCCTGCTTCACCTTCGGCCGGCGCCTCTTCGGCGCAGGCCACTCCGCCTTCCAAGGCCGGACGCAATTCCAGGCCATTGCCGTAAATCAGATGCCGAACCACACCGGCTGGCGCCGCGAAACGCATCAACACCGCAGGACGGGTCAGCAAGGGCAAGGGCAGGCCGACGCCCGCCGCCAAGCCAATGGCGGCGCCGGCATTGGCCAGCACCACAGTGTCCGCCGCGTACGTTTGGTTCGCGCATCTGGCTGCCGTCACGCGCCCGTTTTGTGTGTCTATGCCATCGACACGTCTGCCATAGAGAATCTCTGCACCGGCTTGTTCGGCGCCGTTCAACAGCATCTTCGCCAAGGCGACCGGCTCCACGGCAAAGTCGTCCGGCGCCCATGCTGCCAGTGCCGGCGGTGCGATCATGCAAGGCTCAAGGGCGCTGATCTGCTGGGCATCCAACGGTTGCAGGTTCACGCCGGCAGACCGTTGCTGGTCGATGAGCCTGGCCGTTTCTGCGTCGTCATCCAGCCACACCATTGCGCCACGGGCAGCGATCGGCAGCGGCCCGAGGTCGAGCGCCAGCCGGTTGAAGTCGGCAATGGCCTGCAATGTAGAGGAGAACGCAGCCGGGTTGTCCGATGCACTGGCGCTGGCGGTGCCTACCCAGCCATAGGACCACCGGGTGACTCCACTGGCTGCACGTGGCCCTTGCTCCAGAACGGTGACCCTGGCACCGAGCCTGGACAGGTGCCACGCAATGGAAGCACCCATGATGCCTCCACCCACGACTACGACACTTGATGTGCTGGCTCCCATGCCAAGAGGTTCCTAGACTGCCGATGACACAGGCCAGAATAGCGGATTTGCGGGAGAACACAGGGCTTTGGAAAATCGAGACAAAAGAAAAAGGGCATCTCAGTCGAGATGCCCTTTTTACATGGTGGGTCGTGTA
>CAURYQ010000122.1:0-10279 GCA_963529135.1 uncultured Pseudomonas sp. | reverse complement strand
GACCAGTTCTAACCAATGCCAATGGCCATGTGAATGATCGATTTGTCATAAGCACGTAACGTTTCCAAGGGTCAGGGGATAAGTAAATAAATGCGACTCATCCTTATTCCCGCTTTAGCCCGGCAGGATCGGGGCTTTGCTGATGATTGACGTCATTTTGCCACCGCTCCGACCTGGCTTTTGAAATAGATTGAAATGCGACGAAGGGTCACATGTGCCCCGACCGCCCGCGAATTATATGTACTACCCGATGATCTAAGCTGTCTGTGCCGCAAGGCGGAGCTGAGTGTGTCGGGCGGCCCGGCCGTCGAGCGCCCTGAAGGGCACTCATGGCCACTTGCACACCTCTGGAAAAAGGGTGCAGGTAAACAGGGCGTTGCGATGCGTCGCCGCGCCAGTCTAATAGCCCTAGGTGCTGGATTACTCATGTCGGACCGTTTCGAACTCTACCTCACATGTCCCAAAGGTCTCGAAGGCCTGCTTGCAGAAGAGGCCCGCAGCCTTGGCCTGGATGAGGTGCGTGAACACACCTCGGCGATTCGCGGGGCTGCCGACATGGAGACAGCTTACCGCCTGTGCCTGTGGTCTCGGCTGGCAAACCGCGTACTGCTGGTGCTCAAGCGTTTTTCCATGAAGAACGCCGATGACCTGTATGACGGTGTCAACGCGGTGGAATGGGCTGATCATCTGGCCCCCGATGGCACCCTGGCCGTGGAATTCAGCGGTCACGGATCGGGCATCGACAATACCCATTTCGGCGCCCTGAAGGTGAAGGACGCCATCGTCGACAAACTGCGCAACCGCGAAGGGCTTCGCCCGTCGGTGGAGAAGATCGACCCGGATGTGCGCATCCACCTGCGGCTGGACCGGGGCGAAGCGATCCTGTCGCTGGACCTTTCCGGTCATAGTCTGCACCAGCGTGGTTACCGCCTGCAGCAAGGCGCAGCACCGTTGAAGGAAAACCTTGCTGCAGCGGTATTGATCCGTTCGGGCTGGCCGCGCATCGCTGCCCAGGGTGGCGCGTTGGCCGACCCCATGTGCGGTGTCGGCACGTTTCTGGTCGAAGCGGCGATGATCGCGGCCGATATGGCCCCCAACCTCAAGCGCGAGCGCTGGGGCTTCACCGCATGGCTTGGCCACGTGCCTGCACTGTGGCGTAAAGTGCATGAGCAGGCCCAGGCACGTGCTGAGGCGGGCTTGGCCAAGCCGCCGTTGTGGATCCGCGGCTACGAAGCCGATCCGCGGTTGATACAGCCTGGACGTAACAACGTGGAGCGCGCCGGGTTGAGCGAATGGGTGAAGATCTACCAGGGTGAGGTGAGCACGTTCGAACCTCGCCCGGACCAGAATCAAAAGGGGCTGGTCATCAGCAACCCGCCCTATGGCGAGCGGCTGGGTGACGAAGCCAGCCTGCTGTACCTTTACCAGAATCTGGGCGAGCGGCTGCGTCAGGCGTGCATGGGCTGGGAAGCTGCCGTCTTCACGGGCGCCCCGCAATTGGGCAAGCGCATGGGCCTGCGTAGCCACAAGCAGTACGCGTTCTGGAACGGTGCGCTGCCGTGCAAGCTGTTGCTGTTCAAGGTCCAGCCGGACCAATTCGTGACGGGCGAACGCCGTGCCGATATGGCCGAAGCCACTGATACACGCGAACCGGCGCAGGTCGCCAGCGAGCCTGCACGCTTGTCTGAAGGCGCACAAATGTTTGCCAACCGCCTGCAGAAAAATCTTCGGCAACTGGGCAAATGGGCGCGGCGCGAGCAAGTGAGCTGTTACCGCCTCTACGATGCCGATATGCCCGAATACGCACTGGCAGTGGACCTGTACCAGGACTGGGTGCATGTGCAGGAATATGCACCACCTCGCTCGATCGACCCTGACAAGGCGCAAGCACGCCTGCTCGACGCGCTGGCGGCGATCCCTCAGGCTCTGGATATTTCGCCACAACGTGTGGTGCTCAAGCGCAGGGAACGTCAGAGCGGCACTCGCCAGTACGAGCGCCAAGCCACTGAAGGCCGCTTCCACGAAGTGTTGGAAGGTGGCGTCAAGCTGTTGGTCAACCTGACCGATTACCTGGACACCGGGCTGTTCCTCGACCATCGGCCGATGCGCTTGCGCATCCAGCGTGAGGCCGCCGGCAAGCGTTTCCTGAACCTGTTCTGCTACACCGCGACGGCTACCGTGCATGCAGCCAAGGGCGGGGCGCGCAGCACTACCAGCGTCGACTTGTCGAAAACCTACCTGGACTGGGCGCGGCGCAACCTGGCCCTCAACGGGTTTTCAGAGCGCAACCGCCTGGAGCAGGGTGATGTGATGGCGTGGCTGGAAGCCGAACGTGAAAGTTATGACCTGATTTTCATCGACCCGCCCACGTTCTCCAATTCCAAGCGCATGGAAGGCGTGTTCGACGTTCAGCGCGACCATGTCCAGCTGCTGGATCTGGCGATGGCTCGCCTGGCCCCAGGCGGCGTGCTGTATTTCTCCAACAACTTCCGCAAGTTCCAGCTCGACGAGCACCTGGCCGCTCGTTATGCCGTGGAGGAAATCACCGCCCAAACGCTCGACCCGGACTTTGCGCGTAACAACCGCATCCACCGTGCCTGGAAGCTGCAGCTGCGTTGATGCGCCATGGCCTGTGCCCTGCAAAGGGCACAGGCCATGCGGGTTACCTGGCAGCTGTACCTGCCCCTGCGTTTGGTTGGCGGTAGAGGTCCAGCAGCACTTGGTCCAGCACTTGCGATGCACCCCATGGCTTGGGGTCATTGAGGATCGCGGCCACTGCCCAGGTGTGGCCATTGCTGTCACGGCTGAAACCGGCAATCGCCCTCACGGTATTGAGGGTGCCGGTCTTGATGTGTCCCTCACCGGTCATGGCCGTGCGCTTGAGTCGCTTGCGCATGGTGCCGTCCATGCCCACCAGCGGCAGTGAACTCATGAATTCTGCCGCATAGGGGCTTTTCCAGGCCGCTTGCAGCATGGCTGCCATCTCTCGAGTGCTCACGCGTTCGGCACGGGACAGGCCCGAGCCGTTCTCCATGACGAGGTGCGGCGCGGTGATGCCTTTTTTGGCCAGCCATTGGCGCACGACGCGTTGCGCAGCACGCGCGTCGTCGCCATCGGCGTCGGTACGGAACTGGGCCCCCAGGCTCAGGAACAGTTGCTGGGCCATGGTGTTGTTGCTGTACTTGTTGATGTCACGGATGACTTCCACCAGATCGGGTGAGAAGGCGCGAGCGAGCAGGCGTGCCCCCTTGGGTACGTTTTCGATGCGGTCGGTGCCCTGAATGCTTCCACCCAATTCGTTCCAGATGGCGCGCACCGCGCCGGCGGCGTAGGTCGGATGATCGAGCAGTGCCAGATAGGTCTGCGAGTTGCAGCCTTCGCCCAACTGGCCACTGACCGTGACGGTGATGCCGTCCGGCTGCGGCACGGGGTTGTAGCGTACGTCTCCGGCGCAATTCTTGCCGTTGACGGCCTTGACCTGATTGTCGATGCGGATGCTTGCAATTGGAGGCTCCACGGCGACGCTGACCCTGCCGCCGTCATTGCGAGCCACGAAGCGCAACGCCTTGAGGTTGACCAGCAACGAATCGGGCTTCACCAAGAAGGGCTTGTTCTGATCACCCCCGTCGTCATTGAAGTGCGGAAGGTTAGGCTGTACGAAGTGGCTACGGTCGAGCACCAGGTCACCGGTGATGGTCCGCACCCCGTTGGCACGCAGATCACGCATCAGTAACCACAACTTTTCCATGTTCAGCTTGGGGTCGCCGCCACCCTTGAGATAGAGGTTGCCGTTGAGCACGCCGTTATTGAGCGTGCCGTCGGTGAAGAACTCCGTTTTCCACTGGTAGGTAGGCCCGAGCAGCTCGAGCGCGGCATAGGTGGTCACCAGCTTCATGGTCGAGGCAGGGTTCACCGACACGTCGGCGTTGAATACGGTGGCGGTGCCAGGGCCATCCAAGGGCAACATCACCAGCGACAACGCCGTGTCCTGCAGTTTGTTGGCTTTGAGTGCCTGCTGCACTTTGGGCGAAAGGCTTGTATTGACCGGCGCTGCCTGGCTGGTCAGGGCGAACGGCAGCAGCAGGCCGGCAAGTACGATGGGGCGAAGCGTTTTGATCATGATCAATGGATACCCTGCAAGGAGGAGAAAGGGCATTGGGGCTGTATGCGGACGATGGCCCCAGAACGAAAGAATACGCATTATGCCCCAAGCCCCACTGAGTTGCGCCAGTTCGATGCATACGCGTATCACGTGTGGTGATGACCGACGTCAAACCCTGTGCTGCGCGCAACGCCCGCGCTGAAAAGCAAAAAGGCCACCCCGAGGGGTGGCCTTCTGCGAACCAACGAAAAGCAGAGGATTACTCTGCCTTGTTGATCGGCTTTTCCGGGTACCAGGCGTCGAGAAGCGGGCTGACCTCAACTTTGGTCAGTTCGCTGCGGCCTTTGAGCCAGGCTTCGACGGCAGCACGCTGCTCTTCGGTGACCGAGCCACGCTTGACCGAGCACACCAGACCATAATCGTCACCGCCTACATAGTCGAGGCCATTGGCATCCATGGCTTCGGCAAGGAACGCGTCGAGGAAAGCATCGATTGCCTGGTCATCCAGATCCTCTTTGAATTCCAGGTTCAGCTCGAAGCCCAATTCCTGAAACTCGTCGACACACAGCTTCTTGCGCAGACGACGGGAGCGGTTTGTGGCCATGAAACAATCCTCTTAGGTAATAACGCCGCGCAGTCTATCAGTTAACACGGCCGGTTGCCTGCCTGCGTGCAGGTCGTCGTCGACAAGTCCTGCGTCAGGGCGCGGTGCACGCGGCGCATGTGCCTGGCAAGGGCTTGGCGTCGCAGACGCAGGTCGGCGGGCGTGAGCGTGTCGCTTTCCAGTGCCTGGCACGCTCGCATGAGCTCGCCAGCCTCGAGCATGCGGGCTGCGCTCAGGACCTTGTGGGCCTGGCCTGCGATTGCCTCCTGGTCTCGGTCAGGGTGCAGGTCCATCAGCAAGGCGAAATCGGTCTCCAGGCTTTGCCGCAGCGCCTGGAGAAAGCGTTCATGGTCAGCCGGGTCATGCCCCACCACCGAGCTCAGCCCATTGAGGCAATAGGGCTTGCGTCGGCTTTTGTTCCGACGCTGCGTGTTCACTGCCGCCAGGTGCTGACTCAAGGTGCTCAGGCTGATGGGCTTGAGCAGGCAATCGTCCATGCCAGAGCTCAGGCATTTGCGTCGTACTTCGGGTTGGGCGTTGGCCGTATAGCCCAGGATCGTGCAGCGCCTGCGCCCCGTACGCTGCTCTTCGGTACGTACCGCCGTCGCCAACTGGTAACCGTTCATGTGAGGCATGTTGCAGTCGAGTACCAGCACGTCGAAGTCGCCTGCGCGCCATGCCGACAGACCCTCCCGGCCATCGGTGGCCGTCGCGTATTGCAGCCCCAGATAGCCGAGCTGCTGGGCCATCAACTGCAGGTTGGCGGGATGGTCATCGATCACCAGCACGTTCAACTGCGGATCGGGGGCCTGCAAGCGCTCGGGCACGGGTGCCGGCAGCATTGCATGGTCAGCTTGTTGCAGCGGCATCTTCACGCGAACCTGGGTGCCCAGGCCTTCCAGACTCTTGATACTGAGGTCGGCGCCCATCATGTCGCACAGGGTGCGGCAGATGGTAAGGCCCAGGCCGGTTCCAGCGCGTGCCCCCTGGCTGTGCGGATTCGCTTGAACGAAGGGATTGAACAGCCGCTGCAGATCGTCCGAATGGATACCGATACCGCTGTCGCGCACTTCCATGTCCAGCAGTGAACCGGTGGAATCCGAAACCTGGAGCAACCTTGCGTGTATACGCACCTGACCGTGCTCGGTGAACTTGATGGCATTGCTCACCAGATTGGATAGCACCTGCTTGAAACGTAGCGGGTCCAGCAAGACCTGGCAGCGCGCTGCCGGCTCGATGATGACCTCAAGCGCCAGGCCTTTCTGCCGGGCCTGGCCCTCGAAAATGCGACCGACCGATTCGAGCAGCGCAGCCAGATCGACCACCTCGGGGGCCAGTGTGAGATGGCCTGATTCGATGCGGACGATGTCCAGGATGTCGCCGATCAAGCCAAGCAGGTCCTTGGCCGAATGGTGAGCCAACGTCAGTGCGCCACGATCGACCTGGCCTTGCTCGGCCCGCTTGACGGCGAGTTCGAGCATGCCGATGACAGCGTTCATGGGGGTGCGGATTTCGTGGCTGATGGTGGCCAGGAAGGTGCTCTTGGCCCGGTTGGCGTCATCGGCCTGTTGCTTGGCCTGACGCAGTTCGTTGACCAGCTGACGGCGCTCGCTGATGTCGATCCATCCGCCAATGATCCCCTGCACCTCGCCCAACGAATCCCGGTAGGGGAGGATCCAGTGATAGATGGTGATTTCCCGCCCTTTGATACGCAACGGCCGGTCCATGATCAAGGGTGTACCGGCGGCCATGACCTTGCCGTAGTCGGCCTGAATCTGTCGGGTCTGCTCGCAGTCGGCGAACAGACTGCTTTCGAGTTGCTTGCCCAGCACTTCTTCGGCACATGCCTGCACGGCTTCGAGGTAGCTGTAGTTGCAGCTTTGCAGGCAGCCTTCCCGATCACGGACGTACATCGGGTGCGGTGTGCCGTTGAGCAACGCGCGCATGAAGGCCACCTGATCGTTCAGGGCCCGCTCCGCCTGCTGACGCTGACGAATCTGCAAACGCAGGCGAGCGTTCCATAGCAAGGCCAGCAACAGCAATACCGCTGCACCCAGGGCGACCACTATCATCAAGCGACGAAAACCTTCGCCTTGGGCGTCCTCGAGCAGGGTATAGCCCCGCCAGCGGTTGTTGATGACTCCCAGCTCCTCCGGCGAAATGCTCGAAAGCGCCTTGTCCAGAATCGAAAGGAGCGCCTTGGAGGACGCACTGGTAGCCATGGCATAGCTGGCGGGATCGCTGCCCACCGTGGTGCGGATGATCAGCTCGGGGTTGCTCGCCAGGGCATGGTTGGCGTCGATCAGTGTGGTGATGACCGCATCCACTGCCCCGCTGTTGAGCAGGGCCATGGAATAATACGAGCTTTCGGTTTCTATCCATCCGATTTGTGGGTGATAGCGCGAGAGCATCGTGTCCAGGGCGCTGTAGCGGGTGATCGCGATGCGCTTGCCGCGCAGGTCGTCCAGCGAAGTGGCTGCCGCCTTGCCCTTGCGATTGACCAGCACGTAGGTGCTGTCCAGATACGCCTGGCTGATCTGCAAGTCATTCTGGTCGATGCTGCCGCTTGCCAGTGCCGCGATCACATCGGCGCGGCCATCCTTGACCCGTGCGATCATGTCTGCAATGCCGCTGGCCCGTTGCACTTCGAAGCGCAAGCCGGTGCGCAGGCTTATCAGCTCCAGCAGGTCTGCGGTGATCCCGCGAAAATAGCCAGAATTGTCGAAGTAGGACAGTGGCGCTGCCGTGCCGTCGACGACTACGCGCATCACTGGGTGACGTTGCAGCCATTGTTCTTCGGTGCGCGTGAGTCGGAGTTTGCGATCGGTCAGCAGAAGGTCGCTGCCTGCGCTCCAGCGTTTGAACAGGCTCGAGCGCAGGGCGGCAGGCTGGCTGTCGAGCGCAGCGTTGACCAGGGCGAGCAGCACGGTGTCGTTGTCGCGAAGGGCGAAACTGAAGCCGAACGCTTCGTGGTTGCCGAAGTTGGCCATGCGCAGCCGTGGCAGGTGGCCGCGGTTGAGTTGGTAGTGTGTGGAAATGGTGTCGCCGATGAAGACGTCAGCCTGGCCGAACGCCACCGCATTCAAGGCGTCGCTCGATGACCCGAAGGCAAGCAGCTTGGCATCGGGATAAGCACTCACTACTTCTTTCTTTGGCAAGTAGTGATAGAGCATGCCAAGGCGCATGCCCGCCAGGCCAGTATCCAACGCCCTGTGTTCGTCTTCACGGGTGACAAGTACGGGTTGGTCGATGGCATAAGGGTGGGAAAGTACAACGCCTGGATAATTGGCGTCATACCCATTGGCGCTGCCCAGCAGGTCGATGTCACCGTGTTTCAGCGCCTGGAGGGCCGCCTGACGGCTGGAGTAGCGCAACACGCGGACCGGCAGGTCGAGCGCCTTGCCGAGCAGACTGGCGTACTCTGCCGTCAGCCCTTGGTAGTCGCGCCCGCCGCTGCTGATGTCGAAAGGCGGATAATCCGGTGAAGAGGTGCCGACCACAAGTTCGCGGTGGGTGTTCAACCATTGCTGCTGCTCAGGGGTAAACACGGGTATCACCGGTCGCGCGGTGGAGCGGGCGACCAGAGACAGTTGAGTGGCGCCTTGTTGCTCGGCATTGGCCAGGTTGCCGAGCAGTGCGAAGACACAAGAAAGCAGAAAGGCGAGAGAGCGTGCCATGAAGCCCTCAGACCAGTGCGTTGCGCTTGGCCATGTCGATCAGGTCGACCAGGGTGCTGGCGTCGAGTTTATGCATCAGGCGTTTCTTGTAGGTACTGACAGTCTTGCTACTTAGAAACATGCCCTTTGCTATTTCCTTATTGGTACGTCCTTGTGCGAAAAGTTGCAGAACCATGAGTTCTCGGTCGTTGACAGTGCTCAAACGTTGTAAGTCGGTATTTATAGCTGGGTGGCCTTGCATGGCCTGACTGGGGAAATAGTTGTACCCGGCCAGTACTGCTTTTACCGCGCTGAGTAGCTCGCTCAAGTCCTCTTGTTTGCAGACATAACCAGCAGCACCCGACTGCATGCAGCGTACTGCGAACAGCGCTGGAGACTGGGCGGTCAGTACAAGAATATTCTGGGAAAGAGCCAAGGACTGGAAGCGAGCCAGTACTTCCAGGCCATCGAGCTTGGGAATGCTGATGTCCAGGATGATCAGGTCGGGGTTGGTTTCGCGAATCATCTGCATGGCATCGACGCCATTGTCCGACTCGCCAGCGATCTTGTAATTCTGATTTTCCAGAAGCATGCGCACTGCCAGCCGGATCACCGGATGGTCGTCGACGATGAATATGGAGTGCATGTTCTAATTCCCTGCTACCTATGAGGGTGACAGTCGGCACCTTAACTCAGTTGGAAGCAGCAGGTAATGCGAAGAGTGCTCAATATCCATTTATAGGAAATGGACTACAAGATTAACCAAAACTGCTTACGTATTATTGTGTGAGCAGTCAAAGTCAAACTGTGTTTGTTAGCTAATATTAATGTTCCGAGTTCGATGAATGAGCACTGCGCGCGCGAAGGGGCTTGAGCAAGTTCACGCGCTCCGATGGGGCGCCCGCGAGCTCAGGGCTGCGTTCAAGGCGGGCTTGTACGACCTGTCATTTCACGGGCCATCTCGCTGGCATAGCTGTCCGTCATCCCGGCAATGAAGTCGATCATGCGCAGGAAGGCCTGGTAAAGCGAACCCTGAGGGTCAGGCGCATTGTTGCCGAGCAGGTCCAACACCCTGCGGCTCTTGAACGATGGAGTACGGCCACCGTGCTGTTCCAGCGCTGCGCCACAGAACGTGTTCAGCAGGATCTCCAGCGTGGTGTAGGCACCGATCTCGTGAAGGGTCTTGCGCTTGTCTTGAAAGATCTTGTTCCGCGCCATCGCCTTGGCTTGCAATACGCAGCGTTTGGCCGGGCCGTGCATGTGCTCAACCAGATCGCCGGGCAGGCGCCCTGCGAGCAGCGCTGGCTGCTGCTCCACGAAGGCGTGCGCCGCCGCGTTGGTCAGGTGTTCGATGGCTTTGCCGCGCAGGATTGCCAGCTTGCGGCGCCTCGAGTCACCTGGGCCAAGCTGCTTGTAGGTCTCGGGCAAGTCGTTGCCTACCAGATCGAGCAACAGCGCTTCGACTTCCGCATACTCCAGAAGCTCCATCTCAAGGCCATCTTCCAAGTCGATCAGGCCATAACAGATGTCGTCCGCGGCTTCCATCAAGTACACAAGGGGATGCCGCGCCCAGCGTTGCTCGTCCACCTGAGGCAAACCCAGGCGACCGGCGATTTGTTCCAGCAGCGGCAATTCGCTCTGATAGCTCCCGAACTTGTGCTTTTTATAACCCAGTGCATCGGCGTGACGGGCGCTCCAGGGGTACTTCAAGTACGTTCCAAGGGTGGCGTAGGTCAAGCGGGTGCCGCCGTCGAACTGGTGATATTCCAACTGCGTCAGTACACGAAAACCTTGGGCGTTGCCTTCGAAATTGAGAAAATCGGCCCGTTGGTCATCACGCATGTCGTCCAGCCAGCCCCGGTTGGCAGCATGCTGGAACCAATGGCGGATGGCATCTTCTCCGGAGTGACCGAAGGG
>CAURYQ010000121.1:0-10639 GCA_963529135.1 uncultured Pseudomonas sp. | reverse complement strand
GCTCGTGCTGAGCCAGATAAGCGAGGATGTCTTCGCTGATCAAATCGGATTGGTGACTCATCTCATTCAAGCTCCAAGCTGTCAGCTTCAAGCGGCGAGCTTGTCGGCGTACAACTAGTTAGAAATTCTGTTGATCAACCCACTTGGCATTCTGGAGCGCTCGCGGGCAGTGCAGGCGGCAATCCACAAGGTTCGAACGCTACGCGTTCTGCTTCTCCTGCAGCGTGCCGCTTGAGCTTAGAAATAGCCCTGACGTTTCTTGTCTTCCATGGAACCGGCACCGTCATGGTCGATGACCCGGCCCTGGCGCTCGGACGTGCGCGTCAGAAGCATTTCCTGAATGATGTCGGTGAGCGTTTCGGCTTCCGACTCCACGGCACCGGTCAGCGGGTAGCAGCCCAGGGTACGGAAACGCACTTTCTTCTTGACGATACGGGCCTTTTCTTCCTCGGACAGGTGCTCGAGGATACGATCGTCGTCAATCATGATCAGGGTGCCATTCTTCTCGATCACTTCGCGCTCGGCGGCGAAATACAGCGGCACGATCGGGATGCCTTCGAGGTAGATGTACTGCCAGATATCCAGCTCGGTCCAGTTGGACAGGGGGAACACGCGAATGGATTCACCCTTGTTGACCTTGCCGTTATAAACGTTCCACAACTCGGGCCGTTGGTTCTTAGGGTCCCAGCGGTGCTTGCTGTCACGGAAGGAATACACCCGCTCCTTGGCACGCGACTTCTCTTCGTCGCGGCGCGCACCACCGAAAGCGGCATCGAAGCCATGCTTGTCCAGCGCCTGTTTCAGGCCCTGAGTCTTCATGATGTCGGTGTGCTTGGAGCTGCCGTGGGTGAAAGGGTTGATGCCCTGCGCCACACCCTCGGGGTTGACGTGGGTGATCAGGTCAAGCCCCATTTCCTCGACCATCTTGTCGCGGAAACGGTACATCTCCTGGAATTTCCACTGGGTGTCGACGTGCATCACCGGGAACGGCAGCTTGCCTGGGAAGAAAGCCTTGCGCGCCAGGTGCAGCATCACGGCGGAATCCTTGCCGATCGAGTACAGCATGACCGGGTTGTCGAACTCGGCGGCCACCTCGCGGATGATATGGATGCTCTCCGCCTCCAGCTGTTTCAAGTGCGTCAGTTTGTCGACCATGGCTACTCACGAAAAACGATCTTATGGACGGCCAGCGGGCCGTGTTCGAGCGAGCCACTCTACCACAGCGGATGCTTCTATTTAGACGCCTGGATAGATCGAAAGCGTCTAACCATATGACTGCGGGTTTGGGCTGCAGGCCGGCGTTTACGCAGCTTGGCGTTGGCCTGCCACGCGCAGCGCACACCGTTCAAACCTAGACCCGGATACGCTGTCGAGTGGAGCCCACGGTACCCCCGCTAGATCGGATTGGGGCAATCGATGAACAGATGCTCCACGGCAAAGCGCCGTGCCAGGTAGTCGCCCAATGCCTGCACCCCATAGCGCTCGGTCGCATGATGCCCTGCGGCGATGAAGCTGACGCCGTTTTCGCGGGCGCTGTGGTAGGTCTGCTCCGACGCTTCGCCGGTCAGGTACAAATCCACGCCGGCTGCGATCGCCGTATCGATGTACCCCTGGCCGCCGCCGGTGCACCAACCGACGCGTCGCACGATCCTGTCCTGCTCGATCAGCAACGGCTCGCGCCCCAGCACGTCCTGCACGCGATGGGCAAAATCACGGGCAGTCATCGGCTGGGCCAGCGACCCCACCAGCCCGACCACCTTGGGGTTGTCCGGATCGAGCGGGCCTTCGACGGTGATGTCCAACTGTTGCGCCAACTGCACGTTGTTGCCTACCTCCGGGTGCACGTCGAGCGGCAGGTGAAAGGCCAACAGGCTGATGTCATTGTTCAGCAGGGTCTTCAGACGCCGCTGACGCATACCGGTGATGCAGGGGTTTTCGCCCTTCCAGAAATAACCATGGTGCACCAGCACCAAATCGGCTTGAGCCTCCACGGCCGCATCGAGCAATGCCTGGCTGGCGGTCACGCCCGTGACGATGCGCCCGACCTGAGGCCGGCCCTCGACCTGCAGGCCGTTGGGGCAATAGTCCTGAATCCTGCTGCTGCCAAGGTAGCGCTCGGCTTCTTCGACCAATGTACTCAGCGCGACGGCCATGGGGAATCTCCTCGAAAAATCTGCGTGCGACCCAGGCGCAAGGCCTGAAGAAGCTCCGTATAATGCGGGCCATTATGGGCTGTCGTCGGCACCGGGGGAACCGGTGTATGATCGCGCGCCCACGCTCCACTGCGCGGCCCCCAGGCCCCGGCTCTTTCCAGGATTCGTTCATGTTCAAGGCTCTGCGTTACTTTGGCTGGCCCCTGCTCACCGGCGTGCTCATCGCCGTACTGATCATCCAGCGTTTTCCGGAGTGGGTCGGCTTGCCCAGCCAGGATGTCAACCTGCAACAGGCGCCCCAGTCAACGCAGGTGGTGCAGGGTCCGGTTTCCTATGCCGACGCCGTGACCCTGGCAGCGCCCGCCGTGGCCAACCTGTACACCACCAAGGTGGTGAACAAGAGCTCGCACCCGCTGTTCGAAGATCCGCAGTTCCGCCGTTTCTTCGGTGACAACCTGCCCAAGCAACGCCGCTGGGAGTCCAGCCTCGGTTCGGCCGTGATCATGAGCCCCGAGGGTTATCTGCTGACCAACAACCATGTCACCAGCGGCGCTGACCAGATCGTCGTTGCGCTCAAGGATGGCCGGGAAACCCTGGCCAGGGTGATCGGCAGCGACCCGGAGACCGACCTGGCGGTGCTCAAGATCGACCTGAAGAAACTGCCGGCCATCACCATCGGGCGCTCCGACACCATTCGCATCGGCGACGTATCGCTCGCGATCGGCAACCCCTTTGGGGTCGGTCAGACCGTGACCATGGGTATCATCAGCGCCACCGGCCGCAATCAGCTGGGCCTGAACAACTATGAAGACTTCATCCAGACCGATGCGGCGATCAACCCGGGCAACTCCGGTGGGGCCCTGGTGGATGCCAACGGCAACCTGATCGGCATCAACACTGCCATCTTCTCCAAATCAGGTGGTTCGCAAGGTATCGGCTTCGCCATCCCTGTAAAACTGGCGCTTGAGGTGATGAAGTCGATCGTCGAGCACGGCCAGGTCATCCGTGGCTGGCTGGGCATCGAGGTTCAGCCGCTGAGCGCGGAGCTCGCCGAATCGTTCGGCATGAAAGACCGCCCAGGCATCGTGGTAGCGGGCATCTTCCGCGAAGGCCCGGCGGCCAAGGCCGGGTTGCAGTTGGGTGATGTGATCCTGAGCATCAATGGCGAGCCGGCTGGCGATGGCCGCCGGTCGATGAACCAGGTGGCACGCATCAAGCCCAATGAAAAGATCACCATCGAGGTGATGCGAAACGGCCAGCAGCTCAAGCTGATCGCCGAGGTGGGGCTGCGGCCACCGCCAGCACCGGTGACCAAACCGGAAGAAAAGTAACGCCAAGGCCTGTGGGCGGATGAGCGTGCCCACTGATCAATGGGCTGCACAGCGGCCCCGGCGATCCTTGCCATGGAGCTGCTGTGAGGGCGTGTGCTACCAGCCTGCGCCCTCCTTCGGAGCCTGGTGCCTCAGTGCAGGATCTGGCTGAGGAACAGGCGCGTGCGATCACTCTGCGGCCGGTCGAAGAAGTCATCCGGTGAGGCCTGCTCGACGATCTCGCCCTTGTCCATGAAGATCACCCGGTTGGCCACGGTGCGGGCGAAGCCCATTTCATGGGTGACGCAGAGCATGGTCATGCCATCTTCGGCCAGGCCAACCATGGTATCGAGCACCTCCTTGACCATTTCCGGGTCCAGCGCCGAGGTTGGTTCATCGAACAGCATGATCTTGGGTTTCATGCACAGCGCCCGAGCGATGGCCACACGCTGTTGCTGACCACCGGACAACTGCCCTGGGTACTTGTGTGCCTGTTCAGGGATACGCACGCGTTCCAGGTAGTGCATGGCGATTTCCTCGGCCTTGCGTTTGGGCATCTTGCGTACCCACATCGGTGCCAGGGTGCAGTTCTCCAGAATGGTGAGGTGTGGAAACAGGTTGAAGTGCTGGAACACCATGCCCACTTCGCGGCGGATGGCCTCGATCTGCTTGAGGTCGTTGGTCAGTTCCACGCCGTCGACCACGATCCGCCCCTGCTGGTGTTCCTCCAGGCGGTTCAGGCAGCGGATGGTGGTGGACTTGCCCGAGCCCGAAGGCCCGCACAACACGATGCGCTCGCCTTGGCGAACATTGAGGTTGATGTCCTTGAGCACATGGAACTGGCCATACCACTTGTTCACACCCTGCATCTGGATGATGCCTTCGGGGCCGGCAGGCTGCTTGATCGCTTCACTCATTTCGAAACTCCTAACGCTTGTGGCCAGTGTCCAGCTTGCGCTCCAGGTGCATGGAGTAGCGGGACATACCGAAACAGAAAATCCAGAAAACCAGGGCGGCGAACACATAGCCTTCGGTGGCCATGCCCAGCCAGGCCGGGTCGGCGGCAGCTTGCTTGACACTGTTGAGCAGGTCGAACAGGCCGATGATGATCACCAGGCTGGTGTCCTTGAACAGGGCGATGAAGGTGTTGACGATGCCAGGGATAACCAGCTTCAGCGCCTGGGGCAGGATTACCAGCCCCATCGAGCGCCAGTAGCCCAGCCCCATGGCGGCGGCGGCTTCGTATTGCCCCTTGGGAATGGCTTGCAGCCCTCCACGGACCACCTCGGCGATGTACGCCGACTGGAACAAGATGACCCCGATCATCGCCCGCAGGAGCTTGTCGAAGCTCATGCCTTCGGGCAGGAACAGCGGCAGCATCACCGATGACATGAACAGCACGGTAATCAGGGGCACGCCTCGCCAGAACTCGATGAAGGTCACGCACACCACCTTCACCGCCGGCATGCGCGAGCGCCGCCCCAGGGCCAGTACGATCCCCAGGGGCAAGGCGCCGACGATACCGACGGTGGCGATCACCAGGGTCAGCATCAAACCGCCCCACTGGCTGGTCGGCACCGTCTCCAGGCCAAAGAGCCCGCCATGCAGCAGGGTGTAGGCCACCAGCGGGTACAGCACCAGGAACCCCAGGCCATAGACCGCCTTGCGCGGGAAGCTGCGGATGAACAACGGCGCCGCGCCCAGCACCGCCAGCCATACGGTCAGGTCCACCCGCCAGCGCAGCTCGGTCGGGTAATAGCCATACATGAACTGGCCGAAACGCTGCTGAATGAACACCCAGCAGGCCCCCTCCTTGGTGCAGTCGGCACGTGTGGTACCGACCCAGTTCGCGTCGATCAATGCCCACTGCACCAGCGGCGGCACGATCAGCCAGACCAGGTAGATGGCGAACAGCGTGAGCAGGGTATTGAGCCAGCTGGAAAACAGGTTGGCACGCATCCAGGCGAGCACGCCGACGGTTTTCACCGGTGGCGGCATGTCAGGTTTGAAAACATGGGCATTCACAGGCGTGTCCTCACCGTTCGATCAGCGCGATGCGCTTGTTGTACCAGTTCATCAACAGCGAAATGCTGATGCTGATGGCCAGATAGACGCTCATGGTGATGGCAATCACCTCGATGGCCTGGCCGGTCTGGTTGAGCACGGTGCCGGCGAACAGCGAGACCATTTCCGGATAGCCGATGCCTGCGGCCAGCGACGAGTTCTTCGCCAGGTTCAGGTACTGGCTGGTAAGCGGTGGAATGATCACGCGCAACGCCTGCGGGATAATCACCTTGCGCAGGGTTGGCCCCTCGCGCAGCCCCAGCGAACGCGCCGCTTCGGTCTGGCCGTGGCTGACCGAACGGATGCCCGAGCGCACGATTTCGGCGATGAACGCTGCGGTGTAGATCGTCAAGGCCAGGGTCAGGGCCAGCAGTTCAGGGATCAGCACCCAGCCGCCGACGAAGTTGAAGCCCTTGAGCTGCGGCATTTCCCATTGCACGGGGTTGCCGAACAGCAGCGCACAGGCGCCCGGAATGCCGATCATCAGCGCCAGCCCCACCCAGAACTTGTGAAACGGCTGGCCCGTATCCTCGAAGCGCCGGTTGGCCCAACGCACCATCAGTGCCGTGGCCAGCACTGCCAGCAGCAGGGCGGCAACGAACGGCCAGAAGCCCTGCGCAATGGACGCACCCGGCATGTTCAGGCCGCGGTTGCTGATGAAGAAGGCGTCATCGATATTGATGCTGCCCCGGGGCCCGGGCAGGGTCAGGAACACGGCGAAATACCAGAACAGGATCTGCAACAGCGGTGGGATGTTGCGGAAGGTTTCCACATACACGGTAGCCAGCTTGTTGATCATCCAGTTCGGCGACAGTCGGGCGACACCGATGATGAAGCCCAGCAACGTCGCCAGCACCACACCGATGAGGGTCACCAGCAAGGTATTGAGCAGCCCGATGACGAACACCCGTGCATAGCTGTCCGACTCCACATAGGGAATCAGGTGCTGGGCGATGCCGAAGCCGGCACTGCGGTCGAGGAAGTCGAAGCCCGAGGTGATGCCGCGGTGCTGCAGGTTGGTTTGCGTGTTGTGAAAAAGGTACCAGCCCAGGCCGACCACGAAGACGATCGTCAGCAGCTGGAACAGCCACGCGCGCACACGTGGATCGCTCAGGGATAAACCCTTTCGTGCGCCAATTCGATTTTGCATGAAATGCCCCGAAGAGAAGGGTGTCGGACAGCCTGCGGCGGCGGGATGCCACCGCAGGTGCAACCATCAGCGCACAGGTGGCGCGTACTGGATGCCGCCGTTGTTCCACAGGGCGTTCATGCCACGGTCGATCTTCAGGTCGGTGCTCTGGCCCAGGTTCTTCTCGAACACTTCGCCGTAGTTGCCCACTTGCTTGACGATCTGCACTACCCAGTCCTTGGGCAGCTTGAGGTCCTTGCCGTACTCACCGTCGCCACCGAGCAGGCGTGCCACGTCAGGGTTCTTGGTGCCTTTGGCCTCGGCCTCTACATTCTTGGAGGTGATGCCGGCTTCTTCGGCATTGAGCATGGCGAACAGGGTCCACTTGACGATGCTGAACCACTCCTCGTCACCCTTGCGCACGACCGGGCCCAGAGGTTCCTTGGAGATGGTCTCCGGCAGCACCACGTAATCACCCGGCGCGGCCAGCTTGGAGCGCTGGGCGAAGAGTTGCGACTTGTCCGAAGTCAGCACGTCGCAGCGGCCAGACTCCAGCGACTTGGCGCTTTCATCCGAGGTGTCGAAGGTGATTGGGGTGTATTTCAGGCCGTTGGCGCGGAAGAAGTCCGATACGTTCAGCTCCGTCGTGGTGCCCGCCTGGATGCAGATGGTAGCGCCGTCCAGCTCCTTGGCGCTGGCCACGCCAAGCTTCTTGTTGACCAGGAAGCCCACGCCGTCGTAGTAGGTGACACCGGTGAACATCAGGCCCATGCCGGCATCGCGCGAGCTGGTCCAGGTGGTGTTGCGCGACAGCACATCGACTTCGCCAGATTGCAGTGCGGTGAAGCGTTCTTTGGCGTTGAGCTGGCTGAACTTGACCTTGGTCGCGTCCCCGAATACCGCTGCCGCCACGGCGCGACAGACATCGGCATCGATCCCGACGATCTTGCCTTGTGCATCCGGAACGGAGAAGCCAGGAAGACCGTCACTCACGCCACACTGGACGAAGCCCTTCTTCTTCACCGCGTCGAGCGTCGCACCGGCCTGGGCCGTGCTTACGGCGCCCAGTGCAGCGGCAGCGGTCAGGACTGCCAGGGTGGTTTTCAACATCTTCATTCACAACCTCCAAATCGCTCTTGTTGTATCGAGCCGGAATTGCACCGCACCCTTTTGAGGCGCATCCGACCCGTATTGGCTTGTTATTGGGTCTCTTGGCGCAATGGGCTGTTCTGTGACAGCCTTCGCGTGCAAAGGGTGTTACCGTCTCGGCCTGTCCTTTGCATCACAGATGGAAGTGCAAACCGCGTACCAGATCGCGTGGCTTGAGCGTTTAAGCACGAGTCAAGTAGGAAAAGTTGCATCGTTGCGACATTCTTTTTCCGACTCGTCGGGCTCGCGCCTTTTTTTCAAGCACGACACCCCTATACACGCACGTTTTCGGAGCAGTCATGACCGACCCACTCATTCTCGAACCCCAGAAAGCCGCAGATGCCTGTGTGATCTGGTTGCACGGCCTGGGCGCCGACCGTTACGACTTCCTACCGGTGGCTGAATTCATGCAGCAGCACCTGCTCACTACCCGCTTCGTCATGCCCCAGGCACCGACGCGGCCGGTGAGCATCAACGGCGGCTATGCCATGCCCAGCTGGTACGACATCAAGGCCATGACCCCAGCCAGGGCCATCGACGAAGCCCAGCTCGACGCCTCGGCCGAACAGGTCATCGCGCTGATCAAGGCCGAGCAGGCCAAGGGCATCAACCTGTCGCGCATCTTCCTGGCCGGCTTCTCCCAAGGCGGCGCAGTGGTACTGCACACGGCCTATATAAAGTGGCAGGAAGCGCTGGGTGGCGTGCTTGCCCTCTCCACCTATGCCCCCACCTTCGCTGACGACCATCAGTTGAGCGCTTGCCAGCAACGCACCCCGGCCTTGTGCCTGCATGGCGTGCACGACCCGGTGGTGATCCCATCGATGGGACGCACCGCCTTCGAGTACCTGAACACCTGGGGCGTAGCGGCGCGCTGGCACGAGTACCCGATGGAGCACGAAGTGGTCGTCGAAGAGTTGAACGACATTCTCCAGTGGTTGGCCGCGCAACTGCAGTGAGCCACCTGCGCGTATGGTCGAAGGGCCATTGCACTACGCCGAGCAGGGATCTTGCATTACACTGCCCGGCGTACATTCCTTAACCAATTGACGAGATGACCGTGCTCAAGGCACTCAAGAAAATATTCGGCAAGGGAGACATTGCCCCCGAGGCCATCGCGCCCGCTGCCAGCATTCCTCCGGCGCCAGCCGCTCCCCAGGCCCATTCGCCCGTGGCCCCTGCCGTACCTCGCAGCCAACCTGCCGCCCAAGCCGAACAGCCTGCCGCCGCCAAACCGGCCAATGACAAACCGCGCCGGGAACGCAAGCCCAAGCCCAAACCCCAGGCCAGCCTGTGGAAACCCGAAGATTTCGTGGTCGAGCCGCAGGAAGGCAAGACCCGCTTCCACGACTTCAAGCTCTCCAATGAGGTGATGCACGCCATCCACGACCTTGGCTTCCCCTACTGCACACCGATTCAAGCGCAGGTGCTGGGCTTCACGCTGCGGGGCCAGGACGCGATCGGCAGGGCCCAGACCGGCACTGGCAAAACCGCCGCGTTTCTGATCTCGATCATTTCCCAGCTGCAACAGACGCCGCCGCCCAAGGAGCGTTACATGGGCGAGCCTCGCGCGCTGATCATCGCGCCCACCCGCGAGCTGGTGGTGCAGATTGCCAAGGACGCGGCAGCCCTGACCAAATACACCGGCCTGAACGTGATGAGCTTCGTTGGCGGCATGGACTTCGACAAGCAGCTCAAGGCCCTGGAGGCACGCCACTGCGACATTCTGGTCGCCACCCCTGGTCGCCTGCTGGATTTCAACCAGCGCGGGGAAGTGCACCTGGACATGGTCGAGGTGATGGTACTGGATGAAGCGGATCGCATGCTGGACATGGGCTTCATCCCGCAAGTGCGCCAGATCATTCGCCAGACGCCACCCAAGAGCGAGCGCCAGACGCTGCTGTTCTCGGCCACCTTCACCGATGACGTGATGAACCTGGCCAAGCAATGGACCACTGATCCTGCCATCGTCGAGATCGAGCCTGAAAACGTGGCCAGCGAAACGGTCGAGCAGCACGTCTATGCGGTGGCCGGCAGCGACAAGTACAAGCTGTTGTACAACTTGGTGACCCAGAACAAGTGGGAACGGGTGATGGTGTTCGCCAACCGCAAGGACGAAGTGCGACGCATCGAGGAAAAGCTGGTGCGCGATGGCGTCAACGCCGCGCAGTTGTCTGGCGATGTGCCGCAACACAAGCGTATCCGTACCCTGGAAAGCTTCCGCGAGGGGCGCATCACGGTGCTGGTGGCGACCGACGTGGCCGGGCGCGGGATTCATATCGACGGCATCAGCCATGTGATCAACTTCACCCTGCCGGAAGACCCTGACGATTACGTACACCGTATCGGGCGTACCGGCCGTGCAGGCACCAGTGGTGTGTCGATCAGTTTTGCCGGCGAGGATGACTCGTATCAGCTGCCTGCGATCGAAGAGCTGCTGGGGCGCAAGATCAAATGCGAAATGCCCCCTGACGAGTTGCTCAAGCCGGTGCCGCGCAAGCACGCGTGATCGGATTTCGGGGGCGAGTCACTGCCGTCTCCATAGGCGAACGGCATTCCCTTGTGCCGCGATGGGCCGCAAAGCGGCCCTGACAATTGATGATCCACAGCTGAGCCCATGGGGCTGCTGCGCAGCCCATCGCGGCACTAGGCCGCTCCCACAAGTGTGCATCATCGCTTGTAAGGGAAGCTTCACCTGCTGGAAATCGAAGCCAAGGGAAGACACCCATTTTGCGGCAGCCATCAATCCTGCCGCAGACACTGTCCCCCTTGTGGGAGCCATCAATCCTGCCGCAGACACTGCCTCCCCTTGTGGGAGCCAGCAATCCTGCCGCAGA
>CAURYQ010000120.1:0-10943 GCA_963529135.1 uncultured Pseudomonas sp. | reverse complement strand
TCGGGCCTGACCAAGCCTTCGGTTGGATGATTCCAGCGCATCAGCACTTCTGCGCCCGCCCAGCGGTAGTCGCCTTGACGCACCACGGGCTGGAAGTAGGGCAAGAACTCATCTGCCTCCAGCGCCCTGCGCAGTTCGGCGCGCGGCGACGTGGCCCGCCGGATCTGCCAATGGCAGGCAAACCCGGCAAGCGTACCCAGTACCGCCAGCAGGATGAGAAGCGCCACGTATTGACTGCGCCAGAGCCGGCCGGACTGCTGCGCTGCGTATCCACCTTCGACGCTGAACGGATAGTGCGCAGAGGCCATGAACACGGGGGCGCTCGTCACAGCGGGCGCTGGCCCTTGGTGGACCGTGCCGTCGCGGCCCATCCAGGCGTTTCCGACACGCAGGTACAGCACATGGCCCGCGCCCAGCAAGCGCAGAGCCATCAGCAGATGTTCGCCATCGACCGTGGTAATCGCCGCGCGGTCTTGCTCACTGGCGCGATACACCAGCAACGGATGCCCGGGCGTTACCGAATTGCCGTCCATCAGCCAAAGATGACCGTCGACATAGTCGCCGGTTTTGACAGGCTCATCGAATGCGCCGAACAGTGAGCTGCAGTAAAGCCGCCCCTGAGTGACGAGGTTTGTCGAGCGGATGAAGGCGTTGCGCGTGACTTCGCCACGCAACCGCAGCTGGGCCTCGGCGCATGGAACACCAGCCAACGGCAGCAAGGCGCTGGCGGACCGCGAAGCGCCGTCGAGGATGCGCTCGACATGCTGTATGACCTGCTCGGCAGACGCCCGACTGCCGGCTTGCAGGTCACGCTCGATCTGCCAGTTCATCACGGCCACTGCACAGGCTACAGGGAGTGCACCGACGATCCACGGCACCAGGGCTCGCCAGCCGAAGCCTGCACGCGATTTTCTTGAAAGGGGCATAGTCGCAACGGGTCGGTGAAGGGTGAACAGAGCATAGCCTCGTAGCCGGAGGCCAGGGAACTAATACGGGACAAAACAATTTACGCTGTGTAGAATCGATTTACGAAAAAAACAATAAGGCTCCTCCGTACCGGATGGGTCACACGTGCTGAGTACGGGTCCTATGACATACCCTGGCTTCAGATTGATCATTGGTGATTTCCTCGCGCGCAGTGTGCGGGGCATTCCGTGCTCGCCGCCATTGCTGTTCGACATCCTACGCAAACATTGAATTCGCTGCAGATGAGGACACGCACATGGCTGATATTTTCGACAATCCTATGGGTTTGATGGGCTTCGAGTTCATCGAACTGGCTTCGCCCACACCAGGTGTTCTGGAACCTGTATTCCAGATGCTGGGCTTTACCAAGGTGGCCACCCACCGTTCCAAGGATGTGCACCTGTACCGACAGGGCGACATCAACCTGATCCTGAACAATGAGCCCAAGAGTGTGGCCTCGTATTTTGCCGCCGAGCATGGCCCGTCCATCTGCGGCATGGCGTTCCGCGTGCGCAATGCTCACGACGCTTACGCCCGGGCCCTCGAACTGGGTGCTCAGCCGGTTGAAATCGAAACGGGCCCGATGGAGCTGCGTCTTCCGGCGATCAAGGGCATCGGCGGCGCTCCGCTTTACCTGATCGATCGGTTCGAGGAAGGCAGTTCGATCTATGACATCGATTTCAATTTCATCGAAGGCGTGGATCGCCACCCCGTCGGAGCGGGCCTGAAGGTCATCGACCACCTGACCCACAACGTGTATCGCGGCCGTATGGCCTACTGGGCCGGCTTCTACGAGAAGTTGTTCAATTTCCGCGAGATCCGCTACTTCGACATCAAGGGTGAATACACCGGCCTGACCTCCAAGGCCATGACTGCACCCGATGGCATGATCCGAATCCCGCTCAACGAAGAATCGTCCAAGGGGGCGGGGCAAATCGAAGAGTTCCTGATGCAGTTCAATGGCGAAGGCATCCAGCATGTCGCGTTTTCGACCGACGACCTGATCAAGACCTGGGATGCCCTCAAAGGTCTGGGCATGCGCTTCATGACCCCACCGCCGCAGACCTACTATGAAATGCTTCCAGAGCGTCTGCCCGAGCACGGGGAGCCGGTGGATCAGTTGCAGGCCCGCGGCATCTTGCTCGACGGCGCAGCTGAGGCGGGGGATAAGCGACTACTGTTGCAGATCTTCTCCGAAACACTGTTGGGGCCAGTGTTCTTCGAATTCATCCAGCGGAAAGGGGACGATGGATTCGGGGAGGGCAACTTCAAGGCCTTGTTCGAGTCCATCGAGCGTGATCAGGTTCGCCGCGGCGTGCTCAGCGTCGAGTGAACCACGGCAGTGCCGTCGTCGTCATGGACGACCGACGGCACTGTCACGCCGCCTGACACGGACCTTGCCCAGTACCACATAGATGACCGACCCCGTCATGAGTCCCACCAGCATCAATGACGGGAGCATCTGGAACACGGCAGCGCGCAGTTCCTGGCCGCGATGACCGTCGGGATATCCCCCCACCACTCGATACGGATAATTATTCGAAACCTGTTCATGAGTGAATTCGGCGGTGGAGGGCCTTTCACCGTTCAGGCTGTCGCCATCTTTCCACACGGCGTGCTCGTCAAACTCCAGCACCAGCGTGAGCCCATCCTTGAAAGCGTCGAGTTCATTACGTAGCTGCACTGGGAAGCTGGTTGCAATCACGCTCGAGCGTTCGCCCTGCAGTTGCAGGTTCAGCAACAGGTGACCATGCACGTCCAGCATCCGTTGGGTGAGTATCACCTGCTGCGGGGTCGAGGCGATTTCAGTCAGCACGTCGAGCGAATCCGATGCAGTACTGCAATAGGCCTGGCCGTCTTGCACCAACGCAAGGGACCTGAGCATTGAGCGACTGGTCACCTGGTCGGCAAGTGCACGCTTGACTCGTTCGCACGGCTGGCCGGCCAAAGGCAACGTGCTTTTTGCGACTTCAAGAACGCGGTCCAAGGCCTGGTCTATGCTAAAGACTGCCTCGCGAACCGAAACTTCAGCGTTTTCCTCAAGCTTGGCCTCCTGCTGAAAACTGATGACCAGCAGCCCCGAGAAAACAGGCACCAAACCTACTGCCATCAGCAGTACCAACTCAAGCAGGCTTCGCCCCGCATGCATGAACTTGTCCATCGGTCATTGATCCTCAAGCCTCGCGCCGCCCAGGCTGGGCGGCTGGCTTGATCCTAAGTCTTCGTCGAGGACAGCACTGTAGGGGGAGAGCCGCGAAGGTGTGAGATTTGGTTAATCTGATCGTAGCTGCCATCCGCTCGCATGTGCATCGCGGTAATCGCCTGATAGCTTCTGGTACATTCCAGCCGGCGAGCCCCTTGTATCGAGCCCGCCTATGCTAACGTGACACAGCGCAGGGGCGTTGAACGCAGCCGCAAGATTCACGCCCCAGCCTTTGCTACATGACGGAGATATCACTTTGGTCGCCAAAGAAGGACCTAAAGCCCAGGCGGCGTCGGTTGCAAGCGAACTGTCGACCAAGACGGGCACAACCGATCTGAAGGAGCGAATGACCCGCTTCGATTGGTCGCGTACGGCGTTGGGTGCGTTGCCACACTGGCCTGCCTGTTTGCGCATCGCCGTTGACACAATGTGGCTATCGCCCTTTCCTTGTGCAGTGGTGTGGGGCAGTCAGCTGACCACCATACCCAATGAGGCCTATACAGCGCTCAAGGCAGGGCCGCAGATGCCGGGTGCGCGCTTCGATACGCTGTGGGGGGAGCAGTGGGACAGCATGGGGCCCTGTGTGTTCGAAGCGCTGGAAGGTCGCTCCAGTTTCACCGACGATCAGCCGGTACGCATGCATGGCGACGATGAGGGTGAGCTGCCTTGGTACGCTTCGGGTTATACCCCCCTGCATGACGAGTTGGGTGAGGTCTGCGGCTTCGTGCACACGATGATAGAGACCACCGCTGCCAGGGAGGCGCGTGAGCATTGGCGTAGCCAGGCGAAGTCATTCGAGCGGCAGATTGCGTTTCATGCCAGTGAGCTGGAAAGGGTGTGGCAGCTTTCTAACGATGCCATGATGACAGTCACCTCCGACCTGAAGCTGCACAATGCCAACCCGACCTGGCTCAGCATTCTTGGATGGGAGTTGGACCAAGTACTGCATTTGCCGGTCCTGTCATTGGTTCACCCCGCTGACCTTGTAGAGGTCCAGTTGGCGATAGAGTCACTGGTTCGTCAAAAGGATACGCAGCAGATCGAGACCCGCCTGCGCCACCGTGAGGGGCATTACCACTGGTTCAGCTGGAGCGCGCGAGTGGGTGCCAGCCTGGTGACCATCGTCGGGCGAGACATCACCGGAGCGCGCGAAGACGCCATGCGCCAGTCCCAAGCGTTGATGCGCAACACCGAGCGAATGGAAGCGGTAGGCCAACTGGCAGGCGGCATGGGCAACGAGATGAACAACCTGCTGTCAGGCATCGGTGGTGGGCTCGAGTTATTGCAATTGCGGCTGCAGGAGGGTCGCCTGGAACGTGTCGAGGAATACGTGAAGCTCTCCCGTGAATCGGTGCTGCGTGCAATGGAACTGACGCACCGCTTGCTGGCATTTTCCCGTGAGCGGCCTTCCTCGCCCAGGCCCTTTCACCTCAACCGGCAACTGCGGCTCAGCGAGCCGCTGCTGTCGAGCGCTCTAGGGCCGGAGATGCGCATTGATTGGCAACTGGACGTCGCCTCCTGGGTCGTGTCCCTGGACGTAGCGGCCTTCGAAAACGCATTGCTGTGCCTGTTCGCCAACGCGCGCGAGGCCTGCCTAGGCAGCGGCACCGTGACTGTGCGCAGCGTGAACGAGCGACTGAGCGTACCGTTTCCGGATGAAGCGGGCTTGCCAGCTGGCGACTACCTGGCCCTGCATGTAGCGGACGATGGCCACGGCATGTCCGACTCGGACGTGGCCAGGGCCTTCGAACCCTTCTTCACCACCAAGCCTCAAGGCCGCGGGGCTGGGCTTGGGCTGTCGATGGTCTATGGTTTCGTGCGGCAATCGGGCGGGTATGTATGGATCGAGTCTTCCATTGCGAAGGGGACCCAAGTCAGCATGCTGTTCCCGCGCAGCCTTGAGGCTGCTCCCCAGGAGTTCATCGCGGACAAGCGCTCTGCGCGCGTGGGCAGCGGCGAGCGCGTCCTGCTGGTCGACGATGAATCGAACTTGCGCACGGTCATGCGTGAATACCTGATCGAGTGGGGTTTCGATGTGACCGATGTCGCAGATGCCAACGCCGCTCTCCAGCGTTTTCGTCAGGATGAACCCTTCGACCTGGTCGTGACCGACATCGGGCTGCCAGGCAGCTTCAGCGGCAGGCAAGTGGCCAAGGCCATGCGCATGCTTCGGCCCGAACAGAAGATCCTGTTCATCACCGGTTATGCCCGGCAAGAGATCGAAACCGACTTTCTGGAGCAGCCTGGTACCGCGCTTATGCGCAAGCCGTTTCAATTGGCTCAGCTGGCAGAGCAGGTGCTGGAGATGATCGGTATCTGAGGGAGGGTTGCAGCATGCCTAGAGGTCTTTCTGCAGAAAAGGATCGTCAGGGTTCTGCCGTTCGAGTTCAGCGAGCAGCACCTGGACGTTCTGCAATTGCCCAGCCTCTTTCCAGTATTCGATAAGCAGGATTCTGGCTTGGCGATTGGCTGGCGATCTGCTCAGCACGGCGTCCAGCTGTCTCTGGGCAGCGTCGAGCTGTTCGAGCTCATGCAGGGTTCTGGCAAGGGTCAGGCGATACTCGGCATTGTCCGGGTCGAGTTCCACCGCGCGTGACAGCGCCAAGAGGGCGTATTCCTGCTGACCGTGCCGAATCAGCCAGCGACCGAGTTCATGTTGCAGGAACGCCGATTCGGGCGTTGCCGCCAAAGCATCTGCCAGCACCTGACGCGAGGCATCGTGCGCGCCCTGGCGTTCCAGCAATTCCACTTTCAGCGCCACGGCGTCGACATTCCCCCCTGCGCTGGCCAAGGCGCGCTCGAGGGCCGCGCCCGCTTTGGCATACTCATCCTCGTGCAGGTACAGGCGAGCCAGCTGAACCTGCCCATCGACATCCTCCGGTTGGGCGAGCAGCACCTGCTCTTGCGCTTCAATAGCTTCGTGCAGTGCACGGACGTACAAGCCCATGCTGTCGGGGTCCACGCTCAGCAATGCTCCGACCGCTGCGAAACGCACAGCTTGGTCGCTATCATCGAGCAGCGGGCCAAGTACCAGGCTTTGCTGCCCTGCGGGTAACATTCGGCTGATGGCGGACACGGCGGCACGGCGCACGATGGAGTCGGCATGCGTGAGGTCCGCCTGAGCGAGCTTGAACGCTTGCACGGACGGATAGTTGGGCAGTTCCTCGTACAGCGCCGCCCGGCGGATGGCAGGTAGATCACGGCGCTGAAGCTGCTGGTACAGCACCCGCGCAGCGCCCGGCTGGCCTTCGTGGGCCTGGCGCAGTGCTTTCACGTAGCTGTGAGCGGGCAAGGTCGGCGCTTCAGGCTCCACATCTCGCCACAGATAGCCGAACAGCGCTGAAATTATCATCAACGCCAGCAATGCGATCAGGTAGCGGGTACGTCTGGGCATCGGACGGTCCGTGTGTGGGGAATGGCAAAGCTTGGGCCAGCCCTCGGCCAAATGCAACCGAGGTTGGGCCTGCGCCTGGCGGGAGTGATCGGCAAAGCCCCCGGGGCCTGGCGAAAAAAAGCCCCGCCGATCACGATCGGCGGGGCAAAGGGCTGGTCGATGACCAACCAAAGGAGTCATTGACTTCGTTGATCAGCGTGAGCTGGCCACCGTTTCAGGTTGCCAGCCGCCACCGAGCGCCTTGTAGATCGAAACGATGCCCCGGTACAGATCGATTTCGCCAAGCGCCTGGGCATCTTCCGCGCTCAACCGTTCGCGCTCGGCATCGAGCAGCACCAGGTAGTCCACGGACCCTTCCCGGTAGCGGATCGAGGCCAGTTCGGCGGCCTTGCGGCTGGCTTCGCTCTGGCGCATCAACGACAGCAGGCGCTGTTGGATCTTGTCGTAATCGCTGAACGCGTTGGCCGATTCTTCCAAGGCTAACAGCACCTGTTGCTCATAATTAGCCAAGGCACCCTGGGCGTCGGCCTTGGCGCCGCGCAGGCGTGCCCTTACGCTGCCCAGGTCAAAAGCGGCCCATGTAATGCTGGGCCCGAGCCCCCAGGCACCGGCGGCGGCGGAGCCCAGCTGCGAGCCTCGCGCCGCTGTGAAACCCAGGAACCCGCTGAGGCTAACCCGGGGGAACAGATCCGCTGTCGCTACACCGACGTTTGCAGTGGCTGCAGCCAACTGGCGCTCGGCGCTGCGGATATCCGGGCGGCGGCGCAGCAGTTCACCCGGGTCGCCGATGGGCAAGGCCTTGGCGATGGCGGGCAGCGCTTTGGGCGACAGGTCTACACCCAGCGCTTCAGGCCGGCGGCCCAGCAAGGTGGCGATGCGATGCTGCGACCTGGCCTGTTGCGCTTGCAGCTGCGGCACACTGGCCTCTACACCCGCCAGGCGGGCGTCGGCCCGCACGACGTCCAGTTCGTTGCCCACGCCGGCATCGCGCAGTGTTTCGGTGATGGTGCGTGATTGTTGCTGGGTCTTGAGATTGGCCAATGCTATGTGTTCACGCAGTTGCGCGCCGCGCAGCTGCCCATAGGCGTCGACCAGTTCGGCGATGAGGCTGACCTGCAGTTGCTGAAGGTCGGCCGCCGCCGCTGCTTCCTGGGCTTGGCTGGCTTCGATCTGCCGTTGGATACGGCCGAACAGGTCCACTTCCCAGGCCATGTCCAGGCCCAGGTCATAGCGCTCGGCGTTCACCCGGCGGTCGGTCTGGCCAGGCACTTGACCTTTGCCTACCTCACTGCTGGCACGGCTGGTCACGACCGGGAACGGGTCGTTTTCGACATCGTCCCGAATGGCTCGGGCCGACTTGAGGCGTGCGTAGGCGACGCGCAGGTCACGGTTGCCCTCCAGCGAGGCCTGCACCAGCTGGTTCAGGGTCGGGTCGTCGAACTGCTTCCACCACAGGCTCTCGAAGCGGCTGCGGTCATAGGCCTTGGCCTGCGCATCGGTGTCCAGCTGTGCAGGCGCGGTCGCTGGGGCTTTGTAGTCCGGGCCCACCGCGCAGGCGGCCAGGGCAAGGGCCAGCAAACTCGGGGTCAGGGGTTTGAGCAGTTTCATGCAGGGTTCTCCAGCGTGTGGGCGCGCTCGGCCTTGCGGCCCTGGCGACGCTCGACGTAACGGCGAATCAGGAAGAAGAACACTGGCGTCAGGAACAGGCCGAACACCGTCACGCCGATCATTCCGGAGAACACCGCCACGCCCATGGCATGGCGCATCTCGGAGCCGGCCCCGGAGCTGAAGACCAGCGGCACAACGCCCATGATGAACGCGATGGAGGTCATCAGGATGGGGCGCAACCGTAGGCGGCAGGCTTCGAGCACCGCAGCCAGGGGATCGAGGCCTTTGGCCTGCTCATCCTTGGCGAACTCGACGATGAGAATGGCGTTCTTGCAGGCAAGGCCGACCAGAACGATCAGACCGATCTGGGTGAAGATGTTGTTGTCCCCGCCCGAAGCGATCACCCCGGTGATGGCCGACAGCAGCGTCATCGGCACGATCAGGATCACTGCCAACGGCAGGCTCCAGCTTTCGTACTGGGCGGCGAGTACCAGGAACGCCAGCAACACGCACAGGGGGAACACGAACAGCGCCGTGTTGCCGGAGAGAATCTGCTGGTAGGTAAGGTCCGTCCATTCGAAGGTCATGCCATTGGGCAGTTCCTGTTTCAACAGCTTTTCGATAGCCGCTTCGGCTTGGCCCGAGCTGTAGCCCGGTGCAGCTGCACCGTTGATTTCTGCCGTGATGAAACCGTTGTAATGCATCACGCGATCTGGCCCGGAGGTGTCGCTGACCTTGAGGAACGTGGCCAGGGGAATCATCTCGCCGCGGTTGTTGCGCACCTTGAGTTGGCCGATCTGCTCGGCGTCGAGCCGGAACTGCTGTTCTGCCTGGACATTGACCTGGTAGGTGCGGCCGAAGCGGTTGAAGTCGTTGGTGTACAGCGACCCCAGATAGACCTGCAGGGTGTCGAAGATGTCGTTGATGGCCACGCCGTGAGTCTTGGCTTTCTCGCGATCAATGGCGGCATCGACCTGCGGCACGTTCACCTGATAGCTGGTGAACAGCCCAGCGAGTTCTGGCACCTCATGGCTTTTGGCGATGATGTTCTGGGTTTCCTTGTACAGCGCTTCGTAACCCAGGTTGCCACGGTCCTCGATTTGCAGGCGGAAGCCGCCGATGGTGCCGAGCCCTTGCACGGGTGGCGGCGGGAAGATCGCGATGTAGGCGTCTTGAATGTCGGCAAATTGGGCATTCAACGCGGCGGCGATGGCGGCTGCCGACTGACTGGGGTCTTTGCGCTCATCGAACGGCTTGAGCGGGGTGAACACGATGCCGCTGTTGGGGCTGTTGGTGAAGCCGTTGATCGACAAGCCAGGGAAAGCGACGGAGTCCGCTACCCCGGGCTGTTTCAGGGCAATCTCGCTCATGCGCTTGATGACCGCCTCGGTGCGGTCCAGGCTCGCCGCATCCGGGAGTTGGGCAAAGGCCACGAGATACTGCTTGTCCTGGGCCGGCACGAAACCGGTTGGGGTGGAGGAAAACCCCAGGTAGGTCAGGCCCATCAGGCCGGCATACACGACCAGGGCGATGCCACTGGAGCGGATGACGCGGCGTACGCCGCCCACATAGCGATGGCTGGCACGGTCGAAGAAGCGGTTGAAGGGGGCGAACAGCCAGCTACCGAGCAACTTGTCCAGGAACCGCGAGAACCGGTCCTTGGGTGCATGGTGATCCTTGAGCAACACCGCTGCCAAAGCCGGAGAAAGGGTCAGCGAGTTGAATGCCGAAATCACCGTGGAGATCGCGATGGTCAGGGCGAACTGCTTGTAGAACTGCCCGGTCAGGCCCGAGATGAATGCCGCCGGTACGAACACCGCGCACAACACCAGGGCGGTGGCGATGATCGGGCCTGTCACCTCGCTCATCGCCTTTTGCGTGGCTTCCAGAGGCTTGAGGCCCAGCCCGATGTTGCGCTCGACGTTTTCCACGACCACGATGGCGTCATCGACCACGATGCCGATGGCCAGCACCAACCCGAACAGAGAAAGGGCGTTGAGCGAGAAGCCGAACAGGTGCATCACCGCAAATGTGCCGATCAGGGATACGGGCACGGCCAGCAGCGGAATGATCGACGCTCGCCAGGTTTGCAGGAACAGGATGACCACCAGTACCACCAGCACCAGTGCCTCGAACAGCGTGTGCACCACCGCCTCGATCGAACCGCGGACGAACACGGTAGGGTCGTAGACGATGCTGTAGTCCATGCCCTCGGGGAAATCTTTCTTGAGCTCGGCCATCTTGGCTCGCACTTCATCGGAGATATCGATGGCGTTGGAACCTGGGCGCTGGAAGATCGGAATGGCCACGGCCGGCTGGTTGTTCAGCAGTGAGCGAAGGGCGTACTGGCTAGAGCCCAGTTCGACACGGGCAATGTCCTTAAGGCGCGTGATCTCACCGTCTGCGCCAGCACGGATGATGATGTTCTCGAACTCCTCTTCATTGACCAGACGACCCTGGGTGTTGATCGAAAGCTGGAAGCTTGTGGAGCCCGGAGCGGGCGGGGCGCCCAGTTGGCCAGCAGCCACCTGGCGGTTCTGTTCCCTGATCGCGGTTACCACATCGCTGGCCGTGAGGTTGCGCGAGGCGGTCTTGTTGGGGTCCAGCCAGACGCGCAGGGAGTAGTCGCCCATGCCGAACAGCTGCACGTCACCTACACCACCCAGGCGCGCCAGCTCATCCTTGATGTTCAAGATGGCGTAGTTGGACAGGTACAACATGTCGTAGCGGTTGTCCGGCGAGGTCAGGTGCACGACCATGGTCAGGTCCGGC
>CAURYQ010000119.1:0-11015 GCA_963529135.1 uncultured Pseudomonas sp. | reverse complement strand
CTGCTCGCCTGCTTGCTGGCCAGCGTGTTGCTGATGGTCGCAGCATTTCCGCACGGTGTGAATTTTGCCCTAGGCCTGGGTGGTGCGCCTGGCGACAGCCATGCACTGATGTTGTTTCTGGCCGACGCTGGCGGCGTCATCGTCGCGGTCCTGATCGCGTCATTTTTCTTCAACCCAGAACGCTTGATCGAATAGCCCGCTCAGGCTGTTGCAGCCCCGCATATACCTGCCTTGCGCCCTGCCCCACGTACCCTGCCAAAGTCACAAGGCCTCGGCCGGCGCAGGTAAGTCGATCATGCTAACGTTGATGCATCTTTCAACGGGTGCACATGTTCATGGAATCGCTCGACTGCATCAAATCGGACTTGATCAAGACCGCCGACCATCTCGAAGAACTCGGAAAAGCCATGAATGGTCATGCGCGTTTCATCGAAGCGCGTGGCACCCTTCAAGACCGAGTCGATGTCAATGCTCACGTCGAATCCCTTACACAGGTGACCGAAGCCTTGCGGGAGGTGGCAGCAAAGCTGCATAGCCCGCGCCCTGCCTCGATGCCGAACGGGTGACGCCTTGCATTCCATTGTGACCTCCCACGCCCACCTTAGCGAAACCTGAGCTTGACCACCTTGCTCAATGCCCAGCCGCCGAATACGTAGAACAGGTCAAGATAAAAGCGGCCGGCATAGTTAGGCATTGGTTGGTTGTCAATGAGCTGCTCGGGCCCGGGGGCAGGCGCAATGACGGCATAGATCGCATTCGGAATCAGCGCCAAGGCGAGCAACAGGACGTAAGTTGAGCCTTTGATCAGTTGCGCACGAGGTGTGGGGTTGGCTGACCATTTGGCGCCGTAGTAGGCGATAAGCCCTGCCGCAGGCAATACCCAGAAATGCGTCGGGATACCAATGAACATTTCAGCTACAGCACTTCTCGTTTCCACGCACTTCCCTCCGGTTCAAAAGCGGAGTATTGCGGTTGGGTTCGCCAAATGCAAAGTCGCCAAGCCTTGGGTATGCGCAATTGAATGAAGAACCGGCGGACGTGATCGAAAAGACGCTCCGTCGCCATGAGCACACTTGCACGTTACGCTGGGTTTGCATCCAGCTTGGATGCAAACCCAGTACACGATCAGGACCGGTCGTAGTAGCGTTCGCCCTTCGACGAACTGCCAAGGTCCGTTGCGACAGCCCACGGACCGGGCCACTCACGAACTGGGAAGTCAAATGGAACACGTTCATTCGCTCAACCAAGAGGTCATCGACTCGGCACTCATCGCGTTCTCGCGCTACAAGATCGGTGAGATCAAGGTATTCGATCTGGAAAGCGCCATGAGTTATGAGGCCGGCCAAGCACTTGCCCGTAGCGGTCTGGTGCGGTTCTCGATCCACAAGATGCCCTCGGGACGTTACCGCATCAGTGACGAAGGCGAAAATTCAATTACCGAAGCAGGCCGAGCACGGTTGGAGATGCTCAGAAGTTGAGCCGGCGGTTCGCTGCAGGCCTTACCTTGATGCAGCAGCAAACGGCGCGGGGTTGCCCCGTGCCGTCATGAGGCATCAGGTGCCCTGGCTCCAGTGAGCGGCAATTGCCAGTACGACGAACGCCACTACCGCCTCGACCACCAGATAGACACCGTAGAAATCCTCTGAAAACATCGTCGTTCATCCGCTGGCAATCTGACTTGTCAGCACCAGTGACCCGGCGCAAATGTCAGATCAACGATGGGCTTCAGAAGTTCACGGCACCTTGGCGGAGTTGCCCACTCAGGCTACACCAGGCGGGATGCCATCCTTGTTCTTGTCCTTCAGCCGCGCTTTTTCCTCCTCGGTGGAGTGGGCCGGCACCTGATCGTCTTTACGTTCATCCTGTTGTTCAGTCATGCGTCACCTCCTTAACGTGTAAAGCGTTCGGCAGTTGCAAGGCTGGACAAGTTCAGGGGCGTCGTCGCCTGCAGCCTTCATCTCCCATGGCCGCGCTTGGGCATGCCTTCATCATTGGCCCTGACCACTTCGCGAGCCCTCATCACGCCCCAGGCCAATGCCCGGGACATCGACTCCTTTGGGCGGTCGTCGAACGCCTCCTCGTAGATCGGCATGCCGCCGGGGGCATAGACGCCGATGAACAATTGCACCAAGCCTTTTCGCGACAGCCGCACCTGAACGTTGATCGACGTTCTGTCGGCTAACGTTTCTTCGTGGTCACGGTGGTGCAAGCTCGGGTCGGCCCAGGACCAGAAAACACTGCCGCGCATCCGCATGCCGCCTCCTAATACTTTAGTCTAATGACCGTATCGAGGACATTAGCCGCCTGACGCTTGAGCCACTAGCAAAATATGGCACAAGGCCAGACCGATCGGACGAGCGGCCATACCGTTGCAGCCCACGCCACGCCTCGCCTCAAGCCGCAGCCAACGCGACCAGGAACGCCCGCAAGTCTGCCAGCACCAGTTCGGGCTGTTCCAGCGCGGCAAAATGGCCGCCACACTTTTCACCGATCGGCTTGCACTCACGCCTTTAAGTTCAGCTTGTACGATCAACCAGGCAACAACAGGGGCTTCTGGCTCGCACCGCAGTGGTGGGGGCAGGGCTATATGCGCGAGGCATGCGCTGTCATTAACGCCTACTGGTTCGGAACACTGGCGCGATCGGTCATGCAGGTCCCCAAAGCGGCGGCTAATCAGGCATCCCGCCGAGTCTCGAAGTGCGAAGGTATGCGCCTGGTTGGCTTGCGGAAGGGACATTTCGTGGGTGGCGTAATGGACGTTGAAACATGGGAGATGACGCGGGCAGTGGCTGAAAAATTCTATTGCCGCCACGGGACAGGTCAGGGGCAGCGTGCAAACCTGACACGCTTTGACGTTGCCAGTCTCCCGCTGAATTAGTCTGCCCCGTGCCAGGGGCACTGCAGACAGCCTGACAATGCCAGCGGTATGCGTCACAGATCACACATTGGACGAGTCGAACACAAGGAACGGTATGCCACTAACCAGTAAGATTACGCCGTACAACCCCGATTGGCCCGAGCGCTTTGAATCAAGCAAGTCGTTGATCGCTTCAGCGTTTGACGACCAATTGATCGACATACACCATGTTGGCAGCACTGCTGTGCCTGGACTCGCGGCCAAACCCGAGATCGATATCCTCATTGAAGTTCAAGGTCATGTTAACGCGTCGGCCCCAGACGCGGTGCTGATGAATCTTGGATATGCCAGGGGTAGCGATCTATCTGACGGGCATCATTTCTACCGCCGTAACGTGGGTGAAACTCGCACGCACAAGCTCCATATCTGCACGTCAGGTCACGTTTCAATCACGCAAATGCTGGTATTCCGAGACCTGCTGAGGCACAGCCCTGAACTGCGCCAACGGTACGAAGCATTAAAGCTTCAGTTGGAGGCCAGCAATAAGAACGGCATGGCAGAGTATCTTACGAAAAAGGCCCCGTTTATTATCGGAGCGCTGCTTCAGGCTGGCATCTGCGCTAGCGAATGACGGAGGAGCGCGAAGGCGAAGCCATCTGTGAAGGCCCGCTGGTTGTCGAAAGCTGTGATAGATATATTCGGCTGCCTCAGTCCTGCCCGAATCGAAAGCCCTATCGCCTTCTGGGTAGCCACGTCGCGATCAGCCACACTACCCCTGTCGCAAGTACCCAAGGCCATCTGCTTGCTGGGTTCATGGCCATCCCTATCAAGGCGATGACGATCAGTGAAGCTCCAGCCCATCGCTTTCGCTCTGGTGTGAACCATTTCTGAAATCGTCTGTGTCTTTGCTGCAAACGCATCATGACGTTCCTTGCCTCATGAACACCCACCCGAGCCGTGATTGCTCGCCAGCGCCTTGACACTGGCGAAGTGTGACAAGGGATCTATCCCACTCCTGGAAAACCAAATGGACGACAGCTCAAGGAACGGCCTCGCCTTGTTGCTGCTTCATCAGCAGCAAGGCCAACCGCTTGCGCTCCTGCCCTGCCCTGTCTGCAACCCTGCGCTGCGCCTGCGCCCTCAATACCTCGTAAGCAAGTGCATCACACGCGCTTTGTTTGACTGCTCGCGTGTGCATGACTTCGGCGGCGGCTTGCTGCCGTTGAGCCTGCATCCTTGCTGGGTCGAACTGAAACTCAGCGGTTCGCTCCTCAAGCATCTGGCCATGTGCAGCCGCCAGGTCAATGTCCATCATCCCATCGATTGCGCACTGCTCCCCTGTAAGTGATGACAATGCGATGGCCTTGTACTGAGCATCTTGCATTAGCGGCCGCTCAGGCTGCGCCGCACTGCTCCCAAGCGTCACGACTGCCAGAATCACAGGTAGATAGCCTTTCATCGGATCATTTCGCCCCCTGCCCTAACCAAGTTCCCGTTGGTTCGTGCTTCTCTGACACCCTGAAGGGCAGGGTTTCATCCCCTTCTTCGACCAGATGCCCGCTCGACAATCCCAGGCCGTGGCAAGGCAGTCTAAGCTCGGCAGGATGAGCAGGACAGTTCAGACTGACGAAAACCTTCATCCACATGCACCCGTTCACAGAGGAACGCCGCTCAATGATCGACCATCTTGACCACCTTGTCTTGACAACCATCGATCTCGAAGCGTGCAAGGATTTCTACACGCGCGTGCTGGGTATGAAACTGGAAAGCTTCGGGGCGCAGCGATGGGCGTTGCGCTTTGGAAACCAGAAGATCAACATCCACGTGCGCGGCCATGAATTCGAACCCAAGGCTCACCTACCCGTACCGGGATCGCTGGACCTTTGTTTCATCGCTGCAAGCAGCCTTGACGAAGTCGTGGCCCATTTGAAAGCCCAGCAGTGGCCGATTATCGACGGCCCCGTTCAACGGACCGGCGCCACGGGTCCTATCCGATCCGTGTACGTTCGCGACCCTGATCTCAACTTGATAGAAATATCGGAACAGCTGCTGCGCTGAACAAGACTCGGACAGAAGATACACAGGCTTGCAGTGCAAGTTTGGGCACCTCAAACCCTACTGAGTGCGCTGTGACAAAATGGCGCACCGGTGCACGTTCATATCCCTTGGTCAATAAGGCTTAATACAGCCCCAACCACCCGGGGGTCGGATGTTCTTACGTGCGCGCTCACTGTTTTGCTTGCTTGCATGCTTTGCCGTGCTGTTCAACATGCTGGCAATGCCGCTTGATCGTGCCCTCCAATCACCAGGTCCCGATGCGCAGTCGCTGATTCTTGGCAGCTTCTGCAGTGTGCACGGCGCGCAGCGCCTGCCTGAATCCGTGCTGAGCCAACTCAAGGCCGAACTGCCGCAATTCGACAATGAGCCCGAGACGAAACACCAGGCGGGCGACTGCTGTTGCGGACACGCCGGGCAGGCATTGCTGGCCAGCAGCTACTACCGCCACCTGTTTCCTCGCTACTGGCCCGACGCTCTGCTGCTCGGTGACAGCCAGAGGCGCTTACCGCCCCGCGAGCAGTGGCCGAAGCTCAACCCCCGCGCCTCTCCCCTGACCTGACCGTCGTTGCCTGCTCACAGCTGCCCCGTAACTACGGCGCGCAGCCCTGCCCGACTGTCTTCAGGAAACATCTCATGCCTGCGTTTCGTCTCACTACGCGTGCGGTCCTGCCCGTGCTCGCTTTCTACAGCCTCAGCCCTTCGTCAGCCGTTGCCCAACCACTGCTCGCTGAAAACGCCACCCTCACCCTTGGGGCGGTCAACGTGACCAGTACCGAGACCGGCGCATTGGCGACCAGCAGCGTGCTCAGTTCGGTGGACATCCTGGGCGGTGACATCCTCGAGAAACTACCGGTCGTCTACAGCTGGGAGCTGTTGCGCCGGGCACCAGGGGTGATGCTCACCGAATTCAACCAAGGCACTACCTCGGGCAAACTGTCGCTGCGCGGTTTCAATGGCGAAGGTGAAGTTAATGCGGTCAAGCTGCTGATCGATGGCATCCCCAGCAACACGAATGACGGCAACATGCCCTTTCTGGACTCGGTGTTTGCCATGGACATCGACAGCATCGAAGTGGTGCGCGGTACCAGCGACCCTCGCTATGGTCTGAACAACATCGCCGGCAACGTCAACATCAACACCCGTACCGGCGGCAACTATGACAAGGCACGCCTGCGCTACGGCAGTTTCAACACCCGCGAAGTGCAGCTGGCCAAGGGCATCGAGACCCGTACCTGGACGCAGAACTACTTCTTTGGCCGTCAGCAGGTCAACGGCTACCGCGACCATGCCGACACCGAACGCTACAGCTTGGGCGGCAAGTGGTTCTTTACCCCTGACGATGGTAGTTATCGCCTTGGCCTGATCGTGCGTCATTACGAGTCCGAAGCCCAGGAGGCCGGCTACCTGACCGAGGATGACGCCCGTCATCATCCGCGCATGACCAATGACTACAACGCTACGGACAAAGGCACGCGGCGAATGAACCAGGTCAGCGTGCATTTTGACACCGCCTTGGCCGATGCCCTGTCATGGTCGGCCAGGACCTACCTCAATACCTACGACGACCGTCGCTGGACGCAGTACTGGCGCACCAGTGCTCAGCAGGAGCGCGACACCTACGAGCAGCAGTATGGCGCCATCACCTCACTGACTTGGCGGCCACAAGTGGACTGGCTGCACGCCGTGGCGCTGGAAGGCGGCAGCGATGTGCAGAAACAGCACAACCGCAGCGAGCGCTATCGCACGGTGCAACGTGTGCGCCAGGCCCAGACACGTGGCCAGGACTTCGACTTCAACACGGTGGGTGCCTACGTGCAGGCAGAAATCGAGCCTTTCGAATCGCTCAAGATCGTGCCGGCCTACCGGGTGGACAAGATCAGTGGCGACTTCACCAACACGCTCACTGGACAGAACTACCCCATCAACGACTACGGGTTGATCAAGCAGCCCAAGTTCAGCGTGGTCTACGCGCCTTGGCGTTTCGCCAGTGTCTACGCCAACTGGGGCCGCACCTTCCAGGTCGGGACCGGTGCGGCAGCCTATAAGGTGCCACCGCGTAGTGAAGACTTGGCTCCATCGATAAACGAAGGCTGGGAAACCGGCATCAAGTTCACGCCGGCCAGCTGGGTCGATGGGCGCGTGGCCTACTGGCGCCAGGATGCTTCTGGCGAAGTGAGCCGTCGCCTGAACGACCCGACCGGCGAGTCGGACAACGTCGGCGAAACCCGCCGCTGGGGCTACGACCTGCAGGTCAACCTGCACTCTGGCGAGCGCACCGAGCTGTGGATGTCGTATTCCTGGCAGTACTCCAAAATCCGTGAGCCCAGCAGCGCATTACCCGACAGCAAGGGCAAGGAAATAGACCACGTACCGCACAATCTGTGGAATACGGGTATGAGCTATCAAGCTACCCCAGCATTGCAGCTGACGGCCTGGGCGAACGGCCAGACCTCTTACTACCTTGAGCGCGAAAACACACAGGGCACCTACGGGGGCTATGTGTTGATGAACCTGGGAGCGACCTACAAGCTAAGCGAAACGGTAAGTGTCGACCTGCAATTGAAGAACCTGGCCAACCGTTACTACGAGTACGTGTGGTATGACCCTGACGGGGCTGGCGCGTCCTTGCATGCGCCCGGAGATGGGCGGGCATTTTATGCCGGTGTGTCGATGGACTTGTGAGGGCATTGATTTCACTATCAAAATCCCAGATCGCCAAGGGCATCGACCTGACGGTGAACGTGAGCAACCCGTTCGATGAGCAGCACGTGGTGGGCTTGGGGGCGGCCTCGTGCCGTGGGGTGGGAGCGGCCTCGTGCCGCGATGGGCTGCGCAGCAGCCCCAGGATCTCAGCCGCGCAGCTAAAATGGTCGGGGCCGCTTCGCGCCCCATCGCGGCCGGTCCGGCGCTAAGGCCGTGCATTTTGCCTTGCAGCCCAGCATCAACGAGCGCCCATTGCTCGATACCCCTCTGAGGGCCCCGCCCCCGGGGCGCTCAATCTCCGCCGTCGATGTGGCGCAGTGGAAGACCTATCACTTTTGCCAGTTGGAGAATGCTAGCGACTGCCTCAGTCTCAAGCCATTCTGACACTCTGGAGTTCACCAGCATGTATGTACAATCTTCCGGCACGCCTGACTATAACTACGGCACGCAAGGCGTGGCCAATATTCCGCCCGAACCGTGCTATAACCCGGACGTGGCCTCTCTCCAAGTCGGGCCATCGACTCTCGACGTCAAGGGACGGGTGGTGGTATTCGGCCGTAACCCCGCAGACTCCAGCCCGGGATTGCTCACCCGGCTCAACGCCGATGGCCACTGGGACGAAAGTGTCGGCCATGTAGTAGTAGACGCTGCCAATCTGCCCGATGAGGCCCTCGACTTCAGAGGAATTGTCGGCGCCACGGTCAATGGCCAGCAGACCTATTTCGCGGTTGGCTTGCCCACCTATTTCGATGCCGACTTCGAACACTATCTAAACTTCATCGGTATCAGTCGGTTTGATGAATATTTCAAACCGGTCACATCCTTTGGCGATAACGGCCATGCTTTACCAGACCCCGGCGAAGGTTGGCAGGCGGGTGACGAAGGCCGCGCAAGAAAGTGTCGGGTGAAGGACTCGACGAAAGCGCTTTTATCGTCCGATGAGCGCCCATTGGCATTCGCGGGCGGCTCACTGCGAGCTATCTTCCCCTACACCGTTGGAGATGCGGAGGACGAGCACACGGAAAGCTGGTTGGCGGTCTTCGACCCTGTAACTGGCGCGTTGGTACATGAGCTTGGCGAGGGGCGTGACCTCGGCATGTTGCCACTGACCGACAACGCCGGTTCTTCATTGCGGGTCTTGCGTGCGCACTTCTTCGCCGACGGTAGTTTTCTGGTACTAGCAGAAAACACCAGCCAACGAGTCATCGTGAGACGTTACGACCGGCACGGCATCGCCGATGAGCGTTTTAATGATGGTCAGGGGCAGCGAGACTTGTTCGGCACTCAAGGAAGCTTGCGACTGGGCATGTGCTCAAGGAATGGTCGGATCGCTGTTTCCAGGGGCCTGGAGTTCCAGCTGCAACAACCCACGATAGTGTTCGTGTTGACCGAGTCCGGTACGAACGACAAGACCTTCAATCGCGGCCAACCCTTGACGCTCAGCAGCGATGGCCATGGCCTGGCCCTGGGCGAGATTCACATCGATGAGCAGGATCGCACTGTGCTCGGTGGCGCCCTGCTGACCGCCACCAACGTCGGCCGTTTGCATGTGTATCGCCTGGCACGGTCCGGAGAGTTCGACAGCGCCTTCGGCAACGAGGGGCTCTTCGACGGAGGCCCTGACTTCAGGACGGCGAACAAGGTGTTTGTCAGTGGGCACGGCATACACATCCTGACGCTGTTCCCCACCAGCGGCTCCTACTTCTTAGAAAAAGTGCTCAAGCTGCACGACTGACTGGTTTGTACAGCACCTTGCGTACCGCACATGCTTGCCAGTTGCGTGAATAGTACTGATCGATTACCAACTATCCAGCGTAAGCCTCATGAACACGAAAGACACTGCCGGGATACCGCAGGGCATCTGGACCCGGCGTTCGGAGTGGGGGCATCGTAGAATTGTCTGCAGTCGATGATCAGCGCGTATTCGAAGTGGTGCGACGCGGACCCGTCGTTTGGCAACGCCGGCATGTTCGTACTTCTGGATGTAGTGGAATTCAGGCTACCACCTGCCGACGGAAGCCCAATTCGAGAACTGAGTTCAGTCCGTTGGTGAAAACCCCAGCGCGCAATGCCTGGGGTTTTCTTTGCTGCATGACAGCCGGATGCACTGCGGTGGAACCGGGTGTATATCTGGGTGCGGAGCCCATAGCCGTGCCAGGTTTCAATCAGCTCGGGCGATGATCGATCAGGCTCTACTTACCGACCGCTGACGATGGACCGGTAATCGTGGTGCCGGAGTTGTTCCCCCGCTTAAGCGTGCGTACGAGGTGAACCACACCTGCAATCTGCACAAGCGGTAGGTCACAGCGGCTACTGAGCCGGCTATCAGACGTCCACCCCCTGCAACTGCTGCCGCACCTATGCGACAATACGCGCAATGTCCGGCCTCAACCCCGCATTTATCGCCCAACAGCTAGGCCACAGCATGCAGATGCTGCTGTCGACGTACGCCCGTTGGCTCAACTCAAGCTCCGACTGGAGCGAGCTGGAAACACTCAAGATTGGTATCAAAACGGTATCAGCTGAAAATCCAGCGTCGTAAGTTACTGATAGGTAAGCCCTTTGATCTCCACCGCCAACATCACCATGCAATTCGGCTCCAAGCCGCTGTTCGAAAACGTCTCGGTCAAATTCAACAACGGCAACCGCTATGGCCTGATCGGCGCGAATGGCTGCGGCAAGTCGACCTTCATGAAAATCCTGGGCGGCGACCTGGAGCCATCAGGCGGCCAGGTGATGCTCGAGCCCAACACGCGCCTGGGCAAGCTGCGCCAGGATCAGTTCGCCTACGAAGAATTCAGCGTGATCGATACCGTGATCATGGGCCACGGCCATCTCTGGAAGGTCAAGGCCGAGCGTGACCGTATCTACTCGCTGCCTGAAATGACGGAAGAAGACGGCATGGCGGTCGCCGAGCTGGAAACCGAATTCGCCGAGATGGATGGCTACACCGCCGAGTCGCGCGCAGGCGAGCTGCTGCTGGGCCTGGGTATTCCGCTCGAGCAGCACTTCGGCCCCATGAGCGAAGTCGCGCCGGGCTGGAAACTTCGTGTGCTGCTGGCCCAGGCGTTGTTCTCCGACCCTGACGTGCTGCTGCTCGACGAACCAACCAACCACCTGGACATCAACACCATCCGTTGGCTGGAAACCGTGCTCACCGCACGCAACAGCACCATGGTGATCATTTCCCACGACCGTCACTTCCTCAACAGCGTGTGCACGCACATGGCTGACCTGGATTATGGCGAACTGCGCCTGTTCCCTGGCAACTACGACGAGTACATGACCGCCGCCACCCAGGCTCGTGAGCAGCTGCTGTCGGACAACGCCAAGAAGAAAGCCCAGATCGCCGAGCTGCAGACCTTCGTCAGCCGCTTCTCGGCCAACGCCTCCAAGG
>CAURYQ010000118.1:0-11539 GCA_963529135.1 uncultured Pseudomonas sp. | reverse complement strand
ATACTCGACCGCGACGGGGCAGGCGTGGTGCTGGAGGCCTCGCAGCCTACACGTGTGCTGGTACTCAGCGGCGAGCCCATCGATGAGCCTGTGGTGGGCTATGGTCCTTTCGTGATGAACGCTCAGGACGAAATCATCGAGTCGATCGAAGCGTTTCGATCGGGAGCATTCGGCGCGATGGCATGACTGCGCACTGTCTCGGGGCGCGACGCACCATCCGTCGCACCGAATCGAAACGGCCAGAACTACCCGGCACCTGCCGTGTTCTTCAGCTAAGGTGCAGAAGGAACCAGGCACTGTCGATACTGGCATCTCATTAGATGCGTACCCGGAGAGGTTCCTCATCCTGTGACCCTGTGCCCGGCCCCAGGCCTATCCACCCACAGCCAACGTAGCGAGGGCTTCTCCATGTCCATGATAGGCGTATCGACACTGGAACTTCGGCAGATGATCGAGCAGGCCTGCCTGCCGGATCGTTGTGAAATCAGCTGCGTCGATGACACTCACCTGACCATCCGCCTTGGCAACGGACAGGCACTCGATGACGCAGTCACGCTCCGCGACGTCCCGCTCAGTAGCCTTAACAGCAGCCGAGACCTGGTGAACCTGGTTGGCCAGCTGCACGCACTGCGCAACGGCGCACCCGTGCGTTCCCGGAAGTTGGCCTGATAACGCGGAGCAGGGCAGTGGGAGGGTGAAGCTGTCACTGCAGCTCCAGCAGCAGATTCAGCCCGCCATCGCCGCATTTCCCTTGTTCCCTCACCACGCCGTGGTAACTGCGACCGTCCCAGATGAATGCCACGCTGTGCGCGCGGTGCACCTTGTTGGGCAGCGGTGGGCAGATGTGCAGGCGCAGGGCAGGTCGACCTTGCAGGTCAAGTGGCGCGAGTTGGCACTGACATTCGACGCTCTGCGCCACAGGGCCGAACAAGGTATCGCGCACGTAGTCGAGCTGTACCGAAGCATTGGGCGCGCGGCCTGGCATTCTCATGATCGCTGGGCTCCGGTCGTGGTACGTGCCGGGGAGTGCAGGTAGGTCATGACGGTCTCCTTGGAAGGGCAGAGGCTCGATGAGGTGGCTGGCTGCATAGGAGCGTGGCTGCCTGTGTACGTTCAATAAGATTGACTCGGTCTTCAAGCCCCTGCCTTGCGAAACGTCAGGTTGATCCGGCGCGCACCCATGCGCGGATGCACACCCGGTTTGATGGGCTGGACACCATGAAAGCGTAGTCGGTCCTCGCCACCCCACACCAATGCATCGCCGTGGTTCAGCGCAATACGTTGCGTTTTGTCCGAACGCCGCAGCCCTCCCAGCAGAAACACGGCAGGCAAGCCCAACGACAGTGAGACGATGGGTTGGCTGAAATCCTGCTCGTCGCGGTCTTGGTGCAGGCTCAGGCGAATGCCTGGCTCATAGTGGTTGATCAAGCACGCATCTGGCACGAAGTCAGCGAACCCGGCACGCGCGGCGCACTGTGCCGCCAGTGCCAGAAAGGCAGGCGGCATGGCAGGCCAAGGCTTGCCGGACAATGGGTCCATAGGGCTGTAGCGGTAACCGCGCGCGTCACTGATCCAGCCCAGTGAGCCGCAGTTGGTCAAGCCCACTGCCATGTTCAGGCCGCCCGGTGTGCGCATGTGACGGCACGGCGCCGCTCGCAGGACCGGGCGAAGCGCGTCCAGCAGGTCTTCGACATCCGCCAGCACCGCCCCAGGCAGCAATACGGTGCAAGCGGCCAATTGCTGAGGTTGCGCGCCGAACAGGTCCAGATCGGATTGAATCATCAGCCGGAATATCTCGATGAGTCTCTTGACCACCCGTTGAGGTCGGGTGTGTGGATACGTTCACTATCTGCGCACCGACTATTAATTCAAAACGTTTCTGAACGCCGTTCGTCCGTTGATGGTCTTCATCGTGCCGTGGCCATGGCCGCCGACTGATGATGAGGATTAAAAAATGTCTGAGCACGTACCGGACAACCCCCGCAGGGACTTCCTGCGCAAGACCCTGACCTTGATACCTGTGGTGACGGTGGCAAGTACCGGTATTGGCCTAGGCAGCGCCGCGGTTTTGGCCGAGCCGGTGCGCCCGCCTGAGTGGCCTGACGACAAGCCCGCCGGCACCGCTTACCATCCTGCATTCTTCACGGCAGAAGAGTTTGCCTTCGTCGAAGCGGCCGTCAGCCGGCTCATCCCGGCCGACGATCTGGGGCCCGGGGCGCTCGAGGCCGGCGCTGCGCAATACATCGATCGGCAGATGGGCACCGCCTACGCCAGCGGTGCGCTGTGGTACATGCAAGGTCCCTTCAAGGCCGATGCGGCGCCAGAGCTGGGTTATCAGCTGCAGCTGAACCCGCAGCAAATCTACCGGCTGGGCATTGCAGGTGTGCAAGCCTGGTGCCAGGCCAATGGCAGCAAGGCGTTCCACGAGCGCAGCCCTGAGCAGCAGGACACACTGCTGGCGCAGTTGGAATCGGGGGAGCTGGCCTTGCAGGACGTCCCCGCCAAAGCGTTTTTCAGCCTACTGCTGCAGAACACGCGCGAAGGTTTCTTCTGCGACCCCGTCCATGGTGGCAATCAGGGCATGGTCGGCTGGAAACAGATCGGCTTCCCTGGCGCGCGCGCTGATTTCATGGATTGGGCCGAACGCAACGAACGCTACCCGTTCCCCCCTGTATCCATCCGCGGCGAGAGGGCGTAAGCCATGGCCAATGCATTGAAGAAGGTCGACGCAGTGATCGTCGGCTTTGGCTGGACGGGCGCGATCATGGCCAAGGAACTGACCGAGGCCGGCCTGCACGTGGTGGCGCTGGAGCGCGGGCCCATGCAGGACACCTACCCCGATGGCAGCTATCCGCAAGTCATCGATGAGCTGACCTACAGCGTGCGCAAGAAGCTGTTTGTGGACTTGTCCAAAGAAACGGTGACCATTCGCCATACGGTCAACGATGTGGCGCTGCCTTACCGCCAGCTGGGGGCCTTCCTGCCCGGCAAAGGCGTGGGCGGTGCCGGCCTGCACTGGTCGGGCGTGCACTTTCGCGTCGACCCGATGGAACTGCGCATGCGCAGCCATTATGAGGAGCGCTACGGCAAGTCCTTCATACCCCAGGACATGACCATCCAGGACTTCGGGGTCAGCTACGAAGAACTGGAGCCCTATTTCGACTTCGCCGAGAAGGTGTTCGGCACCTCTGGCCAGGCCTGGACGGTCAAGGGAACGTTGGTCGGGCAGGGTAAGGGCGGCAACCCCTTCGCCCCCGACCGTTCGAACCCCTTCCCACTGCCCTCGCAGAAGAACGTGGTTTCAGCCCAGGTGTTCCAGAAGGCTACCTCGTCGCTGGGTTATCACCCTTACAACCTGCCCTCGGCCAATACATCCGGCCCCTATACCAACCCTTACGGGGCGCAGATGGGGCCGTGCAACTTCTGCGGCTTCTGCAGCGGTTATGTGTGCTACATGTACTCCAAGGCGTCGCCGAACGTGAACATTCTGCCGGCGTTGCGCCAAGTGGAGCACTTCGAGCTCAGGCCCAATGCCCACGTGTTGAAGGTGAACCTGGACGACAGCAAGCAACGCGCAACCGGCGTGACGTACATCGACGCCCAGGGCCGTGAAGTCGAACAGCCGGCTGACCTGGTGATTCTGTCGGCCTTCCAGTTCAACAATGTGCGGTTGATGCTGCTGTCCGGCATCGGCAAGCCGTATGACCCGGTCAAGAATGAAGGCGTGGTCGGTCGCAACTTCGCCTATCAGAACATGGGCACGGTCAAGGCGTTCTTCGACAAAGACCTGCACACCAACAACTTCATCGGTGCCGGCGGCAATGGCGTGGCGATCGACGACTTCAACGCCGACAACTTCGACCATGGCCCGCACGGCTTTGTAGGCGGCTCGCCCATGTGGGTCAACCAGGCAGGTACACGGCCCATTGCGGGTGTGGGCAACCCCCCTGGTACGCCGGCATGGGGCAGCGCCTGGAAAAAAGCCACTGCCGATTACTACACCCACCAGATCTCGATGGACGCCCATGGCGCACATCAGTCCTATCGGGGTAATTACCTCGACCTGGACCCTACCTACCGCGACGCCTACGGCCTGCCGCTGCTGCGCATGACCTTCGACTGGCAGGAAAACGACATCCGCATGAACCAGTTCATGGTCGACAAGCTCAGCACCATCGCCAAGGCCATGAACCCCAAGGCCATTGCCGTGCTGGGCAAGCAGGTCAAGGAGCATTTCAATACCGCCAACTACCAGACCACCCATCTCAACGGTGGCGCGATCATGGGCACCGACCCCAAAACCAGTGCATTGAACCGCTACTTGCAGTGCTGGGACGTGCACAACGTGTTCGTGCCGGGTGCTTCGGCGTTCCCGCAAGGCCTGGGCTACAACCCGACAGGCCTGGTCGCTGCGCTGACCTACTGGTCGGCGCGGGCGATACGTGAACGCTATCTCAAAAACCCGGGCCCGTTGGTGGCGATATAAGGAGCGATGAGCATGAACAGAATGTTGATCGCCACGGTGCTGCTGGGCATGGGCATGACGGCGCAGGCAGCGCAGAACGACCCGGCGCTGGTCAGCCAGGGCGAGTACCTGGCACGGGCGGGCGACTGCGTTGCTTGCCACACGGCCAAGGATGGCAAACCCTTTGCCGGGGGGTTGCCCATGGAAACGCCGATTGGCACGATCTATTCGACCAACATCACGCCATCGTCCGACGGCATTGGCCACTACAGTTTCGAAGATTTCGACCGCGCCCTGCGCCGTGGCATTCGCAAGGACGGCAGCACGCTGTATCCGGCCATGCCGTTCCCATCCTATGCCCGCTTGACCGAGCCTGACATGCAGGCGCTGTATGCCTACTTCATGCACGGGGTCGCCCCGGTGCAGGCGCCGAACAAGGAAACGGACATTCCCTGGCCCCTGAGCATGCGCTGGCCGTTGTCGATCTGGCGCGGCCTGTTCGCCCCGGACCCCGAGCCCTGGCAGCCATCGCCCCAGCGCGATCCGGTCATCGACCGCGGGGCTTACCTGGTCGAAGGCCTGGGCCATTGCGGCGCCTGCCACACACCAAGAGCGCTGACGATGCAGGAAAAAGCGCTGAGTGCGCAGGAAGGTGATGCGTTTCTGGCCGGCAGCGCGCCGCTAGAAGGTTGGGTGGCGAAGAACTTGCGGGGCGATCACAAGGATGGCCTGGGGAGCTGGAGCGAGACGCAGCTGGTGCAGTTCCTCAAGACCGGTCGCAGCGACACCAGTGCCGTGTTTGGCGGCATGAGCGATGTGGTGGAGCACAGCATGCAGTACATGAGCGACGCCGACCTGACGGCCATCGCCCGGTACCTGAAGACCTTGCCGCCGAGCAATCCGGACGACACGCCTCATGTCTACGACCGGCAAGTGGCGGACGCGCTGTGGAAGGGCGATGACAGCAAGCCAGGCGCTGCGGTGTACATCGACAATTGCGCCGCTTGCCACCGTACCGATGGCAAGGGATACACGCGGGTATTCCCGGCATTGGCTGGCAACCCGGTTGTGCAGACCGAAGATGCCACCTCGTTGATCCACCTGATCCTCAAGGGCGGAACGATACCTGCGACCCGCACGGCACCCTCGAACTTCACGATGCCGGCCTATGGCTGGCGCTTGAGTGATCAAGAGGTGGCCCATGTGGTCAACTTCATCCGAACCAGTTGGGGCAACCAAGGTGAGCCTATCAAGGTGAAGGCAGTGACAGCGTTGCGCACGAGCGACATGAAGCAGACGTCGGGCGATGATCTCGGGCAAGTGACCGAGCACTAGCGCCGCGGGGAAAGGGTAGGGCATTGCTTCAGCATCTGGAAGCGAGTGCCTTGCCCTCTGCTCGAGCTTGCGAGTTCGCCGTGGGGAGCGGTCATTCCGGCCGGTAAGAGCGCCGCCTAACACAGCCAGTCGGACGCTGTTCTGGGCCACGGGTATACGCAGGCCAGTCAATTGGCCGACCAACGGTAGATTGACGGGGATACAGGTTTTTGGTCTATTGAAACCGGTTTCATCATGATCATAACAACCATAAGGTCCCATCATGAGCCCCTTATCCGCGCCTGCGCGCGACCGTGTCACCATCAGTGAGGTGGCACGCGTCGCGGGTGTTTCCAAAGCTACGGTTTCCCGTTACATCGGGGGCGACCGGCAGTTGCTGGCAGACGCCACGGCCCAGCGCCTGGCCGCCGTGATCGAGCAGCTTGGCTACCGGCCCAACCAGATGGCGCGCGGGCTCAAGCGCGGACAGACGCGGCTGATCGGCATGCTGGTCGCCGACATTCTCAACCCCTTTTCGGTCGCGATCATGCACGGCGTGGAAACTGCCTGCCGTCGGCATGGCTACAGCCTCGTGGTGTGCAACACCAACCGCGATGACGAGCAGGAGCGTCACCACCTGCGCGCTTTGCAGTCCTACAACGTCGAAGGCCTGATCGTGAACACCTTGGGTCATCACCCGGGTGAACTGCTCAACGTGATGCGTGATCTGCCCATCGTGCTGGTCGACCGGCAGTTGCCCGAGCTCAACGCCGACCTGGTGGGCTTGGATAACGCCCAGGCCATGGCCCAGGGCATCGCGCACCTGCATGCCCGCGGTTACAGGGACATTCTCGCCATCAGCGAACCCCTGGACGGCACCAGCTCACGAGCCGAGCGGGTCCAGGCGTTGACGGCCCTGATCGAGCGCCACCCCGACATGCAGTGCCAGGTCGTGCAGACCGGTTCTGAGTTGCCGACAACCCTGACCCGCTTTCTCGCCGGCAACGACGGCGGGCCTAAAGCGCTGTTTACCCTCAACGGCGTCGCCACGCTGGCCGTGACCACGGCATTGCGCGAGATAGGCCATGCACTGTTCGGCGATCTCGGTGTGATCGCCCTTGACGATCTTGACTGGTATCCCTTGGTTGGCAACGGCATCACGGCGTTGGCCCAGCCTACCGAACGCATCGGCACGGCCGCCTTCGAGCACTTGCTCAGGCGACTGCAAGGTGAGCAGGGCGATCCTCGGCGTATCGACTTCAAGGCCTCCCTGATCATACGAGGCTCAACCCCCGCCCGCTGACCCGTCGCTAGTCCATCACTGACCAAAAAACGCCTTACATGAAAAATGAAACCGGTTTCATAGGATAAAAACAATGCATGCAAATCCCGTTTCCATAAGCCTGTCCAGCTACGGGGCCGACTTCGTCCGACAGCGAGGCCAAGAGCAGTTCATCGACCTGCTGGCCAGCGCTGGCGTAAGTCGGGTTGAGCTGCGCGAGGAGCTGTTCTCCTGTCAGCCAGACCCCGCTGCCCTGGGTGCATTCATCAAAGGGTCGGGCTTGCAATGCCTGTACTCGACACCGCTGGAGCTATGGAGCGCCACGGGCGTGCCCGCACCCGAGGTGGAGGACAAGCTACGCATCGCTCGCGAACTCGGGGCCGTTGCGGTCAAGGTGTCCTTGGGGCATTACCAAGCTGATGCTGACATGTCGGCCCTGCTGGCAATGCTGCCCAAGGACGGGCCGCTGTTGTTGGTCGAGAACGACCAGACGCCTTACGGGGGCCGTGTAGCGCCGCTCCAGGCGTTCTTCGAGCAGGCCCAGGCGCGCGGTGTGCAGGTGGGCATGACCTTCGACATCGGCAACTGGCGGTGGTTGGACGAGCCTGTGCTGGAAGCGGCCAGACGACTGGGACGCTGGGTCCACTATGTGCATTGCAAGGCCGTGACCCGCCAGGCCAACGGGCGGCTTGCCGCCGTGCCTCCGCAGGCGTCAGACCTTGAGCACTGGCAGGCCGTGCTGGCCCACTTTACCCCAGGGATCGTGCGGGCCGTCGAATTCCCGTTGCTCGGCCAAGACCTGCTGGCCGTGACCTGTAGACACGTCCGCCAGTTGGCCGCCCTGGGTGCGCACCACTGCGCAGAGGAGCTGACCCATGCCTGACCGTGACGTACTGTGCTTCGGCGAAACCATGGCCATGTTCGTGGCCGATGAACTGGGCGATCTTTCACAGGTTGGGCGTTTCGGCAAGCGGATTGCCGGCGCCGACAGCAACGTCGCGATCGGCCTTTCGCGTCTTGGCTTCGGTGTGCGCTGGGTGAGCCGGGTCGGCAACGATTCGCTCGGGCGTTTCGTGCTCGACGCCTTGCGCGCAGAGGGGCTCGATTGTGCGGACGTGCAGGTGGACCTCGTTCACCCCACCGGCTTTCAGCTCAAGGCGCGCTGCGATGACGGCAGCGATCCTGTCGTCGAGTATTTCCGCCGCGGGTCTGCAGCCAGCCACATGAGTGCTTCGATGCTGGACCCAGCCTGGTTAGACGCAGATCACCTGCACGTGACGGGTATTCCGCTGGCGCTCTCGGACGGTTGCCGAGCCTTGTCGAAGGCTTTGGTCCTGAAGATGCGCGAGGCCGGTCGCAGCATTTCATTTGACCCCAACCTGCGCCCGTCGCTGTGGCCTGACCAGCAGCGCATGATCCGTGAAATCAACGCCATCGCCGCCCAGGCCAACTGGGTGCTGCCTGGGCTCGAGGAGGGGCGTTTGCTCACGGGGCGGCAAACGCCTGCCGAGATCGCCGGCTTCTATCTGGACCTGGGTGTGGATTTGGTGGTGATCAAGCTGGGCGAGGCGGGTGCCTACTACCGCAGTGCCCATGACGAAGGCCACGTCGCGGCCGTTACCGCTCCTTGTGTGGTCGATACCGTGGGTGCTGGCGACGCCTTTGCGGTCGGTGTGCTCAGCGCATTGCTCGACGGCCAGCCGATCGCCCAGGCCGTCGCCCGGGGCAACTGGTGTGGCAGCCGCGCCGTCCAGTGCCGTGGAGACATGGAGGGCCTGCCGCGCGTGCAGGACCTGCAGGCGCACGGTTGGCCACATCATCGCTGAAACGCGCTCACTGGATCTCACCTGTCGCGACAAAAACAACAAGCTCAGGAGAAACGCACCATGAAAAGCACAAGCCTGGCATCCCGCCGCTGGTGGTACATCATTCCCATCGTATTCATCACCTACAGCCTTGCCTACCTGGATCGGGCCAATTACGGGTTTGCAGCTGCCTCTGGCATGGCCGAAGACCTGCACATCACCCCGGTGCTGTCCTCGCTGCTGGGTGCGCTGTTCTTCCTGGGCTACTTTTTCTTCCAAGTGCCAGGGGCCATCTATGCAGAGAAACGCAGCGTCAAGAAGCTCATCTTCGTTTGCCTGATCCTCTGGGGCGGGTTGGCCACGCTGACCGGCATGGTCAGCAATGTGTACATGCTGATCGGCATCCGTTTCCTGCTCGGGGTGGTGGAGGCGGCCGTGATGCCCGCCATGCTGGTCTACCTGTGCCACTGGTTCACACGCGCGGAGCGTTCGCGTGCCAACACCTTCCTCATGCTGGGCAACCCGGTGACCATCCTGTGGATGTCGGTGGTGTCCGGCTATCTCATCAAGCATTTCGACTGGCGCTGGATGTTCATCATCGAAGGCCTGCCAGCGGTCATCTGGGCGTTTTGCTGGTGGCGTCTGGTCGATGACCGACCCGCGCAGGTCTCCTGGCTCAGTGCGCAGGAAAAGAGCGCGCTGCAACAGGCATTGGCGGCAGAACAGCAGGGCATCAAGCCTGTGAAGAATTACCGCGAGGCGTTTCGCTCGCCGCAGGTGATCATTCTGTCGCTGCAGTATTTTTGCTGGAGCATTGGCGTGTATGGCTTCGTCCTGTGGCTGCCGTCGATTCTCAAGCAGGCGGCCAACGTCGATATTGTCGAGGCGGGGTGGCTGGCATCGGTGCCTTACCTCGCGGCAGTGATTGCCATGGTGGGCGTGTCCTGGGCCTCGGATCGGCTGCAGCGGCGCAAACGCTTCGTCTGGCCACCGCTCCTGATCGCAGCGCTTGCGTTCTACGGCTCCTATGCCTTGGGCACCGAGCACTTCTGGCTGTCGTACGCACTGCTGGTGGTCGCCGGGGCCTGCATGTACGCGCCCTACGGGCCTTTCTTCGCCATCGTGCCCGAGATTCTGCCGGCCAATGTGGCGGGTGGGGCGATGGCGTTGATCAACAGCATGGGTGCGCTGGGCTCGTTCGGTGGCTCGTGGCTGGTGGGTTATCTAAACGGCGCCACCGGTAGCCCTGCGGCCTCCTACCTGTTCATGTGTGGCGCGCTGCTGTGCGCCGTCGCCTTGACCGCAGCACTGAACAACTCAACCACCTCCGGGCGAGTCGAGACGCCTTCTCTGCGCCCGGCCACCACCTTCAGGAACCCGACATGAAAAAACGCATCGTGTTGTACAAGGCATTGTCCAGCGACTTGCTTGCCCGTTTGCAAGCAGCGGCGGATGTCACGACTGTGGACCTCGCTCGACCCGACGGCCTGGCGCGCTTGCGTGATGCACTGCCTGGCGCCCACGGGCTACTGGGCGCGAGCCTGCGCCTGGATGCCAGTTTGCTCGATCTGGCCCCGGAGCTTGAGGTCATCTCCAGTGTGTCGGTTGGGGTGGACAACTACGACATCGCCGACCTCGATCGACGCGGCATCGTGCTCACCAACACTCCGGACGTGTTGACGCAAACCACGGCAGACACCGGTTTCGCGCTCATCCTGGCCACTGCCAGGCGGGTCGTGGAGTTGGCCAACTGGGTGCGCGACGGCCACTGGCGCTCGAGCCTGGGGCCTTCGCACTTCGGCAGCGATGTGCACGGCAAGACGCTGGGCATCGTCGGCATGGGGCGTATCGGGGAAGCACTGGCGCGCCGAGCTGCAGCCGGCTTTGGCATGCAGGTGATCTACCACAGCCAGCGGCCCAAACCGGACGTCGAAGCGCGGTACGGTGCGCGCCGGTGTGCGCTGGACGACCTGTTGCCGCAAGCGGACTTCGTTTGCCTGACCGTGCCGTTGAGCCCGACGACCGAAGGGCTGATCGGGCGCCGGGAACTGGCACTGATGAAGCCTGAAGCCATCCTGATCAACATCTCCCGCGGGCCAGTCGTGGACGAACAGGCGCTGATCGATGCCCTTGAAACCCGGCGCATCCGCGGCGCCGGTCTGGACGTGTTCGTCCAGGAGCCACTGGCGATTGACTCGCCCCTGCTGCGCCTGGACAACGTGGTCGCAACCCCCCACATCGGCTCGGCTACCGAAGACACCCGGCAAGCGATGGCGCGCTGCGCCGTAGACAATCTGCTCGCCGCGCTGGCCGGCGAACGCCCCGCCAACGCCGTCAATGGTTGATGCCGGGACGGCAGGTGGTGGGGAATGAGTTTTCTTGAATGTGGTGGGTTGGGATTGAGTTTTGAGTTTCAAATATGCCTTATCATTTTTGCTTTGAATCATTGCTTGGTTGGCGTACTGGTATTTACCAGCTTTGCCAGTATCAATAGAGACAACTAGGTTTACAAGGCAAACCCTATAGGTCATACCGTTTTATATACACTCGCAAATGAGCATGTGGTCTTTTGTGGGAGCGGCCTTGCGCCGCGATGGGCCGCACAGCGGCCCCAGTTTTTAAAAGATATAGTTAAAATCTGGGGCCGTTGCACGGCCCATCGCGGCACAAGGC
>CAURYQ010000117.1:0-11802 GCA_963529135.1 uncultured Pseudomonas sp. | reverse complement strand
TGTCCCAAGCCTTGCTGGGCGTGTTCAACGACCCTGAGCGCAGCATGAGGCCCATTCCCATCGGCGATGAACGGCCGCTGACCGTGCGACCTGCCCAGCCGCTGGTCAAGGACAGCGAACAGGCCGAGGCGGGTGTGGCCAATGCCAGCACCGACCCGTTGAAGACCATCGCCGATGAGGTGCGCGACGCGTTCGGTGACCTCATCAAGGGCGACCAGATGACGGTACGCGGCAACGAGCTGTGGATCGAGATCGAGCTCAATTCCTCGTTGCTCTTCGGCAGCGGTGACGCCATGCCCAACGACAACGCGTTCGCCATCATCGACAAGGTAGCGGCGATTCTCAAGCCCTTCGCCAACCCGGTCCACGTCGAAGGCTTTACCGACAACCAGCCTATTCGTACCGCGCAGTACCCGACCAATTGGGAGCTTTCTTCGGCGCGCGCTGCCAGCATCGTCCGACTGCTGGCCATGGGCGGGGTCAACCCTGGACGCATGGCGTCGGTAGGCTACGGCGAGTACCAGCCCGTGGCAGGCAACGATACCGCCGAAGGGCGGGCTCGCAACCGGCGCGTGGTGCTGGTGATATCGCGCAACCTGGAAGTGCGTCGCAGCCTGACCAGTACCGGCACTGCCAATGCTACGCCCGATGGCGCACTGCGCCGGGCTGGCACACAAAGTGCACCGGCAACGTCAGCAGCGGTGGCAGGGCCGTGACTCGTCAATTCTCTGTCGCCGCATTGGCGGATGTCCATGCGCGGCGCCTGACCGACAGCCATCCAAGCCTTCAATTTTCCAGCCAGGCAATGGGCTCACCATGCTCGCTGCCTAACCCACGGATAGAGTTTGCCTGATGAGAGTCTGGGCAGTAGCCAATCAAAAAGGTGGCGTCGGCAAGACCACCACCACCATCGCCCTGGCTGGTCTTCTGGCCGACGCCGGCAAGCGCGTGATCGTCGTCGACCTCGATCCGCATGGGTCGATGACCAGCTATTTCGGGCACAATCCCGATGCGCTGGAGCACAGCTGCTACGACCTGTTCCTGCACAAGGGCAATGTCCCAGAGGGGTTGCCCGGGCAATTGCTTTTGCCGACCAGTGACGAGCGCATTTCATTGCTGCCCTCGAGCACCGCCCTGGCCGTGCTTGAGCGCCAGTCACCCGGCCAAAATGGCTTGGGGTTGGTGATCGCCAAGAGTCTGGCGCAGTTGTGGCAGGACTTCGACTTCGCATTGATCGACAGCCCGCCCTTGCTGGGGGTGTTGATGGTCAATGCGCTGGCGGCGAGCCAGCAGTTGGTCATTCCGGTACAAACCGAGTTTCTGGCCGTCAAGGGGCTTGAGCGCATGGTCAGCACCCTGGCCATGATCAACCGTTCGCGGCGTCAGGCCTTGCCGTACCAGATCGTGCCCACCTTGTTCGACCGCCGCACCCAGGCGTCCCTTGGGACGCTCAAGCTGCTGCGCGATGCTTACGGCGAGCAGGTATGGCAGGGTTACATTCCTGTGGATACGCGCCTGCGCGATGCGAGCCGCCAGGGTGTCACGCCGTCGCAATTCGACAACAAGAGCCGGGGGTTGGTGGCCTACCGGGCGCTGCTCAAGCATTTGTTGACCTACAAGCCCGCGGCGCAGGTGGCCTGATGACACGAACACGGCAAGTGAGTAGCAAGCCCCAGTTGGCCCTGCAGTCTTACCTCGATGGCCTGCTTCAGGAAGCTACCGAGACCCCGGAACTGTCGCCGATGCTAGGTGCAGCGGATGACTTCGCCCTGGCGGTGCACGAAGAGAAGGCCCGCGAGGCACACCGGCCTGAGCCGGTCATCCAGGCACACACCGCGCACGCCTCAGCCCAACGGCCGTTCGCCGAACCCAAGCTTGCCGTACTGCCCACCGTGGTACCGCTGCAGGCGCCCGTGGTGGCCGTGGTGGAGCAGGCGGTAGTGGCCGAAGCCAGCATCCCGGTGCTGGTCGATATGCCGGTAGTCGAGCCGGCTACGCCGCTGGTGGATGTCCATATGCCGGCGCCGGACCTGCCCGCACCACCAGCCACCGTCGATGGGCGTCCGGCGTGGGCCGCCGAGCCGTTCGAGTGCCTGTTGTTCGATGTGGCTGGCCTGACGTTGGCCGTGCCCTTGGTATGTCTGGGCTCGATCTACACCCTGGCCGACCGTGAGCTGACGCCGCTGTTCGGCCAGCCCGAGTGGTTCCTGGGCATTCTTACGTGTCAGGCCGGCAACCTCAAGGTGCTGGACACCGCTCGGTGGGTGATGCCTGACCGCTACCGCGACGATTTCCGGCAGGGCCTGCAGTACGTCATTTCGGTCCAGGGCTACGAGTGGGGGTTGGCCGTGCATCAGGTCAGTCGCTCGCTGCGCCTGGACCCGTCCGAGATCAAGTGGCGCAGCCAGCGGGGCCAGCGGCCCTGGCTGGCCGGCACGGTCATTGAACACATGTGTGCACTGCTGGACGTGGCGGAGCTGGCCGAGTTGATCGCCAGCGGCGCCGTCAAACAGTTGCACGCCAAACAGCACATCACACCGAACACACCGCCGAAGGCGGATTTCAAGGGGTAGGGGAATGAAAAAGTCGTCCGCACAAGGTTCTGAAGATCCGATCCTGCAGTGGGTTACCTTCCGTCTGGACAACGAGTCCTACGGCATCAACGTGATGCAGGTGCAGGAAGTGCTGCGCTACACGGAAATCGCCCCAGTGCCGGGTGCGCCCAGCTATGTGCTGGGTATCATCAACCTGCGCGGCAACGTGGTGACCGTGATCGACACGCGTCAACGCTTCGGGCTGATGCCGACCGAGGTCACCGACAATACCCGTATCGTCATCATCGAAGCCGACAAGCAAGTAGTCGGCATCCTGGTCGATAGCGTCGCCGAGGTGGTGTACCTGCGCCAGTCGGAAATCGAGACCGCGCCGAACGTGGGCAACGACGAGTCGGCCAAGTTCATCCAGGGCGTGTGCAACAAGAATGGCGAACTGCTTATCCTGGTCGAGCTGGACAAGATGATGACCGAGGAAGAATGGTCGGAACTGGAGAATATCTGAGTTGATTTTCGAGGTCGCTGTCATTTTCCTGGCGTTACTGTGGGCCTTGAGCCTGTGGTTCTTCCTGAACTATGCCAAGCGTCAGCGTGAGTTGGCCGCGCAGCAGGCGATCGGCGATGCCCTGCGCGACCAACGTATCAAGGACCTCGGCAAGCGGCTGGATGACTACCAGAACGTGACCGTGCGCATGGGCGACGCGATCCATGAGCTGCGCGGTGCAGTGGCCACGCTGCCCGACCGCTTGGAGCGGCTGGAGCAGCGTGACCCGAGCAGCGTCACGTTCACCCAGGCAGCACGGCTGGTGGGCATGGGCGCCAGTGTCTCGGAGCTTACCGAAACCTGCGGTTTGACCCAGGCCGAGGCCGAGCTGATGAGCAAGTTGCATCGCACTGACTGACCATCCGGGCGACGTCGGTCGCTCTGATGTCGCTCAGGCCTGGGCCCAGGAATGGTAGTGCCCGACCTGGGCAACCCTGGTCAGGGCCAGATCGCTGCCGATGGCCGCCAGCATGTCGCCTTTGATCGCGTCTATCAAAAACATGCGATTGCGTTGCGGCATGGTCAGCAGGTTGGAGAGCTGACGCAGGCGTTGAAGCCTGGGCAACAGGCGGTCAACCACATCATTGAGTAAACCCGGGCCCGTCAACTGGCTCAAGCGCCGAGCGTAGGGCTTGAACGCTGTGCTGTGCGCCGCAGGTCGATGGTCATAGAAGTCCCGGTTGGCCAGGTAGCGTTCGTGCGCGGCGTCACTGATCGCCATCAGCGTGGGGTTGTTCGGGTGACTGCCTATCATGTTGGTGTTGTACTGGCAGAACATGCCGAGCGTATCGTGATTGGCCGGGTCGCCCAGGATCAGCCCGTCCGGGGTAGTGGCGAGCTCGACCGAATCGATGGCGGCACGGGTGGGGTCCTGCGGGGCGTCGGGGTGTGCCAGCAAGGCATCGTCCACATCCAGGTACAGCCCACCCTCGGCATTGAGCAAGGGATAGCGCAGGATGTCCGAGGCGGAGGAATAATTGGCACCCGCACCGCCCGTGGCGTGCTGGTATTGCTCGAAATGGGCGGTTTCGGCGAAGCGTGCATAGAAAGGCTGGTCCTCCAGCGTGATGACCTCGAGGTTGGGCACGCGCCGGCGCAGTACCTCGCAATTGGTAGCAAAGGCCTGCGGGTCGGCCTTGGAAAGGTAAAGGCGGTACTTGAACGCGCTTGAGCCCAGGCGTTGGCCATTGATCGAAAGATTGTCGACCAGTTCAGGGGCAATGACTCTGTCACCCACCCAAATGCTTGAGATGGTCTTGGGAATCGGTTGCACTGTTGCAGGGTCGACTGCCGGCAGCTCGAGCGGTAAAGATACGTCCACGCCAAGGCCCCGGAGTGTGGTCATCCGCATCTCGTCCGTGACTGGCCGTGTGGCGATATCTATCCTGCCAAGCCCACGACTACCGGGTATGACCTGGTAGTAGTCTGGCTGCACATCGTTTGCCGCTTCCTCCAGTATGAAGGCGTCATGTTCGCTGTCGTACAGCACGTTGTAAAAATACCCATTCACGTCGCTCTGCAAGGAGCCTGGCCCATCCTCACTGATGGGCAGACGGGTGACAGCCTGGGCGATGGGGCCGTCTTGCGCCGGAACGGCTTGTATGTCATCGCCGAAATACACCCCGACCGCAGGCTCAGGAAAGTGCGGCGGGCTAACGGGACTTAGCGGGTAGCCCAGCTGTTCGTTCAGGCGTACGGGCACGAAAAAGCCAGGACGCTGTGGTGCGAAGAGCTCGACGGCGCGCGTGCCTGCCTCTGCCACCAGGGGAAGGGCATTGAGTAGCCCGTAGACGGTATTGGATACGCCCTGTGCCTTGTCTTCCAGGGTCTTGCCCTGGATGGCCTGATCCAGGCCAAGCCCAAATTGAGCCACGCCTGCGAGGGCAAGCATCGGCGCTAGCGCCGGTACCACGATTGCCAGTGGCGCCAGCAAATTGATCGAAGTCACCAGGTAACTGCGCCACTTCGCCTTGGTGACGGCCTGGTCACTGGTGATGATGAAGTCGGCGTCGGCGTAGCTGCGCTTGCGTTGGCGCTGCGTCAATGCCGCGAACAGGTCACCTTCGATCAAGGGGCTGTATTGCTGGGTTTTGTAGTAGACGTATTCGCGCGGCGACCAAGGACCGTCGGTGGTGAAACCGGGCCGGTTGGGCGACCGGTAGTGGATTGCCGGATACGCGCCCAACCCCTCCAGGGCGGTATCCACACCACTGAAGTCCAACCCGTCCGGGGTGTCGGCCAACCGGAAATAACGACGTAGTGCCTTGCGCTTGTCGGCGTCGCGGCACTGTTCGCCGAACCAGTCCTTCATAGCAGCTGGACTGGCGAATTCATGGAAAGGTGAAGCGTTGCCAGGCAGGTAGAGCACTACCTTGCGGCGGTCCTGATCGGCGATCCCGATCAGGTCGGTGGCTGCGTAACCGTAGACATTCAGCACCCTGATCTTGAGGCCTGGTGCGCGGGGGGCCAGGCCTGCTGCCTCCCACAGCATCTGGCGCGCCGTTTCGCTGAGCGACCCCTCTTGCACCTGCTTGTTGCAGGCCGCGACAAAGCCGATCTGCAGGGACTGCCTGTGACTGTCGCTGGCCTTGTGCCAATAATCGTCGAGCATGGCGACGAAGCGGGTATGGAAGTCCAGGTCCCAGATGTAGCGTTGCATGGCCTCAACATCGATGGGCAGGTGAGTGGTGATGTCGTAGCAGGCGGGCTCGGTTCTGCGAAACAGCCCGTTGAACACCGAATAGGCTGCACCATTATCCAGAAGACCTTGGTCGGGCAGGCGTTCGACGATGTGCAAGGGGTGGGGCGGCAGATGACCGGCCCAGCCACCCGGGAAAAGCTCGCCGATGAGGTCCTTGCTGGTTTCCCCCTGCCAGTTCGAGAGCACCGCTTCGGTCAGGGACAAGCGCTGCACCACCACCGCCTGATCGCCCCTGTAATGCAGGGTGACCACGTCGGTTTGATCCGGGTCCAGGTCGTGGCCTTGGCTGCAGGCCCAGGCGCGTATGTCGAAGGCGGCCTGGCGGTCCGGGCGGGGAATGTTCTGCAGGTGGCTGCGCACGTAGCGCAGGCCGACCGAATTGACATGTGTATCAGCCATTGTCATCGACTCATGCGGTAAAAAGAGCCGATACAGTGTCGATATCCCAGGCTGACAGGGCTGTAGCCAATTACTACCCTTCGGGCAGGCGCAGGTATTGGGGTGTGATGTCGCGTGGCTGGGCCGGGGTATCGTCGAAGCCCGGCGGCACCTTGCCGCGTAGCTGCCAGGCGAAGGCGATGACTTCGGCAATGGTCAGGTACAGCGCCTCGGGAATCTGTTCGCCCAGCTCCAGGCGTGCCAGCAAACGCACCAGCTCCGGGTTCTCGTAGATGGGCACCTCGTGCTCGCGCGCCAGGGCCAGAATGGCTTCTGCCAACTCATCGTCGCCCTTGGCGCTGAGGGTAGGCGCCTGCTGGCCATCGTAGTTGAGCGCTACGGCCTGACGGGGGGTAGGCGTAGTCATGCGTTTTCATCCACCCAGCGTTGTTCGACCTTGGTGCGCGGGCCTTGAGGCGGCGTGCCGGGGTAGCAGTGCAGGTCATCGACTTCCAGGCCGCGCGCCAGCAGGCGCTCACGCAGCGCACCCAGCTGCGCGTCGACCAGGCGAGCGGTCTGTTCACGCTCTGCCCACAACTGGCCATTCAAGCGGCCTTGGTTGAGCTGAGCCTGTACCTGAAGCGGCCCGAGCGGGGCCAGATCGAACGCCAGCTCGATGCGCCACAACGGCTGCAACGGTTCAGGGGCCTGGCGCTCGCGGTCGGCCTGTTGCTGGGGCGTTTCTTCGCGCTGCAGCTTGATCTGCAGGGGCACGAAATCTTGCCCGTGGCGGATGGGCACTTCGGTCTGCCAGGTCGTCTGCAAGTTGCCGTTCTCCAGTGTGCCGCTTTGCTGCAAGCTGCTCATGGCATGGCTTTGCAGGCGGGAGACGGCCGCTGCTGCCAGGCGCAGTAATTGTTCCAGATCGCCTTCATCTTCCAAGGCCTGCAACAGCTTCGAGGGCAGGGGGAAGGCCCCAGGTTGAGGCTTCGGGCTTACCCGTTCAAGCGTGCCGAGGGCATTTCGGACCAAGGCGGGCATGGCCACTGCCAGGCTGGCCGGTGGCGGGCTCAGGGCGGCATTGGTGCTGATCTGGGTAATGAGCTGCAGCATGTTCGCCTTGAGGTCCGTGGCCAGCCCTACGGTCGCCCCTGTCATCAACTTAGCCTCCAGAAAGGTACCGCTGTTGAGCAGCGCCTGGGCAACGGCTTTGGCATCCCCCAGCTGCTGGGCCGTCGGCAGGGCACCGAGCAGGCGCTCGACGGTGGTGCGCAGCTCGCTGTCAGCCCCTGAGTCGCGGGCCAACTGTTGCAAGCCCGTCAGCATGCCTGGGAGCGATGCCTGGCGGTTCTGCTGGCTGCCCAGGTGTTGGGCGATGCCCAGTTGGTCCTGCCTGCCGCCCAAGGGGATGAACTGCAATGACTGGTCGCCTTGGACCCGAGCGCTGAGCAGGCTGCCGATCGCCAGCGGCCGAGGGCTGTCTATGGCCAGCACGGCTCCGGCTTGAGCGGTGTTGAGCAGGTTCACCAGCGCCCGGTAACTGGCCGGCTGGCCGGGTTGTGCAGGTAAGGCCTGGTTCGTCATGACCTTGCCCTGCAAGAGTGTGCCGACGGGCACCGCAGCGGTGTCCAGGCGGGTGAGGGTGGAAACCTGGCTGGCGCTGGCCTGCTGCAGCAGAATGGCCAGGCGGCCGGCCTCCGGCTGGCTTACGGTGACCTGACTGCCTTGGGGCAGGGGTTGGCTGGCGCTGGCTTGCAGTTGAGTCTGCAGGCCATTGGTTTGCAGCAACCGCAGCACCAGCTGGAACTCCTGCCCGGTCTGGCGCATGGCGACCACCTCGGCCTGTGCCGTCTCGCCGGGGGCGAGCAGCCCTGGTTGCGCCTGGGTGAGGCGCAGCAGTTCGCCGGTCATGGCAGCCTTGATCGACTGGGCGCCATTCACGGTTTGCGGGCCGAGACTATTGATTTCAGTCATGATTGTATACAACCTTAGGAGCCCAGCCTCTTGGCAGCATGGCTGTGCATGTAATAATGCCGCCCGCCCGTGATTGCCAGTATAACGGCAGCGCATCGGGCGACTTGAGTGGCAGGGCTCTCGGCAGCGTCATCCGAACCCTAGAACGATAAGGCGAAACCGTGACCCTTCATCTTCAAGCCGTAGACCTGGCCTGCGAGCGCGACTGGCGTCTGCTGTTCGAGCATCTTGCGTTCGAACTGCGTCCCGGCGACATGCTACAGATCAGCGGCCCCAACGGCAGCGGCAAGACCAGCCTGTTGCGCTTGCTGGCGGGCTTGATGCAGCCGACCGCCGGTCACATCCTGCTCGGTGGCCGTCCGCTGGACGAGCAGCGGCATGCACTGGCCAGCATTCTGCTGTGGATCGGCCACGCGGCGGGCATCAAGGAACTGCTCACAGCCGAAGAGAACTTGACCTGGCTGTGCGCGCTGCACCGCCCAGCCAGCCGTGAAATGATCTGGCAAGCCTTGGCCGCAGTCGGTTTGCGCGGTTTCGAGGATGTTCCCTGCCATACCCTGTCGGCAGGGCAGCAGCGCCGGGTGGCACTGGCACGCCTGCACCTTGCGTCCGCACCCTTGTGGATCCTCGACGAACCCTTCACCGCCCTGGACAAGCAGGGCATCACCGACCTGGAGGCGCACCTGGCCGCCCACTGCGAAGGAGGGGGCACGGTAGTATTGACCACCCATCACACGCTGTCGCTTATGCCTGCGGGCTATCGGGCACTCAACCTGGGGCAGTGGGCAGCATGAGCGTTTTCGTCCTGCTGCTGCGGCGCGAGGCGCGTCTGCTGTTCCGTCGTCCTGCAGAACTGGCCAACCCGCTGGTGTTCTTCGCCATCGTGGTGGCCTTGTTTCCGCTGGCGGTCGGGGCTCAGACCCAGATGCTGCAGAACCTGTCCCCGGGGCTGGTGTGGGTGGCCGCACTGTTGGCTGTGTTGCTGTCGCTCGACGGGCTGTTTCGAAGCGATTTCGAGGACGGCTCACTGGAGCAATGGGTGCTCTCGCCCCATCCGCTGGCATTGATGGTGCTGGCCAAGGTACTGGCACACTGGCTGTTCTCGGGCCTGGCGCTGGTGTTGCTGGCACCCCTGCTGGCGTTGATGCTGGGCTTGCCTGGGCACTGCCTGCCGGTGCTGCTCGGCTCGCTGCTGCTCGGTACGCCGGTGTTGAGCTTGTTGGGCGCAGTGGGCGCCGCGCTGACGGTCGGTCTCAAACGCGGCGGTTTGTTGCTGGCGTTGCTGATTCTGCCGCTGTATATCCCTGTATTGATCCTGGGCAGTGGTGCGTTGCAGGCGGCATTGCAGAATATGCCCGCCACCGGCCACCTGCTCTGGCTCGCCAGCCTGACGGCCCTGGCCGTGACCCTGGCACCCTTTGCGATCGCCGCCGGCCTGAAGATCAGCGTCGGCGAATAACGAGTCCTGGGCTTTCAAGCCTGGCCAACACCCTGGATGCACCCTGATGAAAACGAGCTGGACGTGGTTTCACAAGCTGGGCTCCCCGAAATGGTTCTACGCCATCAGCGGGCGGATGTTGCCGTGGTTGTCCGTCGCTGCCGCGCTTCTGCTGCTGGTTGGCTTCACCTGGGGGCTGGCCTTCGCCCCACAGGACTACCAGCAGGGCAATAGTTTCCGCATCATCTATATCCATGTCCCGGCGGCAATGCTGGCGCAGTCCTGTTATGTCCTGCTGGCCGTAGCCGGCGTAGTAGGGCTGGTGTGGAAGATGAAGCTGGCCGATGTCGCCCTGCAGTGCGCTGCGCCCATCGGCGCCTGGATGACCGCCGTGGCGCTGGTGACCGGGGCGATCTGGGGCAAGCCCACTTGGGGTAGTTGGTGGGTCTGGGATGCTCGCCTGACGTCGATGCTCATCCTGCTGTTCTTGTACTTCGGCATCATTGCGTTGGGGCAGGCAATCAGTAATCGTGACAGCTCGGCAAAGGCATGTGCCGTGCTGGCCATCGTGGGGGTCGTGAACATCCCGATCATCAAGTACTCCGTGGAGTGGTGGAACACGCTTCACCAGGGCGCCACGTTCACCCTGACGGAAAAACCGGCTATGCCCGTAGACATGTGGCTGCCGCTGTTGTGCACCGCGCTGGGCTTCTACTGCTTCTTCGGCGCCGTGCTCCTGATGCGCATGCGCCTGGAAGTGCTCAAGCGCGAGGCGCGGGCCAGTTGGGTGAAGGAAGAAGTGTCCAAAAGCCTGGGTGGGAGCGTCGCGCCATGAGTTTCGCCAGTTTCGGTGACTTTCTCGCCATGGGGCATCATGGCGTGTATGTGTGGTCTGCCTATGGCATTTGCGCCGTTGTGCTGGCGCTGAACGTTGCCGTGCCGCTATTGGCCCGTCGTCGCTACCTGCAAGAAGAGGCGCGCCGCTTGCGCCGGGAGAAAACGCAGTGAATCCGCAGCGCAAGAAACGCCTGTTGCTCATCGTCGGCCTGCTGGTGGGCGTCGGGGTCGCCTTGGGCTTGGCCCTCAGTGCTCTGCAACAGAATATCAACCTGTTCTACACCCCCACCCAGATTGCCAATGGCGAAGCACCGCTGGACACGCGTATCCGAGCGGGTGGCATGGTCGAGCAGGGTTCGGTGCAACGTTCCTCCGATTCGCTGGATGTGCGCTTCGTGGTCACTGATTTCAACAAGTCCGTGCCCATCACCTATCGCGGCATCCTGCCGGACCTGTTCCGTGAAGGGCAGGGTATCGTGGCCTTGGGCAAGCTCAACGGCGATGGCGTAGTGGTGGCCGACGAAGTGCTGGCCAAGCATGACGAGAAGTACATGCCGCCCGAAGTCAGCAAGGCGTTGAAGGAAAGTGGCCAGGCGGCGGCAGAGACGGGAGGGCGGCCATGAACGCGGCTCTGGTGATACCCGAACTCGGCCAGCTGTCGATGATCCTCGCCATCTGTTTCGCGGCGGTGCAAGCCAGCGTGCCACTGCTTGGCGCCTGGCGCGGTGACAGCCTGTGGATGAGCCTGGCACGGCCCGCAGCCTGGGGGCAGTTCGTGTTCCTGACGTTCGCGTTCGCTTGCCTCACCCATGCCTTCGTGACCGACAACTTTTCGGTCGCCTACGTGGCCAGCAACTCGAACAGCGCTTTACCGTGGTATTACAAGTTCAGTGCCGTCTGGGGGGCGCACGAAGGCTCCCTGCTGCTCTGGGCGTTGATTCTGGGGGGCTGGACCTTCGCGGTGTCGGTATTCTCGCGGCAACTGCCGCAGGTGATGCTGGCCCGTGTGCTGGCAGTCATGGGCATGATCAGCGTGGGCTTTCTCAGTTTCCTGATCATCACCTCCAATCCGTTCCAGCGCCTGCTGCCGCAGGTGCCGGTCGACGGTCGCGACCTCAACCCATTGCTGCAGGACATTGGCCTGATCGTGCATCCGCCCATGTTGTACATGGGCTATGTCGGTTTTTCGGTCGCCTTCGCTTTCGCCATCGCCGCTTTGCTCGGCGGGCGTCTGGACGCTGCCTGGGCTCGCTGGTCACGGCCCTGGACCATCGTGGCCTGGGCGTTTCTGGGAGTAGGCATCACCTTGGGTTCGTGGTGGGCCTACTACGAACTGGGCTGGGGCGGCTGGTGGTTCTGGGACCCGGTGGAAAACGCC
>CAURYQ010000116.1:0-11894 GCA_963529135.1 uncultured Pseudomonas sp. | reverse complement strand
AGGTTCCAGAACGCCTCGACGTACTTCGGACGCAGGTTGCGGTAGTCGATGTAGTAGGCGTGTTCCCAGACGTCGCAGGTCAGCAGCGGAGTGTCGCCGCTGGTCAGCGGGTTACCGGCACCGATGGTGCTGGCCAGTGCCAGGGAACCGTCGGCTTTCTTGACCAGCCAGCCCCAGCCGGAGCCGAAGGTGCCAACGGAAGTCTTGGTGAACTCTTCCTTGAACTTGTCGAAGGAACCGAAAGCGGTGTTGATGGCTTCTGCCAGGGCGCCGGTCGGCTGGCCGCCGCCGTTTGGCGACAGGCAGTTCCAGTAGAAGGTGTGGTTCCACACTTGAGCGGCGTTGTTGAAGATGCCGCCCGACGAAGAGGTGACGATCTCTTCGAGGGTTTTGCCTTCGAATTCGGTGCCCGGGATCAGGTTGTTCAGGTTCACGACATAGGTGTTGTGGTGCTTGTCGTGGTGATACTCCAGGGTTTCCTTGGAGATGTGCGGCTGCAGGGCATCATGGGCGTAAGGCAGCGGCGGCAATTCAAAAGCCATGGTAGATCTCCTGATTCAGGTCTAGTTCGCGGTTTGCGCAGGGCCGATCACGGGCGGCCCTATGGGCGTCGGCGAGTTTGTACTCTTTGCGACGCAAGGGCTGGATCATAGCACCAGCCCTGGCGCATAACCACGCAACAAACATAGGGATTAGAGGTTCCCGCAGGCTTGGCGGGCAGCGACCGGTGGCGGTCGTTTCCAGACAGGCCAGGCAGGGGGTGGCGTGCCTGGGCAGCGCCAGGCCGTCCCGCCCTGGGGATCAGTTGAAGATCAGTTGCGCTGCCACGGCAAACATCATCACGGCCACCATCAGGTCCAGAAGACGCCAGGTACCAGGCCTTGCCAACCAGGGCGCCAACCAGGCCGCACCGATCGCCAGTGTCGAGAACCACAGCAGCGAGGCGCTGGCGGCGCCCGCCACGTAGGCCCCTGGCGCACTCTGCTGAGCCCCGAGCGAACCGATCAGCAGCACGGTGTCGAGATAGACATGGGGGTTGAGCAGGGTAACAGCCAGCGCGCTCAGCAGCACCGCGCGCCGCGAACGCATGCCTTGGCCCTGCTGGTGCTGCAGGCTCTGTCCGGAAAAGGCGCTGCGCAGGGCCCTGGCCCCGTACCAGATCAGGAACACCACGCCTCCCCAGCGGGCGATGCTTAGCAACATCGGGTTATGGGCCAAGGCCGTGGCAAGGCCGAACACCCCGGCGGCGACCAGAATGGCATCGCACAGGATGCACAGTGCCGCGACTGGCAAGTGATGCTCGCGGCGCAGGCTTTGCGCCAGGACGAACGCATTCTGCGTGCCGATGGCCATGATCAGACCAAGGGCGACCAGCAGGCCGTTGAGGTAACTCTGCCACATGAATGATGACTCCCGAGAAGAGGTGGCCATTGTGATGACTGATGCGGTATAAGAAAAATCAATAAAGCTCATCCCGCATTAGGAAAATCGATGTTCGATTATAAGTTGCTCGCCGCCTTGGCTGCCGTCGTCGAGCAGGGCGGCTTCGAGCGTGCCGCTCAGGTGCTGGGCTTGTCCCAATCGGCCGTTTCGCAACGCATCAAGCTGCTTGAGGCGCGTGTCGGCCAGCCCGTACTGGTTCGCGTCGCGCCGCCTGGCCCTACGGACGTTGGCCGGCAATTGCTGAACCATGTGCAGCAGGTGCGCCTGCTCGAACGCGACCTGCAGCGCCAGGTACCGACGCTTGACGAAAGCGGCATGCCGGAGCGGTTGCGCATCGCGCTCAATGCCGACAGCCTGGCCACCTGGTGGGCCGGGGCTGTGGGGCAGTTCTGTGCCGAACACAAGGTCCTGACCGATCTGGTAGTGGAGGACCAGGAGGTCGGCCTCAAGCGCATGCGCGCCGGCGACGTAGCCGCGTGCCTGTGCGGCAGCGAGCGCCCAGTGGCCGGCGCGCGCAGCCTCGCGCTAGGAGCGATGCGTTACCGGGCCTTGGCCAGCCCTGTCTTCATGGCGCAGCATTTCGCCCAAGGCTTCGATGCCCGGCGCCTGGCTCGGACCCCTGCGATCGTCTACGGCCCGGACGACTTTCTGCAGCATCGCTACTTGGCTTCCTTAGGCATGCAGGGTGGGTTCCTGCATCATTTGTGTCCGTCATCCGAGGGCTTCCTGCGCATGACCGAAGCCGGGCTGGGCTGGGGGCTGGTGCCTGAATTGCAGGCCCGCGAGCAACTGGCCAACGGGCAATTGGTGGAAATCTGCAGCGATACCCCGATCGATGTACCGTTGTACTGGCATCATTGGCGTAACGGCGGGCAATTGCTTGCACAATTGACCGACCACTTGCGACACAGCGCCCGTCACTGGCTGGTGCCGTTGTAGCATCGGGGGGCGTCAAAGGCTTCTGAACAACAGGCAAGGCGGAGTGTTACATGCGAATTCTGGTCACCGGCGCGAGTGGCTTCATCGGCGGGCGCTTCGCGCGCTTCGCTCTGGAGCAGGGGCTGGATGTGCGGGTCAGTGGCCGGCGTGCCGAAGGCGTGGAGCATCTGGTGCGGCGTGGCGCACAGTTCATTCCAGGTGACCTAGGCGATCCAGAACTGGCCCGTCGCCTGTGCCAGGGTGTCGAGGCCGTGGTGCATTGTGCGGGCGCAGTGGGGCACTGGGGCACTTACCCGACGTTTCACCAAGGCAACGTGGTGGTTACCGAAAACATCGTCGAAGGCTGCCTTAAGGAGCACGTGCGTCGGCTCGTGCACCTGTCTTCGCCGTCGATCTACTTCAACGGCCGTTCGCGCCTGGCCGTTGGTGAGGATCAGGTGCCGGGGCGGTTTCGAGATCATTACGCCAAGAGCAAGTTCCTGGCCGAGCAGAAGGTGTTCGGCGCTCAGGAGTTCGGCCTGGAAGTACTGGCCCTGCGACCACGTTTCGTGATCGGCGCCGGTGATGCCAGCCTATTGCCGCGGCTGCTGCATCTGCAACGCAAGGGCAGGCTGGCAATCATCGGCAATGGCTTGAACAAGGTCGACTTCACCAGTGTTCATAACCTTAACGACGCCTTGTACAGCGCACTGTTCGCCGATGGGCATGCGCTTGGGCAAGCGTACAACATCAGCAATGGCCAGCCCCTGCCGCTCTGGGACGTGGTCAATTACGTCATGCGCCAGTTGCAGCTTCCTCAGGTCACACGCTACCGCAGCTATGGGCTGGCCTATGGGCTCGCCGCGCTCAACGAGGCGATCTGCGCGGTGTGGCCGGGGCGGCCCGAGCCTGCGCTGTCGCGCCTTGCCATGCAGGTGATGAGCCGCGACTTCACGCTGGACATCAGTCGCGCCAGCCAATATCTCAATTACCAACCCGCCACCAGCATATGGACTGCACTGGACGAATTCTGCACCTGGTGGAAACACCAGCCGCCTGGCCGGTGAACCTTCCATTTGGACAATGGACAGCATATGGCCGCGTGCGCGGTTTATAATCCGGTTTATTTGCTACCTGTGTGGTTGAAACCTCATGCGCTTTGATGCTCGCGACGATTTCGATGATGTGCCCGCCTTGCGCGCAGGAACCCCGGATGACGACGAACTGCTTCCGGCCCATGTTTCACGCAGTCGCCGTCAGGCGGCCAGGGCACCGAGTACTGGCCCGCTGTGGGCCATGCTGGTGGCCGCATTCATAGCCTTGGGCTGCCTGGGATGGTGGAGCTATCGGCAGCTCTCGCTGATGGAGCAGCAGCTGGTAGCCACCCAGGAGAGCTTCGCCCGTATCAGCGAAGACGCGGCGGGGCGGCTGCAGGCGATCAGCGGCAAGGTCGAGGCGAGCACCTCGTCCAGCAACAGTGGCAGTGAAGCGCTCAAGCAGCAGATCAGCCAACTGCAGGCCAGCCTGGCCGAGCAAGGCAAGCAGCAGGCGGGGGTTGCCGGTCAGGCCGGCGATCTGGGCAAGCGCCTGGAGCAGGTCCTGGCCGACACCCGCGAGCAGCAGAAGGCGGTGACCGAGCTGCAAACTCAGTTGCAGGCCCAATTGAAGGCGGTCAATACCGAACTGGCGGCGCTCAAGTCTGGCCAGCTGGACGGCGGCAAGCTCGACGGGCAGCTCAAGAGCCTGAACGATGAGGTCGCTGCCCTGAAAAAGCAAGGCAACCCCAACGCCGCCATCGCAAGCCTGGAGCAGGATGTACTGGTGCTCAAGAGCCAACTGGACAACCGCCCGAATGCGGCCGCCGGCTCTGGCGCCTCGGTGCAGGAGTTCGATGCGTTTCGTGGGCAGATGACCCGTAACTTCAACAACGTTCAGAGCCAGTTGCAGAATCTGCAGCAGCAGATCAACGCCCGACCGTCTGCTCAGTAGAACAGGGGCTGGATGATGGCCTCTGCTGCGCCGTTACTGGCGTGGGTGATGGAGATACGCCACGGCCCTTGGCTACAGAATGTTTCCGGGTAGACTTGCGCGATGAACTATCTTGCACACCTCCATCTGGGTGGCCCAGCGCCGCAGCAGTTGCTGGGCAGCCTCTACGGTGACTTCGTCAAAGGCTCGCTGGAGGGCCGTTTTCCGCCATTGCTCGAAGCGTCAATTCGCTTGCACCGGCACATCGACAGCTTCACCGATGCACATCCAGTCGTGCTGGCAGCCCTGGCACGATTCCCGCGCGAGCGGCGGCGCTTTGCAGGCATCGCCCTGGACGTATTTTTCGATCACTGCCTGGCGCGGCATTGGTCCGAGTATGCGCAGCAGCCGCTGCGCCAGTTCACCGGTGCCTTCTATCAGGTGCTGTTGGCCGAGCCGGCCCTGCCGGGGCGGCTGGCACGCATCGCGCCTTATATGGCAGAGGATGACTGGCTGGGCTCGTATGGCGACTTTGCCACGCTGGAGCAGGTGTTTGCCGGCATCGCTCGGCGGCTGTCACGGCCTGAAGGGCTGGCAGGGGTGATGGAGGAACTCGACCTTCTGTACGTGCCGCTGCTCGAAGACTTCCGCGCGTTCTATCCACAGGTGCAAGCGTTCGCCGCCAGCCACCTGGAGCGGGCGGGTGCTGGCCGGACGCTAGACTGATTCGCTTTCGCTGGGTCGCTGACCTGGTGCGCCAGGCGCTCCAGCCCATGGCGTGCTAGGCAGCTGCAGCGTGCTCAGCGCCACGTGCGGGCCTGTGCGCTGTGCCATAGAGCGCCTGATGAATCGAACCCTGGGCCTGGGACGCCAGCAATGTTCGACCTTTGCCGTGACTTGCCAGTGGCTCCAGCAGGTGAATTCGCACCTGGGCTCGGGGGTGCGCCAATAACCGCAGCAGGTGGGACAGCAGGTCCTCATCGCCTGTAAAGGGAGCGAGGGGGTCCAGCTCACCTGAGCGTCGGTATTCGATCGCCACCGGTTGCACGGCAATGCCCTGGTCGATGGCTGCCGCCAGCATGCGTCCGTGGAAGGTCCGCAACTGGCGCCCATCGGAGGTGGTGCCCTCGGGGAAGAGCAGCAGTGGCCGGTCGGTTGCCAGCTGCTGGCTGATCTGGGTCCGCAATTGCGGGCTATCGCTGGCGCCACGCTTGATGAACAGCGTGCCTGCCTGTTCGGCCAGCCAACCGGCCACAGGCCATTGGCGCACTTCGGCCTTGGACAGGAACGACAGGGGCGCGAGCATGCCCAGCAGCGGGATGTCGGTCCAGGATACATGGTTGCTGACCCATAGCATGGGCGTGGTCGGCAGTTGCCCCGTGACTTGCACGTCGAACGGCAGCGCTGCAACCAGGCGCCGCATGAACAGTCGGGTCCACCGTTGCCGGCGCTCCAGTGGCGCGTTGATGCCAAGGCGCAACCCCATGACGACCAGGCTGGCCATCAGCACACCCAGCACCATCACGCCCAGCACGTGGATCAGGCGCCTGGCCACCCGCAAGTGGGCGCTCACACGGCAGCCTTGAAGTGACGGGCGTAGCGTGGGCACAGCGCCTCACGTTTCAACAGGATGAACACATCGGCGACCTGAAAATCCTCATCCCAGCACGGTTCGCCACAGACCTTGGCACCCAGGCGCATGTAGGCCTTGAGCAAGGCAGGCATCTGAGCGCTGACGTTGTCCGGCAGGGTCAATTGCGGCAGCGGGTTGCGGGGTTCTGCGCGCAGGTCTTCGGTGCACAGGTGGCGCTCGCGCAGGCGTTGCATGACTGCATGCGCCTGTACACCGCCGTCATGCATCGAGATGCTGGCGCAACCCATCAGGTAGCGATAACCGCCTTCGTTGAGTATCTCGGCCAGCTCGCTCCAGAGCGTGGCAATGGTGCCACCATTGCGGTATTGCGCTGCCACGCACGTGCGGCCCACTTCCAGTATGGGGTCCTGAAGTTGCAGCAGACCCTGCAGGTTGAACCCTTCCTCGCTGTAGAAGCGGCCCAGGCTGCTGGCTGCCTCGTGGTCGAGCAGGCGGGTCGTGGCCACCAGTTTTCCGGTAGAGACGTCGCGCACGCCGATATGGCGGCAATGCGCATCGTACTCGTCATGGTCCAGGCCGTGCTCGGCGCCTTTGAACCTTGCCTTGAACGCTTCGCTGAAGACCTGATAGCGCAGGGCCTGAGCCTCCTGCAGTGCCGCGTCGCCTATCAGGCGTTCGGCGCGCAGGCGGCGTTCGGTGCAGATGTCGGCAACATGAGCGGATCGCGTCATTACGAGTCTCCGTGAACCAGCCAGGCAAGGGCGGCCAGTAGGCTTTTATGTGCTCGCTTAGGCTAGAAACACGGGATGTCACGGCGATGAAGGTTCAATGATGCTTGCGTGACCTGCGGCCCATCGAACCGGGCAGCGCACGCGTTGGCCCTTGCTGTGCCGAAGATGCGCGCGGTAAGGTTGGCCGCCTGGATTTTCGAGACCCCTCATGCTGAAGTCACTTCGCCTATGGCCCGCACTGCTGCTCGCGTTGTGCCTGCCCGCACACGCTAACTGGCACCTTGATGGCGAGTCCTCTCGTCTGTCGTTCATCACCGGCACGAATGGGGACGCGGCGCAGGTGCACCGCTTCCTGGTCCTGCATGGCACGGTGGATCGCAAGGGCGCTGCGCGCCTTGGCATCGAGATGGATTCGGTGAGCAGCGGCATTGCGCTGCGTGACGAGCGCATGCGTGACGACCTGTTCGATGTGGCGCGCTTTGCCGAAGCGACCGTGCAAGCACAGCTGGATTTGCGTCCAATCAACGACCTGGCCAACGGTGCGCAGATCGAGTTGCGTCTGCCGCTGACAGTGACCTTGCGCGGGCAGTCTCATCGTTACGACGCCTTGCTGCTGGCCACTCGTCTCGACGAGCGACGGTTCCAGGTGGTCACCCTGGAACCTTTGATACTGCGCGCCGAAGACTTCGGCCTGATGCCTGGGCTGCAAGCCCTGCGCAAGTTTGCCAACCTCAAGGCCATCAACCCGTCCGTACCGGTCAATGCGGTACTGATATTCACTGCCCGCTGACATGCCCGGCCCGGTCTTCCCCTGGCGGGATGGCAACCAGTTCGAACTGCTGATCGACGGTCCACACTTCTTCCCGCGCATGCTGGCGGCCATCCTGCACGCCGAGATGCAGGTGGATCTGGAGTTGTACCTGGTGGAGTCCGGGGTCTGCGCCGAAGCGGTCGTTCAGGCGTTGGAACAGACGGCCCGCCGCGGGGTGCGAGTGCGCTGCCTGTTCGATTACTACGGGTCACTGGCCTTCAGCGCCAAGCTGCGGCAACGCCTGGTGGACGCTGGTGTGTATTTGCGCTGGTACAACCGGCTGCACTGGAAACGTGGGTTGCGCAACCTGTACCGCGACCATCGCAAGCTGCTGGTGGTCGACGAGCGGTGGGCAGTGGTGGGCGGCACCGGGGTCACGGACGAGTTCTGGCGGCCCGACCAGGCCACCAGCGAGTGGCACGAGGTGATGGTGCAGATGCAAGGCCCGGTGGTGAGCGACTGGCAGCTGCTGTTCGACCGCCAGTGGCAGGCCAACCATCGGCGCACGGCATGGCGCCCCGCCGAAGGCTTTGGCCTACCGCGTCTGCCCAGGGTGCCTGCACAAGGGCAGGGGTTGGGCCGGGTAGCTTACGCCGACGCCCGGCAGCACCAGGACATCTTGCATTCGCTGGTCCGTGCCCTCAACAGCGGCAAGCAACGCGTTTGGCTGGCCACCCCGTACTTCCTGCCGACCTGGAGCGTGCGCCGTTCGCTGCGCCGTGCGGCCGGCAAGGGGGTGGATGTACGCCTGCTGCTGACCGGCCCACGCACGGACCACCCTTCGGTCAGGTATGCCGGTCACCGGTACTATCCTCGCTTGCTGCGCTCTGGCGTGCGAATTTTCGAATATCAGCCGTGTTTCCTGCACCTGAAAATGGTGCTGGTGGACGATTGGGTCAGCATCGGGTCCTGCAACTTCGATCATTGGAACCTGCGCTTCAACCTGGAGGCCAATATAGAGGCGCTGGACCCGCCGCTGACGGCAGCCGTAGTGGCCAGTTTCGAACGTGATTTTGCCCTCAGCGAGGAAGTCGACCTGGCGCACTGGAACGCCAGACCGTTCTGGCGTCGGGTCAAGCAGCGCATCTGGGGATGGCTGGACCGGTTGGTGGCCAATGTGCTCGACCGGCGCAACTGATAGCGGCTATCGTGCAATGACGGTTCTCAGGCGATCGATGGAGCGGGTGCAATGACGGCTAAGAAAATACTCATGCTGGTGGGCGATTACGTCGAGGACTACGAGGTCATGGTGCCGTTCCAGGCGCTGAGCATGGTCGGTCACACCGTGCACGCCGTGTGCCCTGAAAAGGTGGCACGCCAGACGGTACGCACGGCCATTCACGATTTCGAGGGCGATCAGACCTACAGCGAAAAGCCAGGGCATCAATTTGCCCTGAATCATGATTTCGTGAGAGCGCGGGCCGAAAGTTACGACGCCTTGGTTATCCCTGGTGGGCGAGCCCCTGAATACCTGCGCCTGAACGAAAAAGTGCTCGACCTGGTGCGGGCTTTCGATGAAGCAGGCAAGCCTATTGCCGCCGTGTGCCACGGCGCCCAGTTGCTGGCTGCCGCCGGGGTGCTCAAGGGGCGCGAGTGCAGTGCGTACCCGGCCTGCGCGCCCGAGGTGCGCCTGGCGGGTGGGACTTACATCGACATCGCGGTGGACCAGGCCCACGTGGATGGCAACCTGGTCACCGCGCCGGCCTGGCCAGCACATCCCGCGTGGCTGGCGGCATTCCTGAAAGTACTGGGCACCCGTATCCTCTGACCCTGGGCCGACCGGCCCGTGCCTGCCAGCGGATCAGCCGACTTGCTCGACCCAGTCGTTGAGGTTGTAGTAGTTGGTCACCCGGGCAATCTTGCCGCAGTGGATATAGAAGAATGCGCCTGCCGGCAGTACGTAGGTCTGGCCTGTGGCCGCAGGCAGGCCCTCGTCGTCGACCAGGTATTGGCCATGCACGGTGAACTCCGCCGCAGCGCGGCTGCCGTCGGCATTCTGCATCACCACGATATCGGCCAGGCGCTCGCGGTAGCATCGGTTCATCTTGTCCATGAAGGTGGCGAACCTGGCCTTGCCCATCTGCCGCTCGCCCTGATTGATGTCGTGGATCACATCCTCGCTGAGCAGGGCCAGGAACCCTGGCATGTCGCCGGCATTGAAAGCGGCGTAGTAAGCGTTCACCAGTTCGGTAGCGGTCATGGAACATTACCTGTCGTGTAGGGAAAAGGCGTGTCGTTGGCCTGGATGATAGGGTTTCCCTTCAAGCCCGGCTTAGCCGAGCGCGTCATCCACATCGACAAAACGACCGCCAAGCATGCAAATACGCCTACTGCACGGCGCCGCCATCGCGCCTTATATCGATGACCTTGCTCGTCTGCGCCTGACCGTGTTCCGCGAGTTTCCTTACCTGTACGACGGCTCGCCCGAGTACGAAGCCGATTACCTGGCCACCTATGCCCGCTCCGGGCGCAGCCTGGTGGTGCTGGCCATGGACGAAGACAAGGTGATTGGCGCCTCGACCGGCCTGCCTTTGGTCGACGTCGCTGCCGAGTTCCAGGAGCCGTTTCTGGCGCAGGGGCGAGACCCGGCCAGTGTCTATTACTTCGGCGAATCGGTGATATTGCCGCAATACCGGGGACAAGGGCTTGGGGTGCGCTTTTTCATCGAGCGCGAATCCTATGCCCACAAGCTGGCCGAGTTCGATTACTGCGCGTTCTGCGCCGTGGAGCGACCCGGTGTGCATCCGCGTCGGCCCACCGACTACAAACCCCTGCATGGCTTCTGGCGCAACCGTGGATTTCTGCACGATCCCTCGCTGCGCACCCGGTATGCCTGGCGTGACCTCGACGAGCAGGAGAGCTCGGACAAACTGATGTCGTTCTGGCTCAAGGAGCTGCCCCTTTGAGCCGGGTCGCGGCCTGCCAATACGCCATCGAGCTGCACGAAACCTGGGAGGCCTACGCCGACCACCTGCAAGCCTTGTGTGCAGAGGCGGTGCAAGCCGGTGCGCGCCTGTTGCTGCTGCCAGAATATGCGGGGCTGGTGCTCAGTGGTCAGCTCACGCCCGAGCAACGCGGTGACCTGAAAGCTTCCATCGCGGGCATTCAGCCGTTGATCGAGCCTTGGAAAGCCCTCTGCGCGGGCCTGGCCAGGCGTTGGGGCATCTATCTCCAACCGGGGACGTTGCCGGTGTTGGACAGCGACGGTGCCTATCGCAACCGCGCCTGGCTGTTTGGCCCGCACGGCGCGCTGGGGTATCAGGACAAGTTGATGATGACCCGCTTCGAGCGAGAGCAGTGGGGTATCGCCGCAGGCCAAGGGCTGAACGTGTTCGAGACCGATATAGGCCGGCTGGGCATTTTGGTCTGCTACGACAATGAATTTCCACTGCTGGCGCGGCGCTTGGCAGAACAGGGGGCCGACTTGATTCTGGCGCCCAGTTGCACCGACACCGAGGCCGGCTATCACCGGGTACGGATAGGGGCCCAGGCGCGTGCCTTGGAAAACCAGATAGCCGTGTTGCAGAGTCCGACTGTGGGGATGGCACCCTGGTCGCCTGCACTGGACGAGAACCTGGGGCGTGCAGGGTTGTTTGTACCGCCAGACCGTGGCATGCCGGGGGATGGGGTGGTAGCGCTGAGCGAATCGCTCCGCCCGCACTGCAGCCGCTGGCTGGTGTGCGACCTGGATCTTGAAGCGGTCCGCCGGGTGAGGCAGGAGGGGCAGGTGTTCACCCGCAGGGACTGGCCCGAGCAATTCGAGCGCCTTTGAATGCGAAAGCGGCGGGCCTTGATGCAAGGCCCGCCGCTGCGGTTTCGCTACGCATTGCTTGCGCACGGCTACAGCCTGCACAAGCGCTGCCGCTGCTACGTCAGGCTTACTTCACTTCGACGGCCAGGCTCTGGGCGATCTTGCTCTGCCACAGGGCAGGGCCTGTGATGTGCACCGATTCACCGTTGCTGTCCACGGCCACGGTCACTGGCATGTCCTTGACCTCGAACTCATAGATCGCTTCCATGCCCAGTTCGGCAAAGGCCAGTACCTTGGACTTGCGGATGGCTTGCGCAACCAGGTAGGCAGCACCACCGACGGCCATCAGGTAGACGGCCTTGTTGTCCTTGATCGCTTCGATGGCGGTAGGGCCGCGCTCGGACTTGCCGATCATGCCCAGCAGGCCGGTCTGCTCCAGGATCTGGCGGGTGAACTTGTCCATGCGCGTGGCGGTGGTCGGGCCGGCCGGGCCCACCACTTCGTCACCGACCGGGTCGACTGGGCCCACGTAGTAGATGAAGCGGCCTTTGAGATCAACCGGCAGCGCTTCGCCACGGTTGAGCATTTCGACCATGCGTTTGTGTGCGGCATCGCGGCCGGTCAGCATCTTGCCATTGAGCAGGATGGTTTCGCCCGGCTTCCAGCTGGCCACTTCTT
>CAURYQ010000115.1:0-11900 GCA_963529135.1 uncultured Pseudomonas sp. | reverse complement strand
CTATCGGGGCGGGGACGCGGTAAGCGGCTGGATAAAGCGGGGGCTCGATGTGATGGGCGAACATCCCCAGGCAGCCATGCTGGTTGGGGCGCTCATTGCCGTAGGTTGGGCAGCGACGGGTCATTGGCTGGGCCGACAGCAGAGCCGCAGAGACGACGCCCAGGGTAGCTGACAGTTACGCCAAATACCGGGCCCGGAATTATTTAATGCCGTCTGTCCGAAGCCTTTTCGATAAAGCGAATCCTCAGGGCCGGGTGCACTCCCAATTCTTGTACGGCATTGGCGCCGTGCATTCCGAAGTCATATGAGGTTTCAGATCATGGCCACTAAAGACAACAGCCGTACCGGCAACCAGCAAGGCAGCCAAGGCGGTAGTAAAAACTCGGGTAACTTTGCCAATGACCGTGAAAAGGCTTCCGAAGCCGGCAAGAAGGGCGGCCAGGCAAGCGGCGGCCATTCCAGCGAGTCGGGCCGCAAAGGCGGCAAGTCGTAATTGAAGCCTTGCAGTGCCAGGGCTGCCTGGCACTGCACATTTTGAACAAGGAGCCTCCCATGCGCGCAATCGGACTGTTCACACTCATGGGTGCTTTGACGTTGGTCGGCGGTTGTTTCGACCGCGATAACAATCACCCCGGCAAGGACTCCGATGCCAGCAAGCCGTCCTTGCAGATGCAGCAACCTGACGAACACGCCGCACCCCGTTCTGCGCCAGCCCCTGAGCCGATGACAGGGCACAAAGCCAATCAATAATACGCGCACGAGGAATATGCCATGACGGTCATGACCCGACAGACCGCCGCGATGGTCCAGGCCCCGCCTGTTGCCCCTAGCCTGAAAGACCGCTATCACGCCCTGCTCGAAGGCCATGACACCACCAGTCGGGCCTGGCTCGCCGCGCAATTGGCGCGAGCGCGGAGCATGCCCGACGACCTGCCTGACGATCCCGCAAACCTTGATGCATGGAGCCTGGAACACGCGGCCGGTGTGGCCGAGGGCTATAGAGTGTATCTGGAACAACGCAAACAGGGTGCCCCGCGGCGCTACTTCGCCAACCGCGCCCAAGCATTGTGGTTCCTGCAGCAAGTCGAGCCGACCAAGGTCGTCGACGGCGCCTGGCTCTTCAGTGCCCTGCGTCACTGGCGCGATCCGCGCTACCACGGCCTGATCCGGACCTATCTCGAAGAACTCGGCAGTGGCGACCCTCGCTGCAACCACGTGCTGATTTACCAGCGCCTGATGAGCCGACTTGGCTGCCTGGACCGCCCAGACCTGGACGACAGTCGCTACCTGCAAGCTTCCTTGCAACTGGCGCTGGGCGAGTACGGCGAAGACTATCTGCCCGAGGTCATTGGCTACAACCTCGGCTACGAGCAACCGCCCTTGCACCTGTTGGTGACCACCTACGAGCTGGCGGAGTTGGGGATCGACGGCTTTTATTTCCAGCTGCATGTCACCATCGACAATGCAGCCAGCGGCCACGCTCACCTGTCGCTTCAGGCACTTCGGCAATTGTGCCCGGCCGACGACATGCAGGCTTTTTATGAGCGCGTGCGTCAAGGCTATCGCCTCAATGACCTCGGGACCAATACGCCGACGCTCATCGCTAGCTTCGACCTGGAAGCAGAGCTTCTCCAGGCCTTGGAGAACAAACGCAATTTTGGTCAGTTCATGCATTCGGACCACTGCCGTTTACAGAAGCGCACCATCAACCAGTGGTTGGCCGAGCCCGGCGCCATGCCGGCCTTTCTCGAGGCCATGCAGGCGCAAGGATGGATTCGTCGTGGTCAAGCCCCGGAAGACAGCCGTTGGTGGACATTGATCGAAGGCCCGACTGCACCCATGTACGGCGTCTTCACGGCCTATGAGAAACAGCTGTGGCACGATTGGATCGCGGCCGGCTCGCAGTCACGCATCCGCCGAGTCTTGCCGGGCAGCTGGGAGGCCGCCTTGCAGCTGCAGGCCCCTGCGGCAATCAGCCACTCTCGAAAAACCGAGCTACAGGACATCGACGCGCTTATCGACGCGATGTCAGGCAATCGACATGCCACGCCAGAAGGACTGGTCGCGACTCAAGCTTACATTCAGGCCACTGGCCTGCTTCAGGAAGGATCCCACTGATGCCGCTCGATTCACATCAGCCGCCCGCTGACCAGGCGCTGTTGCAACTAGGCAGGCGCCTGCGCGCCGATGGCTATCGCTTTACCTGCGTCACACCGGCTACCCATGCCTTGGTGAATGCGCGCCCAGGCGCCGAGAAGGCTTGCACTGCGCGTGATGTGTTTGGCTGGAGCCGACCATTTGCCGCCTCGCTGCTGTCTGCCGACGAGCTTGCGCAGCTGGAAGCGGCCGGGGTGGTCAAGTCTCACAGGGACTTGTTGGCCAGCACTGTGCGATGGTCGACCCTCGATGGATTGATGCTGGTGCACTCGGCATACCCCACCGAGGCCAGCGACGCGGTGTTTTTCGGCCCAGACAGCTACCGATTCGCCCAGGTGATCCAGGATCACTTGCAACGCACGCCCACGCCCATCACGCGTGCAGTGGATATCGGTTGCGGCACTGGGGTCGGTGCGCTCGTGATCGCCCGCGCAGCGCAGCATACGCAGGTCACGGCGGTGGATATCAATCCGAAGGCACTGCGGTACACCACAGTCAATGCAGCGCTCGCCGATGTCGGTAATGTATGTGTCCAGCGCAGCGATATTCTCAAGGACGTGGCGGGGCAATTCGACCTGATCGTGGCCAATCCGCCCTACATGCTCGATGGTGGGGAACGCACCTATCGTCACGGTGGCGGCTCGCTTGGCGCGGACCTGTCGCGCCGTATCGTCGAGCAGAGCCTGGAGCGACTGAGTGTGGGCGGTTCGCTGCTGTTGTATACCGGGGTCGCCATTGTCGAGGGTGAGGATGCACTGCTCGAAGGGGTACGCGAGCAGTTGGCAGGCCCTGAGTTTTCCTGGGTCTACCGTGAACTCGACCCCGATGTGTTCGGCGAGCAGTTGCTCGAGCCGGGGTATGAGCGAGTGGAGCGCATTGCTGCCGTTGCCCTGACGGTGACGCGTAACAGGTGATTCTTCGGGTTACTGAAACTTAGGGGCCGCTTCGCGCCCCTCAGCGCCCCGTTCCGCGCCTGTGAAGATCGTTCACAGGTACCGCACCTTGTGTTGCATGCACCCTGAAACCAGACGCTAACGAGCCTCTCGGATACAAGCGGTAATGCAGCTGCGCTGGATTCGAGCGCTCCTGAAGGCTGCATTGGATAGCTGGTGAAGCCTTTGGGAAATCTCCGGATATTGGGTAGGACAATTCGCCGCGAGACGTGCACCGTTTTGACTTTACGACGGGTTCAACGACAATGGCGGGCATCATTACCGCTGTAGAGGACCCTAGCCATGATGCTGACCCCGTTGTTCCCGCGTGTAGCCCTGGAAGATACGCTGTTCGTCTTCGCCCTGGAGGCAGAAGCCGGTGGGTTGTTCGGGCACCTGAACACGGTCTTCACAGGGATCGGCAAGGTGAACGCGGCCATTGCCCTGACCCGCGCGGTCGCCAAACGCAGGCCCAGGCTGATCGTCAACCTCGGCTCGGCGGGAAGCCGGTTGCACCCTAAAGGCAGCCTGGTGTGCTGCACACGATTCGTCCAACGTGACATGGACGTGACCCCCCTTGGGTTCGCGCGTTACGAAACGCCCCTGTCGGACATTCCCGTCGTGCTTGAACACGGCCTGGCCATCACAGGATTACCCGTCGAAACCTGTGGAACGGGTGACAGTTTCGAGATCAGCCATGGGGACGCCCCTTATGATGTGGTCGACATGGAAGCCTATGCATTGGCGCTTATCGCACGCAGCGAAGACATTCCGTTCGTGTGCCTCAAGTACGTCTCGGACGATGCCGGAAGCGATGCCGCCGGGGATTGGTCCGTTCAGGTCCACCTGGCCGCCGAAGCCTTCAAGCGGGTACTGTTCAACCCGGCCTGAGGCCTTGCCGAGCCCATGGGTATGCCACCGGGCGCTGCGGTTAAACCTTACCAACGTGGTGCAGTCACTTGAGGTATCAGCAGGTCTCTCAGGGAGCATGTCAATGGCCAGGGCAATCTGGAAAGGCGCGATCAGTTTCGGGTTGGTACACATACCGGTGGCGCTCAATTCTGCGGTCAGCAGCGAGCGTGTCGATTTCGACTGGCTGGACAAGCGCAGCATGGACCCGGTGGGCTACAAGCGCATCAACAAGGTCACCGGCAAAGACATCGACAAGGAAAACATCGTCAAGGGCGTGGAATACGAGAAAGGCCGCTATGTGGTGATCAGTGAACAGGAGATCCGCAAGGCGCGCCCCGAGGCGACTCAGACGATCGACATTTTCTCGTTCGTCGAAGCCGGGGAGATTCCCCTGCAGCATTTCGACACTCCCTATTACCTGAGCCCGGACCGGCGCGGCGGCAAAGTCTACGCGCTGTTGCGGGAAACCCTGGCCACCACCGGCAAAGTGGCGCTGGCCACGGTGGTGCTGCATACCCGCCAGCACCTTGCCCTCATCCGCCCCCTGGACGAAGCCTTGGTGATGATTACCCTGCGCTGGCCCGATGAAGTGCGCGGGCTCGACACCCTGGAACTGGACACCACCGTGACCAAGGCCAAGGTGGACAAGCGGGAATTGGAAATGGCCAAGCGTCTGGTGGAAGACATGGCCGGCGCTTGGTCTCCGGATGAGTACCATGACGCGTTCAGGGATACCATCATGGAGCTTGTCGCGGAGAAAGCCAGCAAGGGCAAGATCGAGACGGTGGAGAAGGGCGAGGACAGCAGCGGCGAGAAAAGCGCGGACATCATCGACCTTACCGAACTGCTCAAGCGCAGTCTCGGCGGGAAAACTACAGCTGCACCCAAAAAGAAACCCGCTGCCGCGAAGAAGCCTGCCAAGCGTACGCGCAAGGCTTCTTGACTGCCGTTACAGGTGCTTGGCCTGCAGTTGTTCCTGCAGGCCGGCCAAATAGTCGCCGAAGCCCTCACGCGCCCGACACTGCCTCCGGCTGCTGGTGGCTACGCTGTGCCCCGCCGACCAGCTGATCGGCACGCCCAGTGCCTCGAGGTCCATTACCAGACGAACATCTTCGTGAGCTGGCAATGGCTGAAAGCCGCCGATCAGCTGATAGGCCTGGGCGCTGACGCCCAGGTTGGCACCGTGAATGTGGCGGTGACCGTCGCGCGCCTCGTACCGGCTCAGGTAGAGCTTGCGCAATGCGGCAGTCTGCCAAGGCTGCCAATGGCTGACATGCACCGTGCCGCAAACCACCTCCGTGCCGCATTCGAGCTGGGAGGTCAGCCAGTGAGCAGGGACTTGGCTGTCGGCGTCTGTGCAGGCAAGCCAGGTCGCCCCGCGGGCGATCATCCACTGAGCGCCGGCGCGCCGTGCCACGCCGACATTACCGGCTTCTATTTCCAGCGTATGCACACCATGGCGCCGGGCCACGGCGGCAGTACCGTCGGTGCAGCGATCCAGCACGACCAGGATGTCGACGTGATGACCCGCGGTGGCGGCGTGTTGGGCCGCAGCGCAAGCGGCCTTCAGGCAGCGGCCCAGCCGCCGGGCTTCGTTGTGGGCCGGGATGACGACGCCGATCATGCGCATGTCTCGTCGAGATCGACCACGCTGGGCTGGTTCGACCAGTAGGCCATGATGAAATCGGCCTCGTCATGGCAGAAGACCGGGTAGAGCGGTAGATGTTTGGAGAGCATCCGATGCACCTCGCGTCCATCCTGCGGGCATCCGGCGATAGGGTGTTTCCAGTGACACGCCAGCAGGCTGCCGTCATAGGACAGGCTGGCGGCCGACTGCTCGATCACTTGCAACCAGTCTGTAGGGTCCAGGTAATAGCCAACTTCGCTGAGCACGATCAGATCGAAACGCCCGCCTGGCCAGTCGGCGGGCAGGCGGGCGAGCTCGACCCGCGCATGGCGCACATCGGCCAGGCGGTCTCTGGCCAAACCCACAGCCGTGGGGTCCAGGTCCTGGCACACCAGTTCAGCACAGCGCTCGGCCAGTAGCGCACTGAGTTCGCCATTGGCGCAAGCAGGTTCGAAGACGCGCTCGTAGCATTGGCGCGGCAGGCTGGCCATCAGCAGGTCGCGCTTGCGCTTTTCGTACCATCGGGTACGAAATGCCCAGGGGTCTTCATTGGCGGCATACAGGTCGGCGAAATATTGGGCATCGATACTCATGGCAGATCCTTTCACATGAAGACCAGCTCGAAGGGTTGCAGCACGCAGTCCAGCAGGTTGGGGCGCAGCACAGGCGGGGTACAGCCGTCAGGTTCGAACTGGCTGGCATGGGCGGCAATGGCCTTGCGCTTACGCGCCACTTGGCTCTCAGTGAGCTGCAATCGGCGTGCACGTTCCCAGGGCAGGCGCGGATCGTCGGGTTGGCCCCAATGCCATGCCCACACCGGCACTTCCACCAACTGCGCCCCGCGCGCCAGTGCTGCCTGGGCGCCAGCTCGGCCCACAGCTTCGTGGTCGCAATGGCCGTCGCCACGCCAGGTGGTCATGAGTACGTCTTCGGGGCGCAACAACTGGCTGAGGTGGCTGACCAGAAACGCTTCTTCCCGGGCCAACTGACTGTCCTTGAGGTGCAAGCGGCGCCAGTCAATGCGGTTGGGGTCAAGCCCCAGTTGCTCGATGGCCTTGCGGCTTTCCTGGGGGCGATCTCGACGCAGCCGGTGCTCGGTCCAGCGGGCCGAGCCAGGGTGGCTGCCCTCGCCATCGGTCGCGGAGATCAGCACAAGGTCTTCTTCGCGCCCGGCAAAATCTGCCAGCAGCCCTCCCGCCATCAGGATCTCGTCATCGGGGTGAGGTGCGATCAGCACCAGGCGCCGGCCGGGTGGGCAGAGTTGACGCGCATCGAGCCAAGTGGCGCGGGCCAGGTGCGCCGAATGCTGCCAGGCCGCCCAGGGAGTCCCTTCATGGGACTGGATAAGGTCTTCACTCATAGCTGCCATGCTCCGGAAGAAAGTTGAGCAGTCTGTGCCCCAAGCGCCGCGAGGTCCCGTTCGGCATGGCTCTGGCGCATGAACACCGGCAGGTCCGCGCTCAGGCGCGCAAAGTGGCCGTTACGGCAAAACGGGGTGGCACCCATCGCCCGGCCCACATGCCGTATGACCTGGTCCGCCGCTTGCTCAACTTGGGCGCGTATCCGTTGCACGATCAAGCAGGCGTCAGCGCTCGGGTTGCGGTCGATCCAGGCCGCGCATTCGCGCAGTGCGGCGCGGGCGCCGCACAGGGCGGCGTCGACCGCACCCAGGTGCGCATCGGCATGGGGGTCGGGTTTCGGTCTGCGGCAGTGCTCGCGAAGGTATTCAGCCAGTGCTTCGGCGGCGCCGTACCAGCAGGCTGCAATGCCGGCGCCGCCTTGCCAGAAACCGGGCCTGGACAAGTATTGGCCCGCCGCGCCGACCAGCACCCCGGGAGTGTCGTTGAATTCAACTTCGACACTGGCTGTGCTGGCCATGCCCACGGCTTGCCAATGCTCGATGTTCAGGCCCAGGGTTGGGTCGGCCAGGCGCATGGCAACCAAGTGAGGCTGGCCTGACTCGTCCCAAGCGGTGATCAAGGCCTGGTCGATCTGCAGCGCGCCCGAACACCAGGCCTTCTTGCCGCAGAGGCGGACCTGGCCTGCATCGCTGAAACTGATGATGGCCCGGGCGTCTGGGGGTTCAGCGGCCCATACACCCCAGATGCCCTGTGACACCAGGTGCTCAGCACCACACTCGGCCAGTATCGCCAGCGCATCGGTATGGCCTTCGTACAGCTTGGCCAGCGCCAGATCGCACCCGGCCACACGCGACAGCGTTTGCCAGCGCTGCAAGGTATTGCCCTGGCCAGGCAGTGGCAGTACATCCAGGCCTTCGGCCTGCAGAGCTTTCATCAACTCCAGCAGCTGGGAATCGAGGTTGAGCGGTTGCAGCCGCTCGCCAAAGCGGCGCAACAAGCGGTCCAACTGGGTGAGGGCATAATCCTGGGGCATGCTCATGCGCTTAACTCCCTGTATCGGTAGGCGTCGGCTATCACGTGAGGCCGAGCTGTTTGCGCATTCGCGCCGTGATGGACTGGCGGGTCTTGCTCATCTCGGCCCATGGGTCTTCGAGGTCGACCAGCCGCTCACGCATGTTGGCAATGGTCCACTGGTTGGCGCCCTTGAGCTGGGCGAGTTCTTCACGCCAGATCGGGACGGACACCGGCAGGCCCTCGCGAGCCCTCAGCGAATAAGCACACACCGTGGTGGCGCCTTTGCCATTACGCAGGTAGTCGATGAAGATGCGACCAACCCGGTTCTTGGGGCCCGATACTGCAGTGAGCCGATCGGGAAACAGCTTGGCCAGGTAAGTGACGATGGCGTGGCTGAAACCCTTGACTTCGTCCCAACCCGCCTTGCGAGTCAGTGGCACCACCAGGTGAAGGCCCTTGCCGCCACTGGTCTTGATGAACACTTTCAAACCCAGTTCGTCCAGCAGGGTCAGGGTCAATTGCGTCGCTTCGAGCATCGCTTTCCAGGGCAGGGCGGGGTCGGGGTCCAGGTCGAGCACGAAGCGGTCTGGTCGTTCGAACGCGCTGTCGGTGGCGTTCCAGGTGTGCAGTTCCAGCATGTTCATCTGCACTGCCCCGAGCAGGGTGTCGGGGCGGTTGATGACCATTGCAGCCTGGCCGGCTTCGTCTTTTTCGTACGTACGTACGTTGGGAATGTGCAACTGCCCAGCGTTTTTCTGGAAGAACAGCTCCCCGGCCAGGCCCTCCGGCGCGCGCACGAGTGCAACCGGCCGGTGCTTGAGGTGCGGCAAAATCCATTCACTGACTTGGGCGTAGTACTCGACCACGTCACGCTTGGTCATGCCAGAGCTTGCGTCGATCACCCGGTCTGGGTGGGTCAGGCGCAAATCACCCAGCACTTCAGTGTCCTTGGCCGCCTTGCGCGGGCGGACGGTCTTGCTCGGCATGGCACGCTCCAGGTCGATGTCGGTCGCCGGCTTGTCGTCGCGCAACCCGTGGAACACCGCGTGACGAACCACGCCGTCACGGGTCATCTGGGCAAAGGCGATTTCGGCCAGCAAGGTGGGCTCAAGCCAATGCACACCTCGGGCTTCGGCACCGGTCGGTGGATTGGCTACAGCGGGTTTGGGGGTTTGCAGGGGTTCCAGACGCGCGTGGAGGCTGTCGAGCGTGGTAGCGCTGAACCCCGTACCGACTTTGCCGGCGTAGCGCAGCTGCCCGTCGTCATCGTCGTGCAGGGCCAACAGCAAGGCACCGAAGCCACTGCGGCTACCTTTGGGGTCGGTATAGCCAACCACCACGAACTCCTGACGCCGCTTGCACTTGAGCTTGATCCAGTCGGGGCTGCGCTTGCCGGTATAGGTGCTATCGGCACGCTTGCCGATCAGGCCCTCAAGCCCAAGCTTGCATGCGCTCTGCAGCAACGCGTCGACCGGCTCGTCGAAGTCGGCGGAGTACTTGAGGTTGTCCGCCTTGCTGTGTTCGAGCAAGCGTTGCAGCGCGTCGCGTCGCTGCTGCAGGGGCAGGGCGCGTAGATCCTGCCCCCCGAGAAACGGCAGGTCGAATACGTAGTAGGTAATTTGCTCGTCATGCTGGGTATCGAATGCGTTCTGCAGGGCCTGGAAATCGGCTACCCCTTGCTCATCGTTGACCACCATTTCGCCGTCGAGCCAGGCAGCGTCCACTCCCAACGCACGCAGCGCGGCCACTTGGCCCGGCATCTTGGCGCTCCAGTCGTGGCCATTGCGGGTGTAGAGCCGCACGTCATCACCCTCGATACGCGCCAGGATGCGATAACCGTCATACTTCACTTCATAGCGCCATTCCCCACCAGGGGGCGCATCGACCAGTGTGGCCAATTGCGGTTGCAGCTGGTCGGGCAGTTCAGCGGGCTTGGCCTTGGGGGAGCGTTTGCCAGCGGCAGGTTTGCTTTTACCTGACTTGGTGGACTTGGCTGTCGACTTGGGAGCGAGTGTGCGGTCACTGATGACGCTGTCGGGTTGCTCGTCGACAATGCTGTACTGCGCCTCGCTGCGCGCCTGGCTGTCGTTTGACTTGACCAGCATCCATTGTTCTTTCTTGCCCGCCAAGCGTGTACGAAACAGGTTCCATGCACCGGCGAGCTTTTCGCCTTGCAGTCGAAAACGCAGTTTGCCCTTGCTGTAACCCTCGTGCGGATCGCCTTCAGGCTCCCAGATGCCGCGGTCCCAGACGATCACGTCCCCTCCACCGTAATGACCTTCGGGAATGTGCCCCTCGAACGTGGCGTAATCGAGCGGGTGGTCCTCCACGTGCACCGCCAGGCGCTTGACCTTGGGATCCAGCGACGGACCCTTCGGGATGGCCCAGCTCTTGAGGGTACCGTCGAGCTCCAGGCGAAAGTCGTAGTGTAGGTGGCTGGCATCATGTTTCTGGATACAGAACTGCAATGCATGGGCGCCCTTGCTAGCGCCGGGCTTGCCGTTTGGCTCGGGGGTGGCGTTGAAATCGCGCTTGCGTGCGTATTCCTCGAGAGGCTTGGCCATGGCGGTCTCCGGAACCTGCGTTGTCCTGATCTTGGGAGGCAGGCAAGCGGGCTGGAGTTCAAAAAACCGCCTGCAGCGGCGTAAAACTCTGAATCTTCCGATGCTTTGCGCAGTCGACTTTGGGTAAGCCAACTGATGGAGAGGCGTTATGTCCAGACCCGATGAACCCAAACCCTACACCCCGACCGAGATCGATGACATCGAGGATCGTATGGGCAGCGTGCATGAGCTGAACTTCAGTGATCGCCTGGATGACCGTCAGGGGCGGGCAGGTGATGAGCGACCAGAACGTGAAGTGGAACAGGAATTCCCGGCAGAGCGTGTCCAGCAGAGCGGTCTGACCGGCGGCGAGACGCTGACCGACAGCCTGCATGAGGACGGTGTCACCGATGATGACCTGAGCCCGGACACGCTGCTGGACGAAACCGGCGCCCGCGACCCGCATGAGCCGGGGTACGGCGGCCCTGCCGACCAGGAATTGACCGAGGTGGACGTTACCGAGATTGGCGGTGGCCTGGGCCTTGACGAAGCTGAGCTGGCACGGACCAACCCGCTGGACGGGAAGCCGTGGACAGACGACGCAATCGAAGAAGACGAAAGGAGCTGATCATGAGTGAATTACGCTGCGCTTGTACCGAGTGTTCCTGCACCGTGAGCACGTTGCCCCAGAATGGCAAGGCTTACTGCTGCGAAGCGTGTGCCACCGGCCACCGCAACGGCGAGCCATGCCGCATGCCGGACTGTACCTGCGGCAAGGTTGAGCAGAAGAAAGAGACCAGTGTGGACAATGCGCTGGATGAGACTTTCCCGGCGAGTGATCCCATTTCGCCTTGAGGGATGGGCTGGGCTGGGTTTGCTGGGGCAGACCCAGGCCGGTTGGTTCACTCATGTCATAACTGGCGCATAGTCAGCATTTGTGAGAGACATCTGTTAGAGCGGCCTTGCCGGGGCGCCGGATCGGCCGCGATGGGGCGCCTGAATTGCAGCCCGGCGTCACAAATTGCCGGGGGCGCTGTGCGCCCCATCGCGGCACTAGGCCGCTCCCACAGGGTCAGCTACAAGCCTTTGCACTGGCGCATGGCCGTTGCATTGCGCAAAGCCCTTCAAGTTCGCGCCGCTGTATCCTGCTGGCGCATGGCCTTGGCGCGTTTCTCCAACACCAGGTAGGTGATCACCGCCAGCACTAGCGGTATCAGGTAATACAAAGTGCGGTAGGCCAACAGGGCCGCGACCAGGCTGCCTTGCGGAATCTGACCCTGCAACAATCCCAGGAACACGGTCTCGAGCACCCCGAGGCCCGCCGGGATATGCGCCACCACACCCGCTACACAGC
>CAURYQ010000114.1:0-11955 GCA_963529135.1 uncultured Pseudomonas sp. | reverse complement strand
TATCCCGGGCCACGGCTTCGAGCTGTTCGGGGGTGATCAGGAAGCCCCAGCTACTGACCGTCTGAGCCACCGAAACCGTGTCGGCCCCCACCACTGCAGCCGGGCTGTTCATGGCGAAATACACACCCGGCTCGATCACGGAGGCCGCGACCATGGCCATGATGGCCACGAAGGACTCCATCAGCATGCCGCCATACCCGATGTAGCGGGCATTGGTTTCGTTGTCCAAGAGCTTGGGCGTGGTGCCCGACGAGATCAGCGCATGGAACCCCGACACCGCACCACATGCGATGGTGATGAACAGGAACGGGAACAGCGTGCCCTTCCAGACCGGGCCGGTGCCGTCGGTGAACTGTGTCAGCGCTGGCATCTTCAGCTCAGGGGCGATGATCAGAATGCCGATGGCAAGGCCGACGATGGTGCCGATCTTGAGGAAGGTGGACAGGTAGTCACGGGGGGCCAGCACCAGCCATACCGGCAGCACGGCGGCAACGAAGCCGTAGCCCACCAGCATCCAGGTGATCTGCACGCCAGTGAAGGTGAAGGCCGGGCCCCAGACCGGATCTGCCGCGATCTGGCCACCGAGCCAGATGGAAGCCAGCAACAGCACCACGCCGATGATGGAAATCTCACCGATGCGGCCTGGGCGGATGTAGCGCATGTAGATACCCATGAACATCGCGATCGGGATGGTCGCCATCACCGTGAACATGCCCCACGGGCTCTCGGCCAGCGCCTTGACCACGATCAGTGCCAGCACCGCGAGGATGATGATCATGATCAGGAAGCAGCCAAACAGGGCGATGGTGCCCGGGATACGGCCCATCTCCTCGCGCACCATGTCGCCCAGTGAACGACCGTTGCGGCGCGTGGACAGGAACAGGACCATAAAGTCCTGGACGGCACCGGCCAATACCACACCGGCAATCAGCCACAGGGTACCGGGCAGGTAGCCCATCTGCGCTGCCAGTACCGGGCCGACGAGGGGGCCTGCGCCGGCGATGGCAGCGAAGTGGTGGCCGAACAGGATGTGTTTGTTGGTTGGAACATAGTCCAGACCATCATTGTTGAGTACCGCAGGGGTAGCACGGCGTGGATCGAGTTGCATCACCTTGGTGGCGATGAACAAGCTGTAATAGCGGTAGGCGACCAGGTAAATGGCCACCGCCGCGACCACGATCCACAAGGCATTGATCGCTTCGCCACGGCGCAGGGCGACGACACCCAGCGCGCAGGCTCCCAGGACTGCCAGCATCAGCCACGGGATGTGGCGTAGCAGGCTGTTGTTATTGTTCATAGTTGGCTTCCAGCTGAGAGGTTGGAATTGATGGCCCTTTGAGTCTAGGGCCTGCCTGCCGGGTTTACCATCTCCAATTACGCGAGTTGTTGCAGGCCGGAACCCGCTCTAGTGCGGGGCTCGTCACATGATTGCCGGCTGCCGCCATGCACAGCAGGGTTTGGCAACTGGCATTCCTGACAGTTGTGAGGGAGTCGGCTGCCGCTTTTCAATGATCGTGCAGCCAATGTGAGTTCTAGGCCCAGTGGACACGGAAAACTTGTCCAGGGGCCTCTGGACAAATTGTCGGAACACCATGAGGACTTCATCATGACACTGGAAAACCAACGTGGCAGTTCGCCAATCACCCCCGCTCATGGCGGTATCTCTACGCCTGAATCGCGGGCCTTCATTGCAGAGAAGGATGGCAAGATCGAGGGCAACCTGCAGTACGGCATAGAGAGCGGTAAATTCTTTCCTGCTACGCAAGGGGGGCTACAGGACCCGGATGCAAAGGATGACGTGCGCAATATCGCTCCACCCGCTGACGGCAAGATCGCAAGCGGAGAGAGACCTGGTGCGGCCTATCTGGATACCCCGGGCCAGAATTGGAAAAAGCATCAGGTGAAGAGCGGCTCTACCCTGAACTTCACGTGGGCGTTCAGCGCACGGCATAAATATCGCCGCTTCAATTACTTCATCACCAAAGCGGGTTGGGACTTCGACAAGCCTTTGGCACGCGACGCCTTCGAAGCCACACCTTTCGCTACCTTCCTGAACCCACACCAACCTTACTGGAGCTACGGCGAACAGGAGATGTGGCCTGAGAGCCCCACGGTTCATACCCTGCAGTTGCCGGAGCGCGAGGGCTACCATGTGCTACTCGGCGTCTGGGAGATTGCCGAAACTGACAAAGCCTTTTATCAAGTAGTGGACCTGGACTTCATCAAGTAGCGTTGCATAGCAAACAATGACGTGATCATGGCTGGTCTATAGTCTGAGCATCAGATGAGGACTTGCCATGAACCCGCCGCCTTCCGACCGCCGCCGCTTCCAACGCATCGACTTCGACGCGCCCACCGAACTTCGCCAAGGCGAGCAGCGGTGGCCTGCCAGGCTTCTCGATCTATCGCTCAAGGGCCTGCTGGTCGAGCGTCCGACTGATTGGCACCCGGACCTGACCCAGAACTACGAGGCCGTGATCCAACTGGATACCGATACCTGGGTGAAAATGCAGGTTGAACTGCGTCATGAGGAGGCCGAACGGTTGGGCTTCGTTTGCCTGTACATCGACATCGACTCCATGAGCCATCTGCACCGTCTTGTAGAACTGAACATTGCCGATAGCACTGAAATGATGCGTGAACTTCGGGAATTGATCGAATAACAGAATCTATTAGCTGCCTAAGTTCTTACCTTCCACGCCTTTCCTGTCCGTCTGGACAGCTTCCTGCCTGCCTCGGGTAGCGTTGTATACACCCTCTTTTTTAAAGCGCTTCCAGGTTGGTATGCCTTCTGCATCAGGAGTGCGTACGCCTCGACGTCTGCCCTAGCGGTGCTTCGATCAAAATCTTGTATACAATTTGTGTAGTACCTGTAGGCAATAAGTGTCTACAGTAGCTGCACAACAATAAACAGAGAGCCTGCGCCATGACTACGTCCACAAGCACGTCTCCTGCACAGCGACCCGAGGACGAAAACCTCGGGCTGGGTGCCAACTTGGCATACGGTCTTCAGCATGTGCTGACCATGTATGGAGGGATCGTCGCTGTACCCCTGATTCTGGGGCAGGCTGCAGGCCTCAATGGCGCAGAAATCGGCATGCTCATCGCCGCGTCACTGTTCGCAGGTGGCCTGGCGACACTGCTGCAAACCCTTGGTCTGCCGTTCTTCGGGTGCCAGCTGCCCTTGGTGCAAGGGGTGTCGTTTGCAGGCGTGGCCACCATGGGCGCCATCCTCAGCAGCGAGAGCGGTGGCGGGCTGCCGGGCGTACTGGGGGCCGTGATGGCTGCCTCGCTGATAGGCCTGCTGATCACCCCGGTGTTCTCGCGTATCACCAAGTTCTTCCCACCGCTTGTAACCGGCATCGTGATCACCACCATCGGCCTGACGCTGATGCCGGTCGCGGCGCGTTGGGTCATGGGTGGCAACAGCGCTGCGCCGGACTTCGGCAGCATGGCCAACATCGGCCTTGCCGCCCTCACCTTCGCCATCGTGCTGTTGTTGAGCAAACTGGGCAGCGCGACCATTTCCCGGTTATCCATCCTGCTGGCAATGGTGGTCGGCACGCTGATCGCCTGGGCATTGGGCATGACCGATTTCAGCAAGGTCAGCGAAGGCCCCGTGTTCGCCTTCCCCACACCGTTTCACTTCGGTATGCCGGAATTCCACATCGCGGCCATCCTGTCTATGTGCATCGTCATCATGGTGACGCTGGTCGAAACCTCAGCCGACATCCTGGCCGTGGGCGAGATCATCGATACCAAGGTCGACTCCAAGCGCCTGGGCAATGGCCTGCGTGCCGACATGGCCTCGAGCATCCTGGCACCGGTCTTCGGCTCGTTCACCCAAAGCGCGTTCGCCCAGAACGTCGGCCTGGTAGCCGTCACGGGTGTGCGTAGCCGCTATGTAGTGGCCACAGGCGGCCTGATCCTGGTCGTACTGGGCCTGCTGCCGATCATGGGCCGCATCATCGCTGCAGTGCCCACCCCGGTGCTGGGCGGTGCAGGCATCGTGCTGTTCGGCACGGTGGCAGCCAGTGGCATCCGCACGCTGTCGAAGGTCAGCTACCAGAACAACGTCAACCTGATCATCGTGGCCGCGTCTCTGGGCTTTGGCATGATTCCGATCGCGGCACCCGCGTTCTATCACCAGTTCCCAACCTGGTTCGAGACCATCTTCCATTCCGGCATCAGCTCGGCAGCGATCATGGCCATCCTGTTGAACCTGATCTTCAACCACTTCACCACAGGCAACTCAGACCAGCAGTCGGTTTTTGCTGCTGGCTATGAGCGCACCATTCGCTACTCGGATATTTCCGCGCTGCGCGACGGTGACTACTTCAAGGATGGCAGGTTGTTCGATGCCGAAGGCCATGAGGTGCCGATGCGCGGCCAGGACGAACAGGGCAGTGGAGCGGTCAAGCGAACGCCAGTCGCCGAGCACTGACCGATCGGGCGGGTGATGTACAGGGCCGATGCGCATCGTCGGCCCTTTTTTTCGCCCATCGATTATTCGAACAATGCGTCGAGCGCCTGCTCGAGGCGCGTCACGGCAATGACCTGCAACCCTGCAGGTGCCTCTTTGGGGGCGTTGCCCTTGGGCACGATGGCGCGCTTGAAGCCGTGCTTGGCGGCCTCTTTGAGCCGCTCCTGGCCACTGGGCACCGGCCGTACCTCACCGGACAGGCCGATTTCCCCGAACACCAGCAGCCCATGGGCCAGCGGCCGGTTGCGCAGGCTGGACATCACGGCGGCGAGCAAGGCCAAGTCCGAAGCCGTTTCCAGCACTTTGACCCCGCCCACCACGTTCAGGAACACATCCTGGTCATGGGTCGGGATACCCCCATGCCGGTGCAAAACCGCCAGCAACATCGCCAGACGGTTCTGATCCAGGCCCAGAGTGACGCGGCGCGGGTTGGCCAGATGGCTGTCATCGACCAGCGCCTGAACTTCGACCAGCATCGGCCGGGTACCTTCCCAAGTGGCCATCACGACGCTGCCGGGGACCTCTTCCTGAGTGCGGTTGAGGAAGATTGCCGAGGGGTTGGATACTTCTTTCAAGCCGCGGTCGGTCATGCCGAACACGCCCAGTTCGTTGACCGCGCCGAAGCGGTTCTTCACCGCGCGCAGCAGTCGTAGCCGGCCATCGGACTCACCCTCGAAATACAGCACGGTATCGACCATGTGTTCCAGCACCCGCGGCCCCGCCAGCGAGCCTTCCTTGGTCACATGGCCCACCAGGAAGATCGCCGTGCCACTTTGCTTGGCATAACGCACCAGCAGCGCCGTGCTTTCACGGACCTGCGCCACACCGCCCGGGGCCGATTGCAACTGTTCGGTGAAAATGGTCTGGATCGAGTCGATCACCATCACCCGTGGCTTTTCCTGGCGGGCCGTGGCGATGATGGTCTCGATGCAGGTTTCGGTCATGACCTTGAGCTGGTCCTGAGGCAGACCCAGGCGCCGGGAGCGCATGGCCACTTGTTGCTGGGATTCCTCCCCCGTGACGTATAGCGCCGGCATGCCGACGGCGATATTGCACAGGGTCTGCAACAGGATCGTCGATTTGCCGATGCCCGGATCGCCGCCGATCAACACCACGGACCCATCGACCAGACCACCGCCCAGTACGCGGTCGAGTTCGGTGCTGCTGGTGGTGAAGCGAGGAATCTCCTCGACGCTGACCTCGGCCAGGGTCTTGATCTGCGCCTGCTGCCCTGTCCAACCGGCGCGGCCAGTGCTGGGGGCTGCGGCACCGCCGCTCTCGATCATGGTCTCGACCAAGGTGTTCCAGGCGCCACACTCGCCACACTGGCCAGCCCATTTTGGGAACGTCGCGCCGCATTCGGTGCAGCCATACAAGCGCTTGGCCTTGGCCATGGGTGAGTGCCTCCGGGCAAAACCTGCATGATACCCGAGGCTGACCGTGTCTCGAACGCCTTTGGCATGCGACAAAACTATTCTGCGCGACGGAAGTCACTACCCCTGAATGCAGCGCATGAAGCGTTTAAGTGGCTTACACTGCGTTTATCTCACCATTTGTTACAAAGGAATCGAAACATGGGCATGATCAGTGAGTTCAAGGCCTTCGCGGTCAAAGGCAACGTTGTCGACATGGCGGTCGGTATCATCATCGGCGCAGCCTTCGGCAAGATCGTCTCGTCCTTCGTCGGCGATGTGGTCATGCCACCCCTGGGCCTGCTGATCGGCGGCGTGGATTTCAGCGATCTGGCCATCACGTTGAAGGCCGCGCAAGGCGACATCCCGGCCGTGGTCCTGGCGTACGGCAAGTTCATCCAGACCGTGATCGACTTCGTGATCATCGCCTTCGCCATCTTCATGGGCGTCAAGGCCATCAACCGACTCAAGCGTGAAGAAGCCGTTGCACCAAGCGTGCCGCCAGCGCCGTCGCCAGAGCAGACCCTGCTGACCGAGATCCGTGATCTGCTCAAGGCCCAGAACCGGCCCTGAACCGCTCAGCGACAGGCTGCAGGAAGCGGCAACATCACTAGCCCCGCGCCATCCCTGTAGCCTGCCGCGTCCCGCAGCTACCAGTACGTTTCGACGGCCACCTGGCCCGGTCGTTTGCTCAGGCTCAGTTGCAGGTCACGCGCCTTGAGCACCTTGCGCGTCTCGTCGATCATTTCAGGATTGCCGCACAGCATGACCCGCGAGTGCTCGGGGGACAGTTCAAGGCCCGCCGCCTTTTGCAACTCGCCGCTTTCGATCAGTGTCGTGATGCGCTCACTCAAAGCCCCTGGATGCCGCTCCCGGGTAACCACAGGGATGAACTGCAACTTGCCGGCGTACTCGGCCAGGTACTCGCGTTGCTCCAAGCCGGCGATTTCATCCAGATAGGCCAACTCTCTGGCCTCACGGACCGAATACACCAACTTGATGGTGTCGAAGCGCTCCCAGGCCTCGAAGTCCTGCAGAATCGACATGAAAGGTGCGATGCCCGTACCGGTAGCCAGCAACCACAGGTCACGCCCATCGGCGAAGCGGTCCAGGGTGAGGAAGCCGAAGGCTTGACGATCTACCAGCAGCGTGTCGCCCTGCCCCAGACGGCTGAGCTCACTGGTGAATTCACCGTCGGGAACTACGATGGAAAAGAAGTCCAGGTATTCATCGTGCGGTGCGCTAACCATCGAATAGGCGCGCCAAACGACACTGCCGTCAGCCTTGGGCACGCCCAGGCGGGCGAACTGACCGGAGCGAAAGCGAAAACCCGCATCGCGCGTGACCCGCAGGCTGAAGAGGTTCGGCGTCAGCGGCTGAACATCGAGCAAGGTCTGGCGGGTGAATTTTTCGTCGCTGGCGGTCATGTCGGGCTCCACATCTGATGTCCCTACAGTGTCGCGCAAAGCGCCTGCGATAAAAACCACTGGGTTATTGCGGCTTCGCAACTTGTACAAAGGTATGCAGAAGTACAGCACAGTTATAGCGAAAAAGACGTACGCAGATATCTGGATCTATCTACACTGGCCTGTACCCATACGGACTGGGCAGCGTCGCCCCTGGAGAACCGAATGTTTCACTGGCACCCGGAGCACCTCCATGCACTGGTCAGCGAGCGCAGCCCTCGAAAGCTGTTCGACATCGCAGTGCACCTGGCTCAGTATCTGGATTTCGAATACCTGGGGCTGAAGCTTCGCATTCAGATTGCTACCCAAACCCCTCGTCATTATCTGTACAGCAATTATCCCAAAGCCTGGATCGAGCGCTACCAGCGAGAAGAATTCTATAAACAGGACGCAGCGTCGGCCCTGAGCCACTGCTCAACCAATCCTGTCCTATGGAGCGATGAGGTCTATCGCGAGGCGCCGCACTTTCGCGAAGCGGCGTGCGCGCATGGCCTGCGTTATGGCTGGACCCAGTCCCTGCACGATCTACAGCACAACGAAAGCCAGATGAGCGTAGCCAGGCCGCTACGCAAAATCGAGACCGCCGAGCTGTTCGAGAAGGCTGGCAGTATCCAATGGTTATGCCACACCGTGCATGCAGTGCTCAGCGTCCACCATCTCGATGCACTGTGCCCATCACAACCCAAAATGAGCGAGCGAGAGCTCGAAGTGCTGAAGTGGTCCGCTGCGGGCAAGACCGCTGCCGATGTCGCCTGCATCCTGTCGCTCTCGCAGAGTACGGTCAACTTTCACATACGCAGCGTCATCACCAAGACCAACGCCGCCAACAAGGCGGGCGCCGTCGCCATCGCCGCGTTGCGCGGCTGGATCTGACGCCAGGCCTGCGAGCCCTGCCAAAGCGCTGTAGAATCGCTCGGCAATAGCCTGCAGCGAACGGTTGCAGGCAGCCTTGTACCCGAGCCAGATTGCCATGCCCCTGTTGACCACTCCCTTCGCCGAACTCGACCTCATCCGCCAGCCGGACCAGGCCAACGACCCTTTGCAGGCATACGACGCCGCCGACGAGTACCTGCTCGAACATATGCATATCCAGGCACTGCCAGCCGGCAGCCGTGTGTTGGTGCTCAACGACAGCTTCGGCGCACTGGCGGCAAGCCTCGCCGCCCACGTGCAGGTGGTCAGCAGCGGGGATTCCTACCTCGCGCAGCTCGCATTGAGCAAGAACCTGGTGCGCAACGGCCTGCCTCACGACAGCGTGACGTTCGTGTCTGCCTGCCAACCATGGCAAGGCCCCTTCGATCGAGTGCTTATCCGAGTACCCAAGACCCTCGCCTTGCTCGAGGAGCAGCTCATCCGCCTGCAGGGGCACCTGGTGCCTGGAGCGCAGGTGATCGCAGGGGCCATGATCAAGCACCTGCCGCGTGCTGCCGGTGATCTGCTGGAACAGTACGTCGGCCCTGTACAGGCCTCGCTGGCACGTAAGAAAGCCCGCTTGCTGACAGCCACGCAGGCTGAACGGCCAGCGTTCTCGTCGCCCTATCCCACCCGTTATCGTCTCGATGCACCCGCGCTGGAATTGCTCAACCACGCCAATGTCTTTTGCCGCGAAGGCCTGGACATCGGTACTCGCGCCTTTCTACCGCACTTGCCGAGCAACCTGGGCAACGCCCGGGTCGCGGACCTGGGTTGCGGCAACGGCGTGCTGGCCATCGCCAGCGCCCTGAGCAATCCAGACGCTCATTACACGTTGGTGGACGAGTCGTACATGGCGGTGCAGTCGGCACGGGAAAACTGGCTGGCTGCACTGGGTGAGCGGCCGGCCGAGTTCCTGGCCGCCGACGGCCTGGCTGGCATCGAGAAACAGTCATTGGATGTGGTGCTGTGCAACCCACCGTTCCACCAGCAACAGGTGGTGGGCGACTTCCTGGCCTGGCGCATGTTCCAGCAAGCGCGCGAGGCGCTGGTGGTTGGCGGGGCGCTGTACATCGTGGGCAACCGGCACCTGGGGTATCACAGCAAGCTTGCTCGCCTGTTCCGGGGTGTGGAACAGGTGGCGGCAACGCCCAAGTTCGTGGTGCTCAAGGCCCGCAAATAGCCACGGGTAACGGCCATCGCAGAATCGACCTCTACAGGCGCCCGCTTGAACAGGCGCCTGCAGCGTGGTAGTGGCCGGCCTTGGGCTCAGTGGGTGGTCAAACCGGCTGCGCTCATGAACAGGCGCATCAACCAGGCTGCCACGCCCAACGCGGCCACGCTCAGCGCCCAGATCAGCAACAGCCAGCCCAAGCGTTGCCACAACGGTTTCTTCTCTGCCGTGTCCTGATCGCGGGTCATCATGCAGTCTCCTAGTGGTAGCCCTGGTCGTGGGTGACCTTGCCGCGGAACACGTAGTAGCTCCAGAAGGTGTATCCCAGGATCAGTGGCAGGATAAACAGCGTTCCTACCAGCATGAAGCCTTGACTTTGCGGCGGCGCGGCAGCCTCCCAGATGGAGATCGACGGCGGGATGATGTTGGGCCACAAGCTGATGCCCAAGCCGCTGTAGCCCAGGAAGATCAGCCCCAGCGTCAACAGGAACGGCGTGTAGTTCGCACTGCGGGCCACTGCCTTGAACAAGCTGTAGAAGGTCACCAGCACCAGAATCGGCACCGGCATGAACCACACAAGGTTAGGCATGCTGAACCAGCGATCGGCAATCTGCGGGTAGGCGATCGGCGTCCACAGGCTGACGACGCCCATCACGGCCAGCAACACGAGCGCCAGCGGTCGCCCGAGCTTATGCATCTGCTCTTGCAGCGGCCCTTCGGTTTTCATGATCAGCCAAGTGCAGCCCAGCAGCGAGTAGGCCACGATCAGCCCCAGGCCGCAGAACAGGCTGAACGGCGTCAACCAGTCCAGCGAGCCGCCTGCGTAGTGACGATCCACGACCTTGAAGCCCTCGATGAAGGCGCCCAACGCCACGCCCTGGAAGAATGTCGCTACCAGCGAGCCCCAGATGAACGCTTTGTCCCAGAGATGGCGGCCTGCATCAGTGGCCTTGAAGCGGAACTCGAAGGCTACGCCGCGGAAGATCAGGCCAATCAGCATCAACATCAAGGGCAGGTAGAGCGCTTCGAGCACCACCGCGTAGGCCATGGGGAAGGCGCCGAACAGCCCCGCGCCCCCCAGCACCAGCCAGGTTTCATTGCCATCCCATACCGGGGCCACCGTGTTCATCATCACATCACGGTCACGCTCCTGCTTGACGAACGGGAAGAGCATGCCAATGCCCAGGTCGAAGCCGTCCATCACCACGTACATCATGACGCCGAAGATGATGATGACGGCCCAGATCAGTGGAAGATCGATACCCATGGCTCAGTTCCCCTTGCTCAGGTCTGCAGTGGTGGCATCGCTGCCTTCCTCGGCGGCGGAGAGTGGCCGCGCTGGCGTGCGTTTCTGGCCAGGGCCGCCTGGGCGTTGCTGATCCCCTTCCCCGGTATGCGGGCCCTTGCGCACCAGGCGCATCATGTAGGCGAACCCGGTGCCGAACAGGGCGAAATACACCACCACGAACGCCACCAGGGTGAAGCCCAGTTGGCTGTAGCTGTGATTGGAAACACCGTCGGCGGTACGCATCAGCCCGTAGACCACCCAAGGCTGGCGCCCGATTTCGGTGGTGAACCAGCCGGCAAGGATGGCCAGCAAGCCTGAAGGCCCCATCCAGGTGACGACATGCAGGAACGGCCGCGAGGTGTACAGCTTGCCGCCCTTGCGCAGCACGAGGCTCCACAGGCCGGCGGCGATCATCAGCATGCCCAGGGCCACCATGATGCGGAAGGACCAGAAGATGATGGTGGAGTTGGGCCGGTCTTCAGGCGCGAATTCCTTGAGGGCCGGTACCTGCTTGTCCATGCTGTGGGTAAGGATGAGGCTGCCGAGCACCGGAATTTCGATCTTGAACCGCGTGGTTTCGGCCTGCATGTCCGGGAGGCCGAACAGGATCAGTGGGGTCGGCTCACCCGGCCGGTTCTCCCAGTGCCCTTCGATAGCCGCGATTTTCGCCGGTTGGTGCTTGAGGGTATTGAGACCATGGAAATCGCCGATCACCGCCTGGATGGGCGCCACGATCAACGCCATCCACATAGCCATGGAGAGCATCTTGCGCACCGAGGGGTTGTCACGCCCGCGCAGCAAGTGCCAGGCCGCCGACGCCCCTACGAAGAACGCCGTGGCGACGAACGCCGCCGTGGCCATGTGCGCCAATCGGAAGGGGAATGAGGGGTTGAAGATCACGGCCAGCCAATCGACGGGGATCACTCGGCCATCGATGATCTCGTGGCCTTGAGGCGTGTGCATCCAGCTGTTGGAGGCCAGAATCCAGAACGTGGAGACCAGTGTGCCCAGCGCCACCATGCAAGTGGCGAAAAAATGCAGGCCGCGCCCGACACGGTTCCACCCGAAGAGCATCACCCCCAGGAAACCTGCTTCGAGGAAGAATGCGGTCAGCACCTCGTAAGTCAACAATGGCCCGGTCACCGAACCTGCAAACTCGGAGAAACGGCTCCAGTTGGTGCCGAACTGATAGGCCATGACCAGGCCGGAGACCACGCCCA
>CAURYQ010000113.1:0-12017 GCA_963529135.1 uncultured Pseudomonas sp. | reverse complement strand
AAGTGCGCCTGTAAGTCCACACCCTTGCACACCTGCCTGCCTGACGATCATGTGGATCAGGCAGGTGCCTTCACCGATCGTTATGACCCAGGTCGCGCTGTGGATCGATCTGATCGCGTATGCGCTGCTTGAGCACCTTCGCCTCCGGGAAGCCGCCATCGGCTTTGCGCTCCCACACTTGCACTCCATCGCAAGTGATCTGGAATACGCCGCCGCTTCCCGGCTGCAAGGCCACTTGCCCCAGGTCCTGGGCAAAGGTGCTGAGCAGCTCCTGGGCCAGCCAGCCAGCGCGCAGCAGCCACTGGCACTGGGTGCAATAGGTGATGACGACTTCAGGCTTTCGCTCGGTCATGGTGACGCGCCTCGCAAACGATGGGTCAGGGCTTCTCGAGGTTGCCCAGGATCTTGGCATGGACCCGCATGCACACCTCGAGGTCCGCTTCATCAACGCCTGTGAACAGCTCCACGCGCAACTGGTTGGCGATGGTCTCGATTTGCTCGATCAACGGCTTGGCAGGAGGACACAGCAGGATTTTCTTGGCCCGGCGGTCTTCAACCACGGCCTGGCGACGTACCAGCCCCTGCCCTTCAAGGCTGTCGAGCAACCGCGCCAGGGTCGGGCCTTCGACGCCGACGCTTTGCGCCAGTTCGCGCTGCGTAGGCGCCTCCTCGAAACGTGCCAGGTGCAGCAACACCAGCCACCGAGCCTGCGACAGATTGAGCCCGGCCAGGCGGCGATCCAACTCAGCGCGCCACCCACGGGACATCTGGGCAAGCTGCATGCCGAAGCGGTGTTGATTGTCAGTCAGGGGCATAAGGCAACTCGTTGAACGGTTCTAATTATTAGGCAGCTAACCATGCTCGGCCTGACGAGGCAAGCCGTCGGGCCGTACTGCTGCGGGTTAAGCGTGTAGTGGGATGACACGGATCAGCAAACCGGTAGCGCCGGGCCGGCAGAACGTGCTTTCACAGCTCGAACTCCGCCGCCAGCGCCGCCCGCACGCAGTGCAATACGCCGTCTGGCACGCGTGAGCCGAACAACGGCGCGATCGTGGAAACCTGTGGCAATTCGCCTTCGCCGTCGAGGAAGGCATCCTGGATCTCCGAGAGGAGATCTTCCGGCAGGTCCAAGGCTTGTTCGAGGTTCAGTTCCTGACGCCCCAAGGCTTCGGCCAGCAGGCTGTAGACATTCTTCTCGCTGCAGTCGAGCTGGCCTGCGATCTGCGCCGGGGTCATGCCGGCGCGCGCCAGGCTGACCAGTTCATGACGCAGGTCCAGCACCACCTTCGGGGCCTCAGGGGTGCCGCCACTGCCATTGAGCACTTCCAGGAAGGCCTGCCCGTAGCGCTCCAGCTTGCGCGCGCCGACACCGCTGACCTGGGCCATGTCGCTCATGGTCACCGGCTGGCTGCGCAACATCTCGAGCAGGGTGGAGTCGGGGAAGATGACGTAGGGTGGAACGCGGTGTTCCTCCGCAAGCTTGCGACGCAAGGTGCGCAGCGCTTCCCACAATTCGCGCTCTTCGGCACGCACCAACTGGCTGGCCGGGCTCCCGCCGCCAGAAGACGATGCTTTGGCCACGGTCTGCGGCTTGAGGTCACGGCGTAGCTGTAGCGTGACCTCACCGCGCAGCAGCGGGCGGCAGCTGTCCGACAGGCGCAGGCCACCGTAGCCTTCGAGGTCTATATCGACCAGACCACGCGCGACCAACTGGCGGAACAGCGAGCGCCAGTCGGCCTCGACCAAACCCTTGCCGACGCCAAATACCGACAATTTGTCATGACCGAAATTGGCCACTTTCTCGGTGCGCTTGCCCAGCAGCACGTCCACCAGATGCCCTACGCCGTAGCGCTGACCGGTGCGGAACACCGCTGACAACGCCTGGCGTGCAGGTTCAGTGGCATCCCAGGTCTGCACGTTGTCGACGCAGTTGTCGCAGTGCCCGCAGGGCTGCTCGAGCGTCTCGTCGAAATAGGCCAGCAAGGTCTGACGTCGGCAGCGCGTCTCCTCGCACAGGGCAAGCATGGCGTCGAGCTTGTGCTGTTCGATGCGTTTGTGGCGCTCGTCCCCTTCGGAGTTCTGCAGCATCTGCTTGAGCATGACCATGTCCTGCAACCCATACGCCATCCAGGCGTCCGAAGGCAGGCCATCACGGCCGGCGCGACCGGTTTCCTGGTAATAGGCTTCCAACGACTTGGGCAGGTCCAGGTGCGCGACGAAACGCACGTTGGGCTTGTCGATACCCATGCCGAAGGCAATGGTGGCGACCATGATCAGCCCCTCTTCGTTGAGGAAGCGGTGCTGGTTGGCCGAGCGCGTCTCTGCCGGCAAGCCGGCGTGATACGGCAGCGCCGGGAAACCCTGGTCGCACAGAAAGGCCGCGGTTTCGTCCACCTTCTTGCGTGACAGGCAATAGACGATACCGGCGTTCCCGCGGCGCTCGCCGAGAAACGCCATGAGCTGCTTGCGGGGCGCTTCCTTGGGGACGATGCGGTAGAAGATGTTCGGTCGGTCAAAGCTTGAAAGGAACCGCTCGGCGCCCTGCAGGTGCAAACGCTGGACGATTTCTTCTCGGGTGCGCATGTCCGCGGTGGCGGTGAGCGCGATGCGCGGCACATGAGGGAACAGCTCGGCCAGCTGACCCAGTTGCAGGTATTCGGGGCGGAAGTCGTGGCCCCACTGGGAAACGCAGTGCGCTTCGTCGATGGCGAACAGGGAGATGTCCAGATCGCGCAGAAAATCGAGCATGCGCGGCTGCACCAGACGCTCTGGCGCCAGGTAGAGCATCTTCACCTCGCCGCGGCGCAAGCGCCCGGCCAGTTCGCGTTGTTGCTCGGCATTGAGCGTGGAGTTGAGCGCAGCGGCCGACACACCCAACTCATCGAGCGTGGCGACCTGGTCATCCATCAACGCAATCAGCGGCGAAACCACCACGGTCAGCCCGGGGCGCAACAACCCTGGCACCTGGAAACACAGCGATTTGCCGCCACCTGTGGGCATCAGCACCAGGGCATCGCCACCATTGGCCACGCATTCGATGATCGCTGCCTGGCGCCCTCGGAAACTGTCGTAGCCGAAGATATCCTTGAGAACGCGCTGAGCCTGTTCGAGCATGTGCAACTCCAAAAACGCCGTACCATCCTGCTACAGGCTGGACGAAAAACCCGCGCCGCACACGCCGAATGCGTAAGCGGTTTTTGCCAATGGCCCGACAACGGTGGGCCCAAGGCTGGAAACCGCCAAGTATACCGCACACGCTCCCTGCACTGGCACCGTTGCGATGGGCGTGTCTTTGCCCCGCTGGCGCTGCAAGGTGCTAGAATTCGGTATCGTTTATTCCCAAGGTAGCCCCGTAATGTCCTTCGCCGAGCAACTGACCCGCCTTCAAGCCTTCCTCGACGCCGACGAGCTGCACGAAGAAGCGCTGGACTATGTCGCCGCCCACGGCTACCTCACCGCCTTGTCGATCAACGCCGAAGAAGTGCCCGAGCGTGAGTGGATCGACGCCTTGTTCGCCGAAGAGCCGCACTATGCCAGCGAGGCCCAGCGTGTGGAAATCGAGGCCACGCTGGTTGCGCTCAAGGGCCATATCGCGCGCCAACTGGCCAGCGATGACGAGTTCGAGCTGCCTTGCGACCTCGACCTGGGCGATGACCCGGACGATTCCGACCTGCGCGGCTGGTGCATCGGCTTCATGGAAGGCGTATTCCTGCGTGAGGAAGCCTGGTTCGAGAACGCCGAAGAAGAAGTCAGTGAAATGTTGCTGCCGATCATGGTCGGTTCCGGCTTGTTCGACGAACAGCCGGAATTTGCCGATATCGCCAGCAATGCCAGCTTGCAGGACGACATGATCGTGCAGATTCCCGAGGCCCTCACCGCGCTGTTCCTGCTACTGCACGCCCCGGAAGAAAAACCGGCACTGCTCAAGCCACGCCACCACTGAGCCGGCAGTGCGCTACCTGTTGCTGGCCATCGGCTGGCTGAGCGTGGCGCTGGGCGTGGCTGGCATATTTCTACCGGTGCTGCCAACCACCCCATTCCTGCTGCTTGCGGCGGCGTGCTTCGCTCGAAGCTCGCCGCGCTTCCACCAATGGTTGGTCACCCACCCTCGCCTGGGGCCCTGGATCAAGGGTTATCTCAGCGGCGTGGGCATGCCTGTCAAAGCCAAGGTCTACGCCATCGGCCTCATGTGGTTGAGCATCGCCGTTTCCTGTTATCTGGTACCGCTTCCCTGAGCGCGCGCGTTCATGCTGGTCAGCGCCGTAGGCGTGACCTGCTACATCCTCCAGCAGAAAACCCATACCCGCCCCAAGTGACAATAATTTGTCGCCAAATATCAAATTGACCTGTCCAACTGGGTTCTTATCGGAATTCGTTCTGGAACCCTCGGCATCCCCCATTTCACGCTGGCTGGAGCAGGCCTACAACCGTCCCGAGTAAGTGCAGGGCGATGCATTGTTAGACAAAATCTGTCGAACATGGCACGTTGATATGAATAAATCTTCTTACTTATCTCAACAAATGTACTTAGCTGTGGGCTTAAAAACCTGCAACACTATACAGCACAGCAATATAGTCATTTTTTTGGCGATCTGTAGGCAATACCAGGATCAGGGAGAGGTACCCATGCGTTTTTTGAACCCCATCACCAGTGCGTTGTTATTGGCTCTGGCAAGTGCCCACGTGCAGGCGATGTCGATCACCGAAGCTGTCCAAAGCGCTGTGGACTACCACCCCCAGGTCAGCTCCAACCGCAACAGCAAGTTGTCTGCAGATGAAGATGTGAAATTTGCCCGCGGTGGCTACTACCCTTCGGTCGACCTGGTGGCAGGTTATGGCCGTCAGCGTTCCGACAACGCCAACACGCGCGCCGAAGGTCGCCACAACAAAGAGACCCTCAACTACTCCCAGGCCGACCTGCGCCTGCGGCAGATGATCTTCGACGGGTTCAATACCTCCAGTGAGGTGGGCCGCACCGAAGCGGTTTCCACCTCCCGCGCGTACTACACCCAGGCCGTGGCCCAGGACGTAGCGCTTCGCGCCATCGAGGTGTACCTGGAAGTGCTCAAGCGTCGCGAGTTGGTGAGCCTTGCCAAGAACAACCTGCAAGCCCACCTGCGCGTGAATGACCAGATCGGCCTGCGCAACGAGCGCGGCGTAGGTAGTACCGCGGACCTCGACCAGTCCCGCGCACGTCGCGCCTTGGCGGAAAACAACCTGGATACCGCCGAGGTCGACCTGGCCGATGCCGAGGCCAACTTCTACAGCGTCGTCGGCCGCGTGCCGGATGAGCTGGAAGACCCGCAAGCGGTCGTGGTGCAGATGCCTGCAACGCTCGAAGAAGCGCGTGAAGGCATGCGTCAGAACAACCCTTACATCAAGTCGGCCCAGGCGGACGTGAATGCGGCCGAAGAGCAGTACAAGGTTGCCAAATCGACCTTCTACCCACGCTTCGATGCCATTCTTGCCACCGGTGCAAACAACAACACCGGCGGTGAACGCGGCCATAGCAACAACGACTGGCAGGCTGGCGTTGAGATGAACTACAACCTGTTCCGTGGTGGCAGCGACAAGGCACGCCTGAATTCCGACGCCCACAAGATCAACCAGGCCATGGACATTCGCAACAACGCGTTGCGCGAGCTGACCGAGAACCTGAGCCTGGCCTGGAACGCCCTGAACAACGCCAGCAAGCAGTTGCCCACCGCGCGCGAATACGCCGACACCACCAAACGGGTGCGTGCCGCCTACCAGGATCAGTTCGGCTTGGGCCAGCGCACCTTGCTCGACGTGCTCGACAGTGAGAACGAGCTGTACAACGCGGACCGTCGCTACACCGAGGTACGCTATACCGAAGCCTATTCGCGCTACCGTGTACTGGCCACCATGGGCGAACTGCTGAGCAAACAGCGTATTTCGCTGCCGCCTGAAGCCTACGCCGCCACCGAAGTGCGCACCGAAGCCCATCTGCCCGAGATGCGCTGACCGATCCGGGGCGCCTTCAGAGCGCCCCTGCTTCCCTGCCGTGATTGCGTTGATAGGTAGCTGCGCCCATGGCTTCGATCTGCCCTTCGATCAAGGCCTCGAACGGGGCCAGCACGGCGTCGAAGTTGGCCGGTTGCTCGAGCACGTTCAAGGCCTGCACCACCGCCTCGATGGTTGACAGCGCACCGGCCTCCGGCGCCTTGCGCAACCGATAGCGTGACGGCGTCACAGCACCCAGGGTTACTTTCGGCAGGTTCGCCAGCAGTGGGTTGAGGTACAGCAACTTGCGGGCTTTGCGCCACGTGCCGTCTGGCACGATCAACAGCAAAGGCGTGTCGTCCGCCTGGGTGTAAGGCCCAAGCACCTGTGCGCCTTCGCCTGGAAACAACACCATTGGCCGATAGCCCGGCACTGCCAGCCACTTGGCCAAGTCTTCGAACACCTCACCCACGTGCAGTTGCGCGTTGACCAGGCCCAGTGCTGCCAGCCGAGCTGTGTTCAGGGCGTGAGACGCTTCGCTGGGATGCTGCAGCAGCAGTAAGCGGGTACGGCTGCTGACAGCGGGTATCAAAGTACAAAGGCAGTGGTCGAGGGGGCGCAGGCAGCGCTCGCAGCGGGGTCTGGGCATAGGGTCTCCTTGGCCGCGCAGTGTGCCACAGAACCTAAGGTCGACCGGCACGCCTTCAGGCGAAAACGTGCCATTCACGCGTGTTGGCGATCAGCGATTGAAGCGCTCGGCCAGGCCGTAGAGGTAATCCGCCATGCGCTCCAGGTCCTGACTGATCTGCGCGCCTTGCCGCGCCTGCCCGGCGCTTTGGTCGCACAGCTGGGCGATGCGCGTGATCTGTTGGTTGATGTCTTCGGCCACATGGCTTTGCTGTTCGGAGGCGGCAGCCATCTGCTGGCTCATGCCGGTGATCCGGCTGACCGCCTGAGCGATGCCGACGAGCGCGTGCTGCACGGCCTCGACGCTTTGCCTGCTGTCGCGTGCGATGCGCTCGCCATGACCTGCGGAACTCACTGCTCGTTCGGCGCCGGCGCGCAGGGTGGCAATGATCTGGTGAATTTCCTCGGTCGAGGTGCGCGTGCGCTGGGCCAGTGAACGCACTTCGTCAGCTACCACGGCAAACCCTCGACCCTGCTCCCCTGCACGGGCCGCCTCGATGGCCGCATTGAGCGCCAGCAGGTTGGTCTGCTCGGCGATGGCGGTGATCACATCGACCACGCTGCCGATGGACTGGGTCTGTTGGGCGAGCGCGTTCACCGCCTGGCCTATGTCACTGACGGCGTCGCTCATGCTGCCCATGGCATGCAGGCTTTGCTGGGCCAGCTCACTGCCCCGCTGTGCCAGTTGATCGGCGTCGCTGGCAGCATGGGCCGTACTCTGCACGTTCTGCGTGACCTGCTGGATGGTCGCGGCCATTTCGGCGATGGCAGTGGCGGACTGATCCGTTTCACTGCGTTGTCGGTCGAGCATCGATGCCTGGGCATCTGACAGTTCAGAGGATTGCGACGCACGAGCCTTGACCCCCGCCCCTGCATCCTCGAGCCGAGTCAGGGCGGTTTGCAGGCGCGCCTCCTCGCTCAGGATGGCCAGGTCCAGTTGCCCATGCAGCCCGGGGCTGGCGCTGTACGTCAGCGCCACCAGCGGGCTGGTGAACGCCTTGGGGTGTTCGGCCAACGTGCGCTCGATGGCCTGGCTGTGCAGGCGTTCGATAACGTACCAGGCCAGCAGCAAGCTGGTCATCAGCACTGCCAACGCAGCATAGGCCGGCAAGCTGGCGTAGGCCAGCGCCGACACTACCCCGGCGGCGGCAAGCGGCCAGCCCGTCCCCAGGCGATGAGCGACACGGGCCACCCACGGCACCGGCGCACGGTCAGTGCGCAAGCGCGCGTACAGGCGCTCGGCGCGGCCGATCTGCTCGCGACTGGGCACTGACCGTACTGACTCGTAGCCACTGATGCGGCCCTGTTCGTAGATGGGCGTGACGTAGGCACTGACCCAGTAGTAATCGCCGTTCTTCGCCCGGTTCTTGACGATACCCATCCAAGGCTTGCCCTGCTTGATGGTGTCCCACATGTGGGCGAAGACTGCGGGCGGCATGTCCGGATGACGCACCAGGTTATGGTGCTGACCTACCAGCTCGTCGTAGGTGAAGCCGCTGATGGCCACGAAAGCATCGTTGCAGTAAGTGATTCGGCTATTGAGATCCGTGGTCGAAATCAGGCGTTGATCGCCGGGGAATGTTCTTTCGTGCTCGGTGACGGGCAAGTTCATGCGCATCTTCGGCGATCCTTGCAGGATGAAAAGGGAGAAAAAATCAGCGCAAGGTTGATATGTAGCAGAGCGCTTTCAAATGGGAGGGGGTAACCGCCGGAAATTATTGCATCCTGACGAAATACATCAACGGAATGTTTAAGCCAATGTCGCGGCTGGCTGTAACAGGTCGCAAAGACGCGCGGGCGAATGCGTGGCGAGGGGGATAGAGGCGGGTGGCAGTGCTGCTGCCATGAAACCGAGTGAGAGCACGCGGGGTTCGGGCCCAGGATCGACGCAGGAAGGCTGCAGAGCAGGACCGGGAACGAAAAGGCCGCTCTGCCCTGGCGGGCAGAGCGGCCTTCGCTGGCTCAGCGGCGTCGCGGCTGGCGGGGACGCTGCTTTTCGTCAGTAGGGATGGGCACCGGCTGCAAGGGTGGTGGAATCAGACCCAAGGCAACCCCGAGGTCGTGGAGCCAGTTGTACAGTGCTTTATTCATAATGCCCCCTTTACGGGTAAGCCTAACGGCGAATCAGTTCGGCGCTGCCTTACACAGATCATAGCCTCATGTGCTGGCTGGCGCCTATATCTGATCTTAGAGATGGGGGTGATTGTGACGCCGATCAAGCCGATTGGGGGATTTCCCAGTACCACCAATCGTTTCCCTATGTTACAGCTCGGGGCGAGTCACCGCCTTGAGCGTCATCCGACCCACTTGCGCAGTTGTTGCCGCACCCACGGCTCGGCGCTCACCAGTATCACCCCCAGCAGCACCAGCACGGCGCCTGCCACGAAGTTGAGCGTCAACGGCTCCCCTAGAATCAGGACGCCGAACGTGACGCCGAACAGGGGTGTAATGAACGAGAATACAGCCAGGTTGGACGCCAGGTACTTGCGCAGCAGCCAGAACCAGGTCAGATAACTGATGAAGGAGACGACAACGCCCTGAAACAACACGCTACCCAATGCCAGGGGCGTGATGACCACATTCCCTGCCTGCCCCGTGATCAGCGCGATCAGCAGCAGGCCAGCAAAGCCTACGGCCAGTTGATAGAACAGGGTAAGCGTGGCCGGCGCTTCGGAGAGCCGCGATCCCCTGACCACCACCGTGGTCGCACCCCACGCCAGGCCGGCGAGCACGCCAAAGGCATCCCCCAGCAACATGCGCCCGTCCATCTCAGCGAGCGACGAGCCACCTGCGAAGGCTAGCGCAATGCCTGCGAACGCCAGCAAGATGCCCAACCACTGCAGCAACCTCAAGCGTTCGCTGGGCAGCATGAAGTGCAGGCCAAGGGCGGTGAAGATCGGGGCGGTATAGAGAAACACCGACATGTGTGCAGCCGTGGTCAGCTTGAGCCCTTCGGCAATGAACAGAAATTCAAGCCCGAACAGCCCGCCTGCCAGTACCCCCGCGCGCCAGGTGCCGCTCATCTGCTTCCAATCCCCGCGCCAGAGCACCATCAGCCCGACCAGCAGTGCGGCAATGCAGTTACGCAGGGTTGCCTGCATCACCGGGGCGATGTCCACGGCAGCCGATTTGATCAGCACTTGCTGGCTGCCCCAGATCAGGCAGAGCACCACCATGATCTGGAACGCGAAGGCATCAGGGTTCTTGCGGGCCACGCTCATGAGCGGACCTCGTTGAGCATCAGAGGCATGGGTAGTGATTCGCCTGAGGGAAAGGACAGGCGATTATCGATTTACGCATGCCTCACTGGCTAGCCTTAAATGGCACCACCGGCAATCTGCGCCTTGGACGCCACATGTTCGAAGGTGCTTTCATCGAGCGCATCTTCCTGCTCGTCCAGAACTTGCCGGGGGTGTTCAAAGCCTGGAATGCTGCTGTCGATCAGGCTCATCAGGCGCGACCCTCGCTCGGTCAGTACGAAGTTCTCGCCGTTGCCACCCTCCTCTTCAGGACGGCTTTGGATATAGCCTCGCTCCAGAAGCAGCTTCTCGTATTCGCAGGCTTGGCTTTTGAGGCGGTCCAGGTCGCCCACGGGCTCGCCCTTGGCCGCCAGGTCAGCGGCGTGCTCTTCGGCGTAAGGGCGGGGCGTGAAAGACTCCCCGCTACCGTTCTGCACCTCATGCAACAAGCGTTCGATCAGGTCCCAGTTATAGATGGTGCTCATGCGGTTACCTCCTGGTGTGCGTCGAGGATGTACACAGGTCTGGGACCTTTCAAACCTGGGCACGTTCCCCGCAAATGGCCTGAAGGTCACGTGCTTTAGCTGCAAAAACCCGCATCAAACCCAGCCCCACTGGTCCCTGGCCGTGAACCAATCGGCTCGCCGCGCCTCAACCGTCCATCAACAACGCCGGAGGAAAAACGGATGAAACCGCTGCTGCGTATCACTTGCCTGGTCACATTCTGCAGCGCGCTGCCCGCCTGGGCATGCACGCCGGAAGAAGCGACGCAAAAACGCGAGGAGCTGGCCGGTCTGGTCACCCAGCTGACCGAGCAAAACCCTGCGAAGGCCAAGGAAATCAATGAGGAGCTGCAAGGCATGCAATTGGGTACGGCCAGCAAGGACTTGCCGGACAAGTGTCAATTGATCGACAGGCGCATCAAGGAGCTGAAAGCGGCGGAGAAGAAGGCAGGCTGACCTTGGGAGATGGCCGATGCCAAGGCGGTGTCAACGTCGCCCTGGCATCACGTTGACGCCTACTCGGCAGAAGGCTTGCGCTTTTTCAATGGAGCAAGGCCGTCGGAGCTGGTCAACGGTGCGTTGGCCTTGGGCTTGGCCGTAGGTTTGCGCTTGGCGCTCGCCTTCTTGTCGCCCGTCTTCTTGTCCGTTTTCTTCTTTTTGGTACTGGCAGCCTTGCCAGAGGCCTTGACCTTTTTGGGCCCACTGTAGGTGCCCTTGACTTCCTTGATGACCCGGCGCTCGAACTGCTGCTTGAGGTAGCGCTCGATGCTGGACATCAGGTTCCAGTCGTTGTGAGTGATCAGGGAAATCGCCAGCCCTTCGCCCCCGGCACGCCCGGTGCGGCCCACCCGGTGAACGTATTCATCACCACTGCGTGGCATGTCGAAGTTGATGACCAGGTCCAGGCCTTCGATGTCCAGGCCGCGCGCGGCCACGTCGGTGGCGACCAGCACCTTGGAGCTGCCCTGCTTGAAGCGTTCGATGGCCAGCTTGCGGTCTTTCTGGTCCTTCTCGCCGTGCAGCACGAATGCCTTGACGTCCTTGGCCACGAGATGCCCGTAGATACGGTCGGCCATGGCACGGGTGTTGGAGAAGATGATCGCCTTGTCGAACGTTTCGTTGGCCAGCAGCCACTGCACGATCTGCTCTTTGTGCTGGTCATGGTCGGCCGTGATGATCTGCTGGCGGGTGCCTTCGGCCAGTTGCGACACACTGTTGAGCATCAGGTGCTCGGGGTCCTTGAGCACCTTGCCGATCATGTCGCGCAAGGCAGCGCCGCCGGTGGTGGCGGAGAACAGCAGCGTCTGCTCGCGGTTTTCACATTCCTTGCATAGACGCTCCATGTCCTCGGCGAAGCCCATGTCGAGCATGCGGTCCGCTTCGTCCAGGATCAGCACCTGGACGTGGGACAGGTCGAGGTTGCCCGCGTTGAGTTGCTCGAGCAGACGGCCCGGGGTGCCGATCAGCACGTCCGGCACCTTGCGCAGCATGGCAGCCTGTTCCTTGAAGTCCTCACCGCCGGTCACCAGGCCCGACTTGATGTAGGTGAACTGCGAGAAAAGCTGCACCTGCTTGAGGGTCTGCTGTGCCAACTCACGGGTAGGCAGCAGGATCAGCGCGCGGA
>CAURYQ010000112.1:0-12267 GCA_963529135.1 uncultured Pseudomonas sp. | reverse complement strand
GATCCAACGAGTGAGGAGTTACAAGGCCTACCGCCGATTGATACCCTGATGCCGGCTGCAATCCAGAGGCCAATGATGTATCGTTTCAGCCAGTAACGATCAGCCTGCCCCCGAAACCGCGCGCTTTAAAAAAATTCCTCCCGCCCTGCTCGATTTCGGGTATAGTACGCGCCGGTCTTTTAGCGGGCCTCAAAATCAGGCGGTGCAAATCCTCCGAGTCCAGCTTCGGCTGCACGTCCGCTAGGCGGACCTTCCCACGTTATCTTTTTCAATCGTTTTCGCAAATCCCCGCCGCCAAAGCTGCCTGGGTGACCTGTCGGTCTTTCATGGCTTGTGCAGCTTTGGAGCATGGGTCTTTGCGGATGCACTCTAGAGGCAGACCCATGACCCAGGAAATCGCCGGCTTCGCCGCTCTCGATCTCAATCCGAACATCGTTGCCGCCGTAGTGGCTACCGGCTATGAAGAGCCGTCCGCCATTCAGCAGCAATCGATCCCGATCATCCTCGCCGGTCACGACATGATCGGCCAGGCGCAGACAGGCACCGGCAAGACCGCTGCCTTCGCACTGCCGATCCTCAACAAGATCGATGTGAGCAAGCGCGAACCGCAAGCCCTGATCCTGGCGCCAACCCGTGAGTTGGCGCTGCAAGTTGCAACCGCTTTCGAAACCTACGCCAAGCAGATGCCGGGCGTGAACGTCGTGGCCGTCTACGGTGGCGCCCCGATGGGCCCACAGCTGCGCGCCATCCGCAACGGTGCGCAAATCGTCGTCGCTACCCCAGGCCGTCTGTGCGACCACCTGCGTCGTGACGAGAAGGTCCTGTCGACCGTGCAGTACCTGGTACTGGACGAAGCCGACGAGATGCTCAAGCTGGGCTTCATGGACGACCTCGAAGTGATCTTCGATGCCATCCCGGCTACCCGTCAGACCGTTCTGTTCTCCGCGACCCTGCCGTCGTCGATCCGCTCGATCGCCGAACGTCACCTGCGTGAGCCCAAGCACGTCAAGATCCAGAGCAAGACCCAGACCGTCACCGCGATCGATCAGGCTCACCTGATGGTTCATGCCGACCAGAAGATCCCGGCCGTGCTGCGTCTGCTGGAAGTCGAAGAGTTCGACGCGCTGATCGCCTTCGTGCGCACCAAGCAGGCGACCCTGGACCTGGCCGCCGCGCTGGAGGCCAAGGGCTACAAGGCTGCCGCGCTCAATGGCGACATCGCCCAGAACCAGCGTGAGCGTGTGATCGACTCGCTCAAGGATGGTCGCCTGGACATCGTCGTCGCCACCGACGTCGCTGCCCGTGGTCTGGACGTACCGCGTATCACCCACGTGTTCAACGTCGACATGCCGTACGATCCGGAGTCTTACGTACACCGTATCGGCCGTACCGGCCGTGCCGGTCGCGAAGGCCGTGCGCTGCTGCTGGTCACCCCGCGCGAGCGCCGCATGCTGCAGGTGATCGAGCGTGTCACCGGTCAGAAAGTGGCCGAAGCCCGCCTGCCCAATGCCCAGGCTGTGCTCGATGCCCGCATCAAGAAGCTGACCTCGAGCCTGGCGCCGCTGGTAGCCGAAGCGGAAGCCACCCACGGCGAACTGTTCGACCGCCTGACCACCGACCTGGGTTGCAGCGCGCGTGCCTTGGCTTCGGCCCTGCTGCGCAAGGCCACCAACGGCCAGGCGCTGGACCTGGCTGCGGTAGAGCGTGAACAGCCGCTGGTGCCGGGCGTTGGTGCACCGCGTGGCGAGCGTACCGAGCGTGGCGAGCGCCCTGACCGTGGCGAGCGCGAGCGTCGTGCGCCACTGCCGCTGGCAGAAGGCCGCGTGCGTTGCCGTACTGCCCTGGGTGCGCGTGACGGCATCGCCGCCAAGAACCTGCTGGGTGCCATCCTGAACGAAGGTGGCCTTGCGCGTGATGCCATCGGTCGCATCCAGGTGCGTGATAGCTTCAGTCTGGTCGAACTGCCCGAAGAAGGCCTTGAGAAGCTGCTGTCCAAGCTCAAGGACACGCGTGTTGCTGGCAAGCAGCTGAAGCTGCGCCGCTACCGCGAAGATTGATCTTGTAGCAATGAAAAATCCCCGGCCTAGGTCGGGGATTTTTTTTGCAGGCAACAAGGGTTTGCCTAGTCGAACCGGTAGATATCCATCCCCAGCGCGCCCAGGGTGAAGCCTTGGTGAACCACGCCGAACGCCCCACCTGCACCGAGGGCGAAGAACAGCGGCAGCAGGTGTTCATCACTCGGGTGATTACGCGCCGCGAAAGGCGCTTGTGCCCTGTAGTCGAGCAAGGCCTGGCGGTCGTTGACCTGCAGCTTGTCCACCATCCAGTCCCTGAAGGCCAGCGCCCACGGCGCCATGCTATGCGGCCCAGCCTGCCAGTCCAGCTCGCCAAGGTTGTGGGTGATGCTGCCCGAACCGATCAACAACACCCCCTCTCCACGCAGCGGGGCCAGCGCTTGGCCGATGCGTACCTGCATCAGGGGACCAAGCTGACTCGGCAATGAGACCTGCACCACCGGAATCTGTGCCTGCGGATACATCAGCGATAAAGGTACCCAGGCGCCATGGTCGAAAGGCCGCTCGGCATCAAGATGTGCCCGCAGCTTGGCCGCCTGCAACCGATCACAGATCCGTTGTGCCAGGCCTGGATCGCCGGGTGCCGGGTAGTGCACCGCATACAACTGCGCTGGAAAGCCGCCAAAGTCATGCCAGGTGCGCGGCCTTGCACCGCTCGTCACGGCCAGCTCACGGCTCTCCCAGTGCGCCGATACCACCACGATCGCGCGCGGTGTAGGCAGCGCCTGGGCCAGTTGCAGCAAGGCAGGCCCGCTGGCGCCGGGTTGCAACGCCAGCATGGGAGAGCCGTGGGAGATGAATAAGCTAGGCAGCATGGCAGGCTCCTGAGGGGTAAGATGCCATCATCTTCGGCCAAGCCTTGATCGAATCCAAATCAAGTTATGGCTGTGAACCATCGAATAATCCGGAGGAAACATGGAACCTGCTTTCTGGCAGCAGCGGTGGGCCGACAACCAGATCGGTTTTCACCAATCGCAGGTCAATCCCTATCTGAAGGCCCATTGGCCCCGGTTGAAGCTGCCGGCCAACAGCAAAGTCCTGGTCCCGTTGTGTGGCAAGAGCCTGGACATGGCCTGGCTGGCGGGGCAGGGGCACCGTGTGATGGGTGTCGAGCTGTCTCGTCTGGCAGTGGAGGGCTACTTCACTGAGCAGGGGCTTGAAGCCCAGGTCTCGCAAAGGGGCGCATTCGAAGTATGGCGCCATGGTGATGTGGAGCTCTGGTGCGGCGATTTCTTCGCCCTGTCACCCCATGAAATAAACGAGTGCACAGCGCTCTATGATCGAGCGGCCCTGATTGCCTTGCCCTTGGCCATGCGTGAGCAGTACGTGCGAGCGCTGTCCGGCTTGATGCCTACGCCATGCCGGGGGCTGGTGGTGACCCTGGATTATGATCAGGCATTAGTCGCCGGGCCGCCGTTTTCGGTGGGGGACGAGGCGCTACGGCAGGGTTTCGCGGGCTGGCAGATCGATGAGCTCGAGGCCGTGCAGGTGATCGAACAGAGCCCGAAATTCGTTCAGGCGGGCGCTTCTAGTCTGTGGGAGAGGGTATACCGGGTAAGCCGTTGAGGCCGCCGTACGGTGGCGCTACTCGGAACGCACGCAAAAAGGGCGACCGAGGTCGCCCTTTTGTTTTGCCTGTTACATCAACCGCGACGGCGCAGGGCGTCGATACGGTCTTCCAGCGGCGGGTGGCTCATCAGCAGGCCGGCCAGGCCGTGCTTGAGGCCGCCATTGATGCCGAAGGCCTTGAGGGTATCGGGCATGTGCACCGGCATGCCTTGCTCCACACGCAGGCGCTGCAGGGCACCGATCATCGCCGAGGTGCCAGCCAGACGAGCGCCAGCTTCGTCTGCCCGGTACTCGCGGCGGCGCGAGAACCACATGACGATGATGCTGGCCAGAATGCCCAGTATCAGTTCGGCCACGATGGTTGCGACGTAGTAGGCAATACCCTGGCCTTCTTCGTTCTTGAAGATGACCTTGTCGACGAAGTTGCCGATGATGCGGGCGAAGAACATCACGAAGGTGTTCACCACGCCCTGTACCAGTGCCAGGGTGACCATGTCACCATTGGCGACGTGGCCGATCTCGTGCGCCAGTACGGCGCGCACTTCATCGGGCGAAAAACGCTCCAGCAGGCCTTGGGAGACAGCGACCAGGGCATCGTTACGGTTCCAGCCGGTGGCAAAGGCGTTGGCTTCATAGGCCGGGAAGATGCCCACTTCCGGCATCTTGATGCCGGCCTCGCGTGACAGCTCCTCGACCGTCTGCAGCAGCCACTGCTCATGCCGGGTACGCGGCTGGCTGATGATCTGGGTACCGGTGCTCATTTTCGCCATCCACTTGGAGATGAACAGCGAAACCAGCGAGCCGGCGAAACCGAACACTGCACAGAACACGAGCAGGCTGCCCAGGTCGAGGTCGACCCCGTTGGCAGCCATGAACCCGTTGAAACCGAACAGGCTCAGGGTAATGCTTGCAACCAGCACCACCGCAAGGTTGGTGGCCACAAACAACAGAATGCGCATCATGGTTGTTACGTTCTCCTGACGGATGAATTGTCGCTTACTGCGGGGTATATAAGGGGCCTGTCGACGGGATTCAATCGGCGGACTATTTCAAACTGTGTAAGCCGCAGTATGGCAGAGGAGGGGACACCGACTGTGGGATAGAGCATTGCAGGATGTAAGAAGCTGCCGTGGAGCGCTGAAGGCTGCGTATCTTTCCCACAATCGCCCAGCCAGCGCTCACAGATCCATCCTGGGCACCCGCCGCGTGCCAGTCTGTGAGCGCCGGTGGCGCCTGGGCTTACTGCGAATACGTCCTGAGGAAGTTGCCGATTCGACCGATGGCCGCTTCCAAGTCGTCCACCCGCGGCAGCGTTACCACGCGGAAGTGGTCCGGCCAAGGCCAGTTGAATGCCGTGCCCTGGACAATCAGCAGTTTCTCGGACAACAGCAGGTCGAGGGCGAACTTCTCGTCGTTGAGAATCGGGCACACCTTTGGGTCGATCCGCGGGAACGCGTACAGCGCGCCCATGGGCTTCACGCAGCTCACGCCAGGGATGTCGTTGAGCAGCTCGAAGGTGCGGTTGCGCTGCTCCAGCAATCGCCCTGGCGGCAGCACCAGGTCGTTGATGCTCTGGTAGCCGCCCAGCGCCGTCTGAATGGCATGCTGCGCAGGCACGTTGGCGCATAGCCGCATGTTGGCCAGCATGTCGATGCCTTCGATGTAGCTCATGGCATGGTGCTTGGGCCCGGAAATGACCAACCAGCCCGAGCGAAAGCCTGCCACGCGGTAGGACTTCGACAGACCGTTGAAGGTCAGGCACAGCAGGTCAGGCGCCAGGGAGGCCGTGCTGATGTGCACAGCTTCGTCATAAAGGATCTTGTCGTAGATTTCGTCGGAGAACACCACCAGGTTGTGCTGGCGCGCCAACTCCAGCATGCCGCGCAGCAGCTGCGTGGAATACACAGCGCCCGTCGGGTTGTTGGGGTTGATGATGACCAGTGCCTTGGTGTTGGGGGTGATCTTGGCCTTGATGTCCTCAAGGTCAGGGAACCAGTCGGCCTGCTCGTCGCACAGGTAATGCACTGGTTTGCCGCCGGCCAGGCTCACGGCTGCCGTCCACAGTGGGTAATCGGGCGCGGGAATGAGCACCTCGTCACCGTTGTTCAGCAGTGCCTGCATCGACATGACGATCAGCTCGGACACACCGTTGCCCAGGTAGATGTCCTCGATCCCGACGCCTTCGATGCCTTTCTGCTGGCAGTACTGCATGACCGCCTTGCGCGCGCTGAACAGCCCTTTCGAATCGCTGTAACCTTGCGCGGTAGGCAGGTTGCGGATCACGTCCTGGAGAATTTCGTCGGGCGCCTCGAAACCGAACGGCGCCGGGTTGCCGATGTTCAGCTTGAGGATGCGGTGGCCTTCCTCTTCCAGACGCTTGGCGTGCTTGAGCACAGGGCCGCGAATGTCATAGCACACATTGGCGAGCTTGTTCGATTTGCTGAACTGCATGATGGAATCCCGATTGAGAAAACGCGCTCTGCCCGGCCGAAAGGTTTGTAAGGGTACAAAGCGGGTGCGAGACTGAACGCCTTGCACACGAAGCCAACTAATATACGTGCCACCCGCGCCCCGGAAAAGACGGCGCGGGGTGAAATTGAGCCTGCCGAGGGAGCCCCATGCAAAAGATCGAGAAAACCCTGGAACAATGGCGGTCGATGCTCGACCCCGAGCAATACCAGGTGTGCCGACTCAAAGGCACCGAGCGGCCGTTCAGCGGCAAGTACAACAGCGAGCGCCGCGACGGCATCTATCACTGCATCTGCTGCGGCCTGGCATTGTTCGATGCCGAGACTAAATTCGATTCCGGGTGTGGATGGCCTAGCTTCTACGCGCCCATCGAGGACAGCGCGATGATCGAGATCCGCGACACCTCCCACGGTATGATTCGCACCGAGGTGACCTGCGCCCGCTGTGACGCTCACCTTGGCCATGTATTCCCCGACGGCCCGCCACCCACCGGGCTGCGCTACTGCATCAACTCGGTGTGCATCGACTTGCGCCCTCGTGACTGACCGGAGCCCGAACATGGCCGCATCGCTGCTGGACATTCCCTGTGTCACCATCGCTGGCGAGCACAAGAAGCTGGGCGATTTCCCAGGCAAGGCCCTGCTGGTGGTCAACACCGCCAGCCAGTGCGGCTTCACCCCGCAGTACGCAGGGCTGGAACACCTGTGGCAGACCTACCGCGATCGCGGGCTGGTGGTGCTGGGCTTTCCCTGCAACCAGTTCGGCAAGCAGGAGCCTGGCGAGGCGCGCGACATCGCGCAGTTTTGCCAGCGCAATTTCGGTGTGAGCTTTGCGCTGTTTCGCAAGGTGGAGGTCAACGGCCCTGGCACTCATCCTTTGTTCGCCGAGCTCAAGCAGCGAGCGCCCGGCATTCTGGGCAGCCAGAAGATCAAGTGGAATTTCACCAAGTTCCTGGTCGACCCGGCCAGTGGCCAGGTCGTGCGTTATGCGCCCACCACCAAGCCGCAGGCGCTGGAGGCGGATATCGAGCGGCTTCTCAGCCGCTGACCGGCAACCAGCGATCGACCACGGCCAGTAGGTCCTCGCGCCGGAATGGCTTGGCCAGGTAATCGTCCATGCCGGCCGCGCGGCACCGGTCTCGCTCGTCGGGCATCGCATTGGCGGTGAGCGCGACGATGGGCAGCCCTTCCCAGCGGCCGCTCTCACGGATGCGCCGGGTGGCTTCGTAGCCATCCATCACTGGCATGTTGCAGTCCATCAATACCAGGTCGAACGTGCCCTGCTCAAGCAGCGCCAGGGCTTCGACACCCTGGGTGGCCAGGTCGACCTGGCAGCCGAGCTTGACCAGCATGCCCTTGGCCACCAACTGGTTCACAGGGTTGTCCTCCACCAGCAGAATGCGCGCCCTGCCCTTGGCTGTAGCAGGGGACGGGGCTGCCAGCGGGTGCTCGGCGTCATGACCTTGCAATACCCGGTGCAGCGTCTGGTACAGCGCGCTGCGGGTCAGTGGCCGCGCCAACTGATGCAACGGCGCCATGGCCAGCGCCAGTTCGCTTGGCAGAAAGTTGCCGTAGGCGGTCACTAGCAGAATGGGCACTTTCGTGGTCTTGCGCACCTCGGGCAATGCACCCACATCGTCGAGGATCAGCAAGTCGGTGTGCCCTGCCACGGTCGCAATGCTGTCATGGCGCGCGTAGGCCAGGCCCCAGGCCGGTAGCAGGCCGAGCAGCAATTCGTGCAGGCCGCTGCCAGCTGCGCTCAGGGTCGCCACGTTCGCGTGCAAGGGTTCGGGTGCCACGGCGTTGGCGTAGGCGTTGAGCGGTAGCTCTGCGGTAAAGCGGCTGCCAAAACCCGGCTCGGACTGCATGTGCAAATGGCCCTGCATGGCCTTGCACAGATTGCGCGTCAGGGCCAGGCCCAGGCCGGTGCCGCCGTACTGACGCGTGATGCCTGCGCCTGCCTGGGTGAAAGGCTGGAAGATGCGCGCCTGCGCATCCTGCGCAATGCCGATGCCGGTATCCCGGACCTCCAGGCGTACGCCGCCGATCATCGGTTGCAGCCTCACGTCGACCCGCCCGAAGCGTGTGAACTTCAAGGCGTTGGACAGCAGGTTGCTGACGATCTGGCGCACTCGGGTCGGGTCGCCAAGCACGCTTGCCGGGAAATCGTGGGCAATCAGGCAGGTCAGTTCAACCCCTTGAGCCACGTTTTGCGACAGCAGGCTGGCGGTGTCCTCGACCAAGCTTGCCATGTCGAAGGCGATACGTTCGAGCTCAAGCTGACCGGCATCGAATTTGGACAGATCGAGGATGTCGTTGAGCAGCTCCACCAGGACTTTGCCTGAGTCGTGAGCGATGGCCAGTTGCTGGCGCTGTTCGCCGGGCAGTGGGTTGTCCAGTGCCAGGGCGATCATGCCGAGCATGCCGTTGAGGGGCGTGCGGATCTCATGGCTCATGTTGGCCAGGAAGGCGGCCCGTGCGTGGGCCATGTCCAGCGCTCGACGCCGCGCCTGCTCGAGCTCCTGGTTGGTCAGGCTGAGGTTTTCATTAGTGGCCCTGAGTTCATCGGTGCGGGCTGCAACGATGTCCTCCAGCTCGTTGAGGTACTGAGTGAGCCGGTTCTCGGCCGTACGACGCTGCTCGATCTCGGTGGACATGCTGACGAACTGCTGGTTGGCAACCTTTACCAGAACGCCGATTTCATCGTGCTCATGACCGGGTGGGCATTGCAGCCGCCGCTGCAGGGGCTTGCGCGGATCGCTGCCGCTGAGCGCGCCAATCACCGTAACCAGAGGCTTGGTCAGCATCATGTAGAACAACGTCAGCAGCAGGCCCGTCAGTACCAGGCTGCGCGCAAAGCCGTTGAGTAGCGTGATGCCGGCGCGGTCGAGAAATCGCCTGCCGAAGGTGTAGGTGTCCACGTCGAGGTATAGCGTGCCCAGGTATTCGTCGGGCATGTGGGCCAGGAACAAGGGATCGCGCAGTTGACGGTGGTCACCGAAGAGAAAATCGCTGATCGGCCTGTAGCGGTCTTCGAGCCGGGGGCGCTCGACGTCTGCCAGCACCGTCTCGTTGTTGTCGATCAACCGCGCACGCACGATGGCGGGCGACTCCAGCAAGCCACGGGTCAGCTCCAGGGCCAGCTCCGAGTCGATGTTGTAGGCGATGCGCGAGGCCGGGTTGTGGCTGATTTGCAGCAGCGCACGCACTTCACGGTTGATCGACGCGTCTTCGCTGGCATAATCGATGCCGATCTGGATGAGACTGAGCAATGTTCCCAGGATGAAGCCAACCAGGACTGTCAACCGGGCTTGCTTGTATGACAGGCGATTGGTGAACTTGATATCCATGAGCCCCGAGCCGGTTCCACATTCCTTGCGCTGCGCAAGCATAGCCGATCGATCGCGGCTGCTGGCGGGTCTGTCACATATTCAGCCCTGCTTGGATTGACTGCCTGGGCTGGCCGCTTCACTGCTCAACAGCCTTGCACACAATGGCGTGCCATTGCATGCCGTTGTGACCCTGTGGGGCAAGTTTACTGCCGAGGGCCGCCCAGCCCACCGAATTCGACTGTGTAGGAGTCGTCATGGATGCCCGCTTGATTGCTTTTTTGGACCGCGCCGAAACGGTGCTGGCCCGCCTTGAACCGCTGTTGCCGGCGCCTCGCCCGGATATCGACTGGTCCACCACCCTGGCTGCCCGCTGGCAGCGTGACGGGCGCAGTGGCTACCTGTTGCCGCTGGAGGTCAGCCTGGATATTCGCCTGAGCGACCTGATCGGGGTCGACCAACAGCGCGACCAGCTGGGTCGCAATACCCATCAGTTCATTAATGGCCTGCCCGCCAACCATGCGTTGCTGTGGGGGTCGCGGGGCACGGGCAAGTCTTCGCTGGTGCGCGCATTGCTCGCCGAGCATGCCGCAGCGGGGCTGCGCTTGATCGAGATCGAGCGTGACCACCTGGCCGACCTGCCGCGGGTGGTCGAGCAATTGCAGAAGTTGCCTCAGCGTTTCATCCTGTTCTGCGATGACTTGTCGTTCGAGGCGGGCGAGGGCGACTACCGGGTGCTCAAGAGCGTTCTGGACGGTTCGCTGGAGCAGGCCCCGGACAATGTCTTGCTGTACGCCACTTCCAACCGCCGTCACCTGGTGCCGGAGAAACAGAGCGACAACGAAAACTGGAAAATGGTGGATGGCGAGCTGCATCCCAACGAAGCGGTGGAAGACAAGATCGCCTTGTCGGACCGCTTCGGCTTGTGGCTGTCGTTCTACCCTTTCAGCCAGGAACACTTCCTCGACGTGGTCGAGCACTGGATCGGCCAGCTCGCGCGCCCGGCCGGCCTGCGCTGGCAGCGTGACGAAGCCCTGGACATCCTCGCCGTGCGCTGGGCTACCGGCCGTGGCAACCGTAACGGCCGATGTGCCTATCAGTTCGCCCGCTACTGGGTGGGGCTGCAATTGCTGGAGCAAACCCAATGATCGACCTCAATGCCAGTGGTGCTGGCCTGGACGGCTACGCCCTGCTGGCGGCGCAAGTACAGGCGCTGTTTGCCGACGAGCGTGACTTCACCGCCAATGCTGCACAGTTCTCGGCCTTTCTGTATCACCAGGTCGACGACCTGAATTGGGCAGGGTTCTATATCAACCGCGATGAAACGCTGGTGCTGGGCCCGTTCCAGGGCCAGGTGGCGTGCGTGCGCATCCCCTTTGGCAAGGGCGTGTGTGGCACCGCAGCAGCCACTCGGCAAACGCAGCGGGTAGAGGACGTGCATGCCTTTGCAGGGCATATTGCCTGTGACAGCGCGTCCAACAGCGAACTGGTGATTCCGCTGATAAAGGACGGCAGGCTGGTGGGCGTGCTGGATCTGGACAGCCCCACGCCAGGGCGTTTCAGCCAGGCTGACCAGGCAGGGCTGGAACACCTGGCCGCCATCTTCCTGCAGTTGACCGACTGCTGATCATCCTGCTGCGGCACCGGCGGCATGCGCATGTCGCCGGTGCGGGCATCAGGTTCAGTCGTACATCGCCTTCTTCTTCCAGGTTTCCTCATCGTCCGTCTTCAGGCCTTCGGTGAGTTCGTTCTCTTCGTCCTCGGTCGGCGCCAGCTGGTCCAGCACTTGGGCGTTGACCCGCGCCAGCAACTTTTCAAGGTACGTGAGCTGCTCTTCGTAGACCTTGGGCTCGGGCTGCTTGCGCAGGTATTGCACGCCTCGCTCGAAGGCCAGGCGGGCTTGGCCGGGCTGTTCGTTCTGCAGGGCCTGCTGGCCCAGGTTGTTGAAGAACTCGATATGCAGCAATACGAGGATGTGACGAATTTCCTTGAGCCAATGCTTGGCCTCCTGGGCGGGCAGGAAGCCTTCCTGCGCCGCGCGGGTGATCTGGTTGTGCAAGGCTTCGAGCAGAAACCGTACGTCCTTGGCCTTGGCTTCGGTCAGAATCGGGTTGGGCGGGTTGTTGACCGGTATCTGCTCCCCTTTGGCGATCAGCGCTTCCACTTCTGCGATGCGCGCCTTGATTTCGGCATTGTGCTTGTCCAAGGCGAGCTGGCGCTGGTTCACGTTGAGCTCCAACCGGGTCAGCAGCAGTTTCAGCCCGGGGGTCATGTACTGGCCAGGGAAGGTCTCGCTGATTTCGCCACAGCGACGCAGGCGATCGGCCAGTTCTATCTTCAGCCGAGCGCGCTCAAGCTTGCCGTTCTCGACCACATTGTTGAGGTAGCCAATCAGAATCAGCAGTGCGATACCCGCCACGACGAGCAGGGTGATCAGAAGTGGTGTCACCGTTAATGCCTCATGAAATGGATTGCATCATTGAGTGTAGGGCCCCAGGGCGCGTGAAACCCAGGCAGCCTTCGGGTGTTATCGGCCATTTGCCCAGTGGCTGAATGCTGGCACATTTACGCTCGGCTGACGTCAGAAATTCAACGCAGGCTTTGTCTACCAGGTATGCAAGCCGTGATGGAGAGCCTGGAAGTCATTGATTTAAATAAATTTCTATAAAGGGGTTGACGGCTTATCCATCCCTCCATAGAATGCGCGCCACTTGCAGCGTAAAGCACACAGCGGAACGCGGCAGGGAGTGAAAGCAGGCAGTAATGCCAGCAGCGTGTCCCCTTCGTCTAGTGGCCTAGGACACCGCCCTTTCACGGCGGTAACAG
>CAURYQ010000111.1:0-12272 GCA_963529135.1 uncultured Pseudomonas sp. | reverse complement strand
CAAGATTCATTTCGCAAAACCCCTATCTGCGCACGCAGGTAGGGGTTTTGTCTTTAAGTAGGAACTACAGAGATTCGCCGGCACGTCCACGACGGGCCAGCACACAGAATTTCTTGACGACCATAGAGCATTGGAACCACCTGATCCCATCCCGAACTCAGCAGTGAAACGATGCATCGCCGATGGTAGTGTGGGGTTTCCCCATGTGAGAGTAGGTCATCGTCAAGATTCAAAACAAAAGCCCCTGTCTGCGATGCAGACAGGGGCTTTTTCTTTACGGGCCTAACAGTAGCGCTGGGGCGTCAGGAAAAAACCCGTCGGCCCTTATGTTCTTCAGAACTGATAGCTCACCGTGGCGCTGACATTGCGTTCCTCACCCATGTAGCAGTAGTTCAAGCTGGCACACGATGTGATGTAACGCTGGTTGGTCAGATTGTTGGCATTCAGGCGTATATCCAACCCTTTCAAGCCCAGCTTGCCGAGGTCATAACCCAGCGAGGCATCAAGCAGCGTGTAGGAGGGCACCTTGCGGCTGTTCTCTGCATCAGCCCAGCTATGCCCCACATACCTCACGCCGCCGCCCAGCTTGAGCCCATCGAGCATGCCTTGACGGAACGTGTAATCGGCCCACAGCGATACCATTTGTTCCGGAGCTTGGGTGGGCGAGTTACCTTTGTTGTCCAGGCCACTGGATACAAGGCTGGGCATGGATTTCGAGTACTCGATGTCCGTGAACGTGTAGCCGCCCAGCAACTTCAGGTTATCCGTAACCTGCACATGCGCTTCAAGCTCCAAGCCTTGAGAACGCACCTGGCCGACAGGCCGATAAAAGTCTTCATTTGGCTGCTTGGACGCCAAGTTCTCCTGCTCGATTCGAAACACCGACGCGGTGTACAGGTTGCCGCTACCGGGCGGCTGGTATTTGATACCAGCTTCCCACTGAGTCCCTTCGGTAGGTGCAAGGGGTTTTCCATCCTGATCGGATACGGTATTGGGGTTAAACGACTCCGAGTAACTCATATACGGTGCCAGGCCGTTTTCGAAGAGATATAGCACCCCAGCACGGGTAGTGAAGTTGGAGCGCTTGTCGCTGACCCTGGTGTTGGTATCACGGTTGTCTTCGGATACCTTGACCCAGTCCTGGCGCATACCCAGTGAGAAGCGCCATTGATCCAATTCAACGAGATCCTGCAGATAGACGCCCGTCTGCTGCAACCGACGCTGATAGCGGTTCTCTCCGAGCACCTGCAGATTGCCATGACCATACTTCGGGTTGCCGGCATCCAGCGGGTTGACAGTGCCATAGCGCCACGACACATCAGCTTTGCGACGCTGGTAGTCCGTGCCCAGCAGAATGGTGTGCTTGGCCGCGCCTGTGAAGACTTCTGCTTGAACCATGTTGTCGATGATGTAGGAGTGTAGACGTTCATCGCCGCCGGTATAGGCTCGGTTAAGCACGGTGCTGTCGGCATCCGCCCAGCCTGCCGAGTACACCTGGTCCATCGAAACGTCCGAGTCCTGATAGCGGAAGTTCTGCCGCGCGGTGAACACATCGTTGAAGCGGTGCTCGAACTGATAACTGAACGATTGCTGGGTGCGTTCGTAATTGTCGATGCCCGGCTCCCCTTCAAAGAAATGATCCGACAGGCGTACGCCATTGCGCCTGCTCAGCATGCCGTCAGCAGGGTTACCACCGTGATACCCCCCGTTGGGATCGTGCTGCAGGTAGGCCTGCAGCGTTAGCGATGTGTCCTCGCTGAAATCGATGCTAAGCGATGGAGCGAGGGCGTAACGTTCCTCCTTGTTATGATCGAACTGAGTGTCCGAAGCGTCTGCCAAGCCTGTCAGGCGATAAGCGATACGCTTGTCTGCATCCAACGGCCCGCTGGTATCGAAACCGAACCCGCGTTGGCCTTGAGTGCCGACCGACGCCTGAATCTGGTGAAAAGGGCTGAACAGCGGTTTCTTGGTGGTCAAGGCAACCAACCCGCCCGGTGAGCTACGGCCGTAAAGGACCGAAGAAGGCCCTTTGAGTACGTCTATGCGTTCCAGAAAATAGGGGTCGACCTGCATCGTGCTGTAGGTGCCGTTGTCACCCATGGACTTCAGGCCATCTACATAGATGTTATCCACCGAGCCATCGTTGAAGCCTCGCATAGCCACGTAGTCGTACCGATGCGTGGCGCCATAGGGGTTGGTCATCACGCCAGGGGTATAGCGCATGGCTTGGGCGACGGTTTGAGAGCCTTGGTCGTCGATCTGTTGTCGGGTAACCACCGATACCGATTGGGACGTTTCCACCAGCGCCAAGCTGCTCTTGGTGGCGACCTGGCTATGAGTCGCGTTGTAACCCTCCATGCTTCCCAAGGCATTACCCAGGGTGAAACCCCGAATGTCCGTATCGGGTAACGCCAACGTAGCTTCCGCTGGCTGGGCCTGCACAATGTAGGTACGGTTTCCTCGGTCCAGTGCCGTCAGGCCGCTTCCTGCCAGCAGAACCCCTAGGGCCTGCTCGGTAGAGTACTGCCCATGAAGGCCCTTGGAGTGCATCCCCTGAGTGAGCGTTGGTGTGCTGGAAAGCGTAATACCTGCTTGGCGGGCGAATTGATTGAGCACCTCATCAAGCGGCCCAGGTGCGATTGCATAGGTGACGCTGACTTGGGTGGCGTCAGCGGCCAGCGCCAGCCCCGGCGCAATGGCGATCCCAAGCGCTGTTCCCAACAATGCAGCGCAGATAGCATTGGAAAGTAAAGCGCAGTGTAAGACAGGTCGAAAATCATTCGCGCTACTGGCGTGCAGTTTTACCCGGTTGGTTGACATGAAAGCGTCCGTAAAGTGTGCAGGAGATTCTTCTCACTGATCTAGCCGGACACGCAGTGAAAACCCGACATATTCTGAGTCCGCGTAATCTATCGAAGCCTAGGGGTGACCTCAGCTCAGCGCCTCCACCCGCACCCAAAATCGCGTCAGTTGCCGTACCTGAACGGGAAGGGTGGCAGGCAGCACGCGTAAAAGTCGCTCTGGATCTTCGAGACGAAACACACCAGACAGGCGCAGCTCAGCGACGTCATCGCTGCAAGACAAATAACCACGGCGGTAGCGACTGACCTGTGCCAGAAAGTCGCTGAGCGGCATGTCCTTGCCAACGATGAGGCCCTCCGTCCATGCCAACGCGTCCATTCCCGACGGCGCTTCGAGCTCGGCGCCGTTGGCAGTGACGCGCCAGGCTCCACCTGGCTCGAGCCATTGGATGAGACCGGTGCGCTGCGTGCGGGCTGATACTCTGCCCTCACCGACGACCACACGCGTGCAATCATCCTCCACACGCCCCACAAAGCGACCACCGTAGGTTTGCAACAAGGCGGTGCCGGTGCGCACGGTAGCTGAAGTATTTCCTCGAGCTGCCTGTCGGCAATCCAACATGATCTCCCCCTGTTTAAGGTCGATAGACAGCTGCTGACCGTTGAATGCCACATCGACTGCGCTACGGGTGTTGAGTTGTAGAAGAGAGCCGTCGGGTAACTTCACACTCTTACGCTCGCCCGTGGCAGTCGCATAGTCGGACGACCAGGCCTGGACCACGCTCAGGTCTCTGCTCAGCCATGCAGCCGATCCAAGCAAGGCAACGCTGCTCAGCAACTTCAACGTCTGTCGCCGCTCAAGGCGTCGATGGCTGGTTTCCAGCGTCTGTAACGCAACACCCGCAGCAGGTACATCGCGCAGGTCCAGGTCCTGTTCCAAGCGGATGACTCGTTGCCAGGCCAGCTCATTAGTCGCCGCTGCGCGCCGCCACCGCGCCAGGCGTTCTTGCAAAGCCGGGTCGTCGGCGCGATGCCGAAGCTGCAGCATCCATTGGATTGCCGCCTTGACGGTCTTGGCCTCGGGATGAAGCTCAGGCATGACGTACGTCACTCCGCTTCGTAGCGCAGCAAGTAGCAGTGATAAAGCGCATCGGCGATGTAACGCTCCACCGTTCGCACCGAAACGCCCATCTGCTGGGCTATCTCCTGATGCCGAAGGCCCTCGCATTGAGCCAGCAGGAAGGCAGTGCGCACCTTCGGCTTGAGGCCATCGAGCATTTTGGCGATACGTTCAAGCAGCTCCAATAGCAGCTCGCGTGTTTCAACATCGGGCGTGTGCGCCTCAGGCAACACTGCCAATGCCTCCAGATAGGCTTTGTGCAATTCCTCACGACGCCAGTGATCAATGATCAACCCCCGCGCAACGGTACGCAGGAAAGCCTTGGGCTGCTGGATTTGCAGGTGCTCGCGGCGTTGCAGGAGCCGCATGAAGGTGTCCTGGGCCACGTCAGCAGCATCTGCTGCGTTGCCAAGCCTATGACGCAGCCAAGCATGCAGCCAGCCATGATGATCGCTATAGAGGGTTTGCACGAGATCGTTGCTAGGCATGAGACACATTTGCCATACGGCTTAAATGATAATTAGTCTCATTGTTTCGCCCGCCGCGCGATTTTGCAACTGACCTTTCGATACCCGTGCCTGGGTAAACCATTCAACGATGACGCTGGCTATCCAGGTATCTGCGAATCGTCACGGCAGCGCCGTTGAGATGGTGCTCCAAAACAGCGATCGCATCATTGACGCGCTTGGCACTGGCGGCATCGACCAAAGCCGTGTGATCGTCCTGGGTGAGCTTGCCCAAGCCCATCGACGATAGATGAAAGCGCAGAAACCGCTCTTCTTGCGTCAATTCATTATCGATCAGCCGCAGCAGTTTCCGGTTGGCCGCCTTGCTGTACAGCACCATGTGAAGCTCGCGGTTCAGGCGCGCGATCTCGGCATGCCGCGTTTCGTTTTCAAGTTGCTGGATACAGCTTCGGGCCTTGGCGATGTCCTGAGCATTGAGCAGGGGAATCGACTGGCGCAGCGCCTCGCTTTCGAGCAGCACCCGCAGATCATAAGCCTGCGCTGCATCCTCGCCGATCAGCGGCGCGACCACAGCACCTTTGTGAAGCTCCACGTTCAGCAGAGACTGCGCCTCTAGTTGACGCAACGCCTCCCGCACAGGCATGCGGCTGACCCCGTACAGTGTCGCCAGTTCCTGTTGCCTAATTGCTGTGCCGGGCGGCAAACGACCGTCGAGAATGGCACTGCGTACGCGTTCTTCGATAACGCCGCGGGCCAGGTGTGGCTGCAGCTGTTCGCTGGCCAACACGCTGTTGAGTTTGATTTTGTCGGCCACGCAACGCCTGCCTTAAACGATTACAAAAGTTGGATCCATGTCACGGGTACGGCCTGCGGACAGGTCTAATACCGTCCTTCCCGATGCTTTGCCCGAAAGCGCGGCTATGGTGGAGGAAGTTGCCCTGCAAAGGAAGGGACAGCCCTGCTTAGCAAGCGTTGATACCGTCGAATGAATCAGGTGAGGCGATGATCGCGATGTGCCATTGTCTTTTGTGGTGTCAGGCCGCACCATCGCTTCTTTCGACTGGCCTGGACAGCGCTTGGCAGTGGCGATGACCCCGATGCTCAAAACCGTGCTGCACCGTGTTGCCCTGGCTGCGCTGCTGGGTGGCATGCTGCTGGGCGGTCTGCATGCTGACTGGGACTTCGCGCAGATCAGCCGCAAGTCTCAAGCCTTGTATGGGCCGTTGGGTGAGGGCAAGGCTCGGATCGATGCCTGGCAGAACCTGATGGCCACCCAGAAGCAAGGCACAGAGCTTGAGCAACTGCAGGTGGTCAACCGGTTCTTCAACCAACAATTGCGCTATGTCGAGGATATCGATCTGTGGCACGAGGTCGATTACTGGGCAACGCCCGTGCAAGCTCTGATAAAGGGTGCTGGCGACTGCGAGGACTATGCAATCGCCAAGTATTTCAGCCTCAGACGTATGGGCATCCCCAGCGAAAAACTGCGGATCACCTACGTCAAGGCCCTGCGGCAGAACCGAGCGCACATGGTACTGACTTATTATTCAACGCCCCAAGCGCAGCCGTTGGTGCTTGACAGTTTGATGGATGCGATCAAACCGGCCAGCCAGCGTCCAGACCTGTTGCCAGTCTATGCCTTCAACGGTGAAGGCCTGTGGCTTACCGGTGCCGGTGGCAACAAGAAAGTCGGCGACACCAAGCGCCTGTCGCGTTGGCAGGATCTATTGAAAAAAATGCAGGCCGAAGGCTTCCCGGCCGAGCCGGTTTACTGAGGAGCACAGATGTCACTGTTCAAACAATTGCTGTTGGCTATTTGCCTGTTCCTGGTAGTGGCCTTTACCGGCAGTTTCATGGTGAGCCTGGAGAGCTCGCGAAGCCAGTACGTCAATCAGCTGCGCTCGCACGCACAAGATGCAGCCACCGCCCTGGCGCTGTCTCTGACGCCCAATATCGACGACCCGGCCATGGTCGAACTGATGGTGAGCTCGATTTTCGACAGTGGTTATTACGCCAGCATCAAGGTGGTGGACCTGGCTTCCAATACGGTGCTCGTGGAGCGCCACGCCGAACCAGACCCTGGCGGCGTACCGCGCTGGTTCGTTCACCTGATCGGCCTGGAGGCAGCCGGCGGCGATGCCCTGGTCAGTCGTGGCTGGCAGCAGGCGGCACGCGTGGAGGTCATCAGCCATCCCATGTTCGCCATCGCCAAGCTCTGGCAAAGCGCCCTGGGCAGCCTTGGGTGGTTGCTGCTCTGCGGTGCTGCCAGCGCCATCCTGGGGGCGCTGTTGCTGCGCCGCCAGCTCAAACCGTTGGACTACATGGTCGAACAATCCCATGCCATTGCCAGGCGCGAGTTCCTGAGCCTGCCTGAGCTGCCGCGCACACCTGAGTTGAGGCGGGTGGTGCAGGCCATGAACCAGATGGTGGAAAAGCTCAAGGCGCTGTTCACCGAGCAGGCTGAGCGCAGCGAGCGGTTACGCGCCGAATCCTACCAGGACACCCTGACGGGCCTGTCTAACCGGCGCTACTTCGAAATGCAGCTCAATGCCCGGGTCAGCAATCTCGAAGAAGCGCGGGCAGGCTACCTGTTATTGCTCCGCGTCCAAGGCTTGGCCGGGCTCAATGCTCGTCTGGGTGGCCAGCGCACTGACCAACTGCTGCAAGCCGTCGGCGAGCAACTGCGCCGCGCCTGCGCGAGTTTCCCGGAAACCAACGATCTGATTTCTCGCAGTCGAGGCGGTGAATTCGCCGTGCTGGCCCCTGGCATGGTGCATGAAGAAGCCATACAGCTGGCCCAGGCGCTCGAAGCTACGTTGCAGAGCCTGCATGAGACGGGTGCCAGCGACATTCAGCCCGTGGCTTGCATCGGTTTGGCCCCCTTCAATCCGGGCGATGCCCCATCGGCCCTGCTCAAGCTGGCCGACGAGGCCCTGGCGCGTGCGGAGAACCAGCCAACCCCTGGTTGGGTCTGCCTGGAGCAAGGCGTAGCTGCCGTGGCCGCCGACAGCCAGCACGACTGGCATGAACGCCTCGATCAAGCCTTCAGCAACGGCCACTTCGAGCTGTTCTTCCAGCCGGTGGTCGATTGTGCAACGGCTCAACACGTGCTGCACCGCAAAGTGATATCACGTCTGAAAGACCGAGAGGGCGAGGCGCTTCCGGCCGGCCGTTTCCTCCCCTGGCTGGAGCGTTTTGGCTGGATGCCCAGGCTGGATCTTCTGGTACTGGAAAAGGTGCTGGCGCACATGCGTGGGCATGACCAGGTGCTGGCGCTTAACCTGTCGGCAGCCACCTTGGCAGATGCCAGAGCGCTGCAACGGATCTTCGAGCTGCTCGGCCAGAACGTTGCCCTCGGGCCGCGTCTGGTATTCGAAATCGGCGAGGAACAATTGCCTGACCAGCCTGCGCTGGAGAAGCTGACCCGAAAGCTGCATGGCCTTGGCTTCGGCTTGGCACTGCAACGCTTTGGTGGGCGCTTCAGCATGATCGGCAACCTGTCCCACCTTGGGCTGGCCTACCTGAAGATTGACGGTAGCTACATCCGCAACATCGACCAGGAACAGCACAAACGCTTGTTCATCGAGGCGATTCAGCGGGCCGCGCATAGCATCGACCTGCCCCTGGTGGCTGAACGGGTCGAAACCGAAGGCGAGCGCACCGTGCTCTGCGAGATGGGAGTAGGGGGCATCCAGGGGCAGTTGGTGGGTGAACCTGCCCCTTGGGCGTGAGGTACACGCTGCTGGACCGTGGCGAGCGCCCGCACGCAGACAGGTGCGGGCGACGCCCTCAACGCTCGCGCAGCGCCTCGGAGCGGGCCTTCATGATGGGCTTGAGCAAGTAGCTCATGATGGTCTTCTTGCCGGTCATGATATCCACCGTCGCAACCATCCCAGGAATGATCAGCAACGGCTTTTCATCGGTTCCCAAGTGGCTGCGATCGGTGCGCAGCTTGATCAGGTAGTACGTGGTCTTCTTGTCTTCATCGGTAATGGTGTCGGCGCCGATCTGTTCGAGCTTGGCTTTGAGCCCGCCGTAGATGGTGTAGTCGTACGCGGTGAACTTGACCGTGGCTTCCTGGCCTGGGTGCAGGAAGGCGATGTCCTTGGGCAGGATCTTGGCCTCGATGACCAGCGTATCGTCCAGCGGCACGACCTCGATGATGTCGCTGCCTGGCTGAATGACCCCGCCGATGGTGTTGACCAGCAACTGCTTGACGATACCCCGCACAGGCGAGGTCACCATGGTGCGGTGGACCCGGTCGTCCAACGCCTTGCTGGTGGCGGTCGCCTTGTTCAGCTCGGTCCGGGCTTCATTGAGCTGAGTGAGCGCCTCGCTGCGGAATTTGCCGCGGGTCTCTTCGATCTTGCTCTGCACTTCACGTACCGCCGCTTCGGCACGGGGAATGGCCAGGGAGGTAGAGTCGAGCTGGCCACGGTTTTCAACCTCCGCACGACGCAAGCGCAGCACCTCCACCTGGGAGATGGCGCCGGTGGCGACCAATGGCTCCGACATGCTGATCTCTTTACGCAGCAATTCAAGACTGTTGGCGTACTGCCCGCGCTTGGAGCTGTACTCGCGCAGTTCCTGCTGGCGCTGGACCAGCTGCTGTTGCAGGCCTGCAATTTCATCTTGAAGCTGTTGGCGCCTGCTCTGATACAGCGACTCTTCGCTGGCCGCCTGGCTAGGTGCAGCCTTGCGCAATTCTTCATCGATCTTCAGTGGCTTGTCGTCCACCTCTGCGCTCAAGCGCTGAACCCGCAGGGCCATGGACAAACGATCAGCCTCGGTTTCGCCCACATTGGAAGCGAAGCGAGTTTCATCCAGGCGCAGCAGAGGTTGCCCCACCTCGACGATCTCGCCTTCCTTGGCGAAGATTTCCGCCACGATGCCGCCTTCGAGGTTCTGAATCTTCTGCACTTTGGAAGAAGGGATGGCCTTGCCCTCACCACGCGTCACTTCATCGATGGGCGCAAAACTGGCCCAGACGATCAGAAATACGAAGAAGAGAATGACACCCCAGATCGTCAGCCGCACAACACGCGGCGCGTCTTCGATCAGGGCCTTGTTGACCTCTGGCAGGGGTTGGCCACCCAGCGAGTCGCTGCCCTTGAAGTAGCGCCGCATGCCGTCCTTGAGTTGCCCGAAATCCAGCTTATGCGACACTGATTTGCCCCTTCTTCAACGCATCCATGACGGCCGCCTTCGGGCCATCGGCAACGATCTGCCCACGATCGATCACAATCAGACGGTCCACGAGTGAAAGCAGCGATGCACGGTGGGTCACCAACAGTACGGTCTTGCTCTCCACCACAGCCTGCAAGCGCTGTTTGAGCCGCTCTTCGCCGGTGTTGTCCATGGCGCTGGTGGGTTCGTCGAGCAGAAGAATTTGCGGGTTCAGCAGTAAGGCACGGCCCAAGGCAACGTTTTGCCGCTGGCCACCCGACAAGTTCTGTCCACGCTCGCCCACCTGCAACTCGTAGCCGTCAGGGTGCAGCCGCGCGAACTCGTGCACACCCGCAAGCTCGGCGGCCTGCAAAATCATTTCATCATCGATGTAGCGAGCGCCACTGACCAGGTTGTCCCGCAGCGTGCCCGCCAAAAGCTGGATGTCCTGGGGCACGTAGCCGATGTTATGACGCAGCTCGCTGACATCGATCTGACGAATATCCACACCGTCGACGAGCAGCGAGCCGCCGTCAGCCTCGTACAGGCCAACGATCAACTTGGCCAACGAACTCTTGCCCGACCCACTGCGGCCGATGATTCCGATTTTCTCGCCAGGGCGAATGTTCAGGTTGATGTTCTTCAGCGCCATGTTCTGCTGGTTGGGGTAGGTGAAGTCCACGCCGCGGAATTCCACACTACCCTGCAATACCCGGCGGCTGAGCGGGCGCTCTTCGAAGTTGCGCTCTTGCGGCAGCTCCATCATGTGGTCGGTGGACACCATGGTCACCTTGGCTTGCTGATAGCGAGCCAGCAGGCCATTGAGCTGACCCAGAGGCCCAAGGGCCCGACCGCTGAGCATGTAGCAGGCCACCAGGCCGCCCATGCTCAGGTTGCCATCGATGATCAGGTACACACCCACGCAGATCATCGCCACCCCCGCCAACTGCTGAATGAGCAGGGTGATGTTCATCGCCAGGCTCGACAGCACCTTGACGCGCAGTTCCAGCCGGCTGAGCGTGCCCAGCGTCTGTTCCCACATGTACTGGCGCTCGCTCTCGGCGTTGTTGACCTTTACTGCATCCAGGCCAGCCAGGGTCTCGATCAGGCTGGATTGGCGCTCGGACGCCAGGGCCATGGTCCGTTCCATGGTTGCCATCAGCGGGCGCTGCAGTGCATAGCCGATACCCAGGGCCAATGGGAAGGCGATGATCGGAATCCAGACAAGGTGTCCACCGATGATCGCGATGACGATCAGGATGAGCACCGTGAATGGCAAGTCGATCAGGCTGGTAAGCGTCAACGACGCCAGGAAGTCACGCAGGCCCTGAAACTCGTGAATGTTCTGGGCGAAGCTGCCTACCCGGGCAGGCCGATATTTCATCGACATCCCGACAATCCGCTCGAACAGCGTCGCCGAAATGATCAGGTCGGTCTTCTTCCCAGCAAGGTCCAGGCATAGGCCGCGCAAGCCCTTGAGGATCAGGTCGAAGATATAGGCGCCGGCGATACCGACAGCCAGCACCCAGAGGGTCGAGGTTGCCTGGTTGGGAACTACCCGGTCGTACACGTTCATCACGAACAGCGGGGCGGCCAATGCGATCAGGTTGATGACAAGGCTGGCAGCGATGGCATCGATGTATAGCCATTTGCTGCGCAGCAGCGTGTCTCTGAACCAGGATTTGGCTCGCGGAATCAGGTTGCCGTGGTTGACGTCAAATTTATGCTGTGGCTGAGCGAAGAATACGCGCCCGCTGTAGTCATCCTGAAGCGTCCCGCGACTGACCTGAACTTCGCCGCCATCGCTTTCGCTAAGCAGCAGCCGTGCAGTGTCTTCATTCTCCCACCCAAGCAACACGGCACTGCGGCCGCCCTTGAGCAACAGGATGGCAGGCATGGCAATGCTGGGGATCTGCTCCAGCTTGCGCTGCAGGAGGCGGCCCTGCAAACCAGCCCGGGCCGCTGCGCGTGGCAACAGTTCAGGGCTCAGGCGCTGTGCCGGCAAGGGCAGGCCTGTAGTGAGCATGACGCGGCTGGCAGGCTTTTGATGCAGCACACACAAGCTCAGCAGACTATCCAGCAAAGGATCGTCGTGCTGACTACGTGGGTCATGGTTGAGCTGGACTCGACTGACTTCTGATTCCACGCGGCGCTCTCTTCATCCTTGTGGTGGGTGGGGGTGAGCTGGCCGCCGATCATTCAATGGCAGCAAACCCAGGCGTTCAGTGGGGGCGGTGCATGTCTGCGCTCGGTCAGAGTGCAGCCATGCAGCGTGGCGCCAATGGTCGCCTTGAATTGGGTAGTGAGTAAACAACTGTATCGGCCTCTTTACTACATGACGCTGCACGCGAAGCAAACGTTTCATTCTTGAAGCGCTTGCGTGCCAGTAGAGCGTATTGCCCGAAAGGTTAAACAAATCGCGTGCCAGCGCATCGTCTGTGCTGAGCTTAGTCGGATGTCATTTAACAGGCGCTAGTTTGCTGGCGTCGTGGCAGGGGGCATTAGGTAAAATTCATACCTCCAATCCCACTCCATGCGTCGACTCTGGTCGATAATCGCAAGCGGCTGAATGAGCCCCGTTTATTGGGTGATCAGCGCCTTCACCGCCGTTTTTTTCAGTGCAGAGTAGCCTGGTCATTTAATAGGCCTAGGGCTGTCTAATTTTTTCAAATCGGCAAGCTTTATTCTTGCGAGACTTCAGAAATCAGCGTCAATAAA
>CAURYQ010000110.1:0-12704 GCA_963529135.1 uncultured Pseudomonas sp. | reverse complement strand
ATCAGCGCGATCAAGGCCGACAGGCGCTTGGTCATGATCAGGTACATGAAGGTGACGACCATGGCGAAGCCGAGGAAGGTCAGCATGGCAATACTCCAGGCGAGGCGCGACGAAGAAAGGACGGTTCGGGCGGGTCAGCGCGCAGGGCGCTGCGCTTGGAGTGGGTCGGACAGGACTGCGAGAAGTCGGGCACGGAAAGGCATCGGTATCACCATTGTTGTTGTTGGTTGCGCCGCGCGGGGCAACCCCGCCGGCTGACCGGTCTGATGCCGGCAATGGCGCTATCCTATGCGGGCAAGCTTTCAGCCAGCTTTCGCTGCATCGAAGGTGACACGTGGCGATGGAGTAGGCTGCTGCGCAGCTACAGCTGCAGCCCACCAGCAGCCTTGTGAAGTGCGCGCAGGTGCGCTCCGATGTGCTTCACGTTCGCCTCCACCGCCGCGATCTGCCTGGCGCGAGACGGCTCGAGCAGCGCCCTCACCTCTTGGTCCAGATTAGTGCTCAAGCGCAGCAACTGCGCCTGGCGCTCGCTACTGACCTTCTCCAGGTGAACCCGTTCTTCTCGTTGCGGTAGCCCGTAGCCAGTGGTGTCGAGCAGTTCGGCCGGGCGACTCAGGAAGCCGCTGTTGGCGAGCATCTGCTTGAGCGTGGCATCGGCTTTATCAACGCTGCCATCTTTGAGCGCTGCGGCATTGAGGTAGCGTTGCTTGACTTCGTCCTGGGCCAGCAGCAGTTGCCGTCGCAGCCCTGCCTGTTCCAATAGCAGCAGTGCCGCGCTGGTACGCAGGTCGGCCTTGTCGAACCAGGGCTGACGCTGCTCGGCATCCAGGGCGAGCCAGTCCTCCACTGTGTTCTGCGAAACCGGCAGCTGTTTTTTCAGGACGTCGAACATTGCCTGGTAGCGGTCGCGGTACGAGTCGAACCGGTAGCCCAGGCGTAAAGCCTCTCGCGGGTCGTCCAGCACGCTGGTGTCAGCCAGCCCACGGCCGTCCAGCACTGCAAGCAGGCCATTGGGCATGATGCTGTCGAGGTCGTTGAGTTTCGGGTTGGCAGTGCCGCTGCGCAGCAGCTTGAGCGACTCAACGGCGCAGTTGTTGGACAGGAACCAGTAGTTGCCGTCGTAGCCCCAGTGCATCTCGGCGGCCTGGCGCACCAGGTTCTCGATCTCTTCTCGGTTCAGTTTGAGCGGCACGGAAGCCAGGCTGCGAAGTTCTGTCTTGGTGTATTCGTCGATCACCTGCCCCAGCGGCAGCACGAACAACCGCGATGGGTAGACGCCGACCAGCCCATCCCAACTGGACAACTGTACATCGTTGACGAAGGCACGGTATGACAGCACCAGGCTCTGATCGAGGTCCAGACGACAGTCCGGGCCTCGCGGTCGGCCGGGTTTGCAGATGACAAGGCGCAGCATGCTATGCCCCCAGCGGCTGACCAGGTTCTGGTTGGCCTCGGCCAGAAGGTAGTCCACTTCGTAGACCCGTTCGGGATCGATTTCACCTAGCGGTTGGCGAGCGAAGTCGCTGCCGGCGTTGATGAACGGCAGGCCTTTGGCGCAGGCATCCTGAGATGGGCTCCAACCAAAGTGCTGGGTCAGGTATCGATTGAGCGCGGGGCGGCGACAGCCATAGCTGGGGTCTAGGAGGAAATACTCCATATTGACCGCTACGTATTCCTTCGGGCTGCTCAGTTCATAGCTGTCGGGACTGCGCACGAACTGGCCGTTATGCTGTTCGCGTTCGCCGCGGCGGCCCACGTACTGAGGCCACCCTGCCAGGTCCAGCAGCCGTGGGTCATCGCTCAGCGTGAACCGCCGTTCAGCCTGGCCGCGGCATTCGCCCGGTAGGCCAACCTTGCCGACAGTGCCCTGCAAACGGCTGCAACGCGTGAGCACTGAACGCTGCAGCGCAGGCCATAACCGGGCGCGGTCGTAGATATGAGTGAGTTCATGGACCACGGTCGCCAGCAGCTCGTTACGCACGGTGCCATGGGGCCGATGTGTCAGCTCGGTGGCCGCGCTGCCGTCGGCCAGGCTGGGCAGCAGGCGCCGGTTCAGCATCAAGCTGTATACCAGCGATGCCTGGCCATAGGCGTCAGGCGGCATCTGGTCACTCCAGCTGACGCTGACGGTACGATCAAGCCGTTGCTTGAACGATGGCGGCAGGCTGGCCATCGCCTGGTCGAGCAGCGCCTGGCTGGCGCTTACTTGCTGAGGGGTCAGGTCGGCGGTTTGCAGCTCAAGGTGCAAGTCTGCGAGCGCGGGCGTGCCAAGCAGCGTCAGAAGGCAGCCGAACCACCCGGCACGCATTGACTTCACAGGGCGAGAATAGCTTCGGCCAGTACCTGATCACTGGCATCGCGTGCCTGGGGTACGCGCTCGCGCAACGTAGTGAAAGCCGCCTCCAGTTGCGCACCACGGATATCGCCATTGCTGGCCACGAAGCTGGCTGCATCGTCGTGGGCTTCACGGACAACCTTCGAGTCCCGGATGGACGTCGTGGTATCCGAAGTGAAGTCGATCGAGCGACCAAAGGCACGCACGATGATATTGCTGGTGGCTACCAAGGTCTGAGCCTGGGCCAGGTCGGCCAGCAGGAACATGCCGAGGGTAGCGGCAATCAGCGGTTTACGCATGGAGCATCTCCGAAAATACAGGGAGGAAAAGGATGTTCATTGGACGAGAATTGCTTGCGCCAGTTCCAGATCGCTGACGGCGAGAACAGGTTTATCCCGTCGTAGGGCATCAAGGGCTGCCTCGAGCCGTGCGCCGCGCACATGGCCCTCGGTGGCCACGAACACCGCAGCGTCGTCGCGCGCTGCGCTGATCAGCTTGCGATCAAATGGGGCAGTGGTGACCTGGGTCGTGACATAACCCGAGATCACCGTACCTTGAGTGGTGGTGTCCATCGCATGAGCTGTCGCCATGCCCGCGGCCCAGAGCAGGAGTAGTAGCAGAGAACGCATGACTGATTGTCTGGAATTGCCTACCAACTCAGAGCGCCAGGATGGCTTGAGCCAGCTGCTCGTCGCTGGCGTGCAGGGCGGGCGACTGGGCGCGGATGTGTACCAGCGCACTCTCCAGCTTGGCTCCCCGAATGGTGCCCTGGCTGGCTACGAAACTGGCAGCGTCGTCGCGGGCCGCTTGGACGATCTTGTTGTCACGCAAGGACGAGGAGGCATCGGACGTGGCATTGGTAGAGGCGGCAACGCCTCGTACGACGGTATCGGTGGTGACGACGAAACTGCTGGCACCGGCTGTACCAGCCAGGCCAAGCATCAGGACAGCGCCAGTCAGATAGGTACGGATCATGGAAGTTAGCTCCTGGTGTGGGATATCTAGCTGGGAACGTGGGCAGTAGCCCTGGCCTTGGATATGACAGTGGGTTCTACCAGACAGTTGAGCGAAGCGTATCACGTGCTGCTGTATCAAGATGTTAATGATAGAAGCCTAGCTAACTGTTACGTGACATTTGTAGATTTTTATAACTGTACTGGTCATCAGGGTTTTCGTTTCCGCTTAATGCAAAAAACCCGTCGCAGTGCCCTGCGACGGGTTCATGGGATTCGCGTTGCCAGTCAGGCTGGCATACGGGCGCTTAGCGCCAGAAAGGCTTGCTCAGCTCTTCGTAACGCTGCGATTCGCTGATGCCTGCATCGGCCAGCAGACGTGCGTCCAAGCGAGCCAGTTGACGACGGCTGGCCATGCGACGCTGCCACAGGAGCAAGGTCGAGGCTACGCGCAGCGGGAACGAGGCGTGGGATTGCTTGGCGGTGCTTTCAAAAACCAGACCGGAACTGAGGGTACGTTCCATGATGATCATCCTTCCGCTTATGGCGGCATTAGATAGTGATTTAACTGATGCCAATGATCCTCCCTCGTTGTCCATAACAGTAGATACAGTTGTGTGGAAAGAGGGGCACCCAGTTAACTGTGTAATGCTACTGTTGCACTCAAAAGCCGTGTAACTGTACTGGTCCGCACCATAAGGGTGCATTTTTCAGTATTGAGGTGCTGCTACGGCAAGCGAAAGCTAGTCATAACAGTACAGTAGTACAGTTTTTTTATAGTTTGTCTTCTATCTGAAAACCCTGACCTGTAAGCGTAAAAAAGGGCCGCTAAGCGGCCCTTGAATACAGGTTTTCTCCGGAACGATTACCTGGCGAGCATGCGCCCCGTCTCTTCCAAATTCTCATGCCAGGTCAGGGCTTCACGCAGGATGTGAGGCGTGTGCCCACCGCGCTGACAGGCCCGTTCGAAGTAGTCGTTCAGGGCGGCGCGATAGTCGGGGTGTACACAATTGTCGATGATCGCTCTGGCCCGCTCGCGTGGAGCCAGGCCGCGCAAGTCCGCCAGGCCTTGTTCGGTGACCAGAATATCCACGTCATGCTCGGTATGGTCCACATGGCTGACCATGGGAACTACGCTGGAAATTGCGCCGCCCTTGGCGATTGACTTGGTCACGAATACGGCCAGGTGCGCATTGCGGGCAAAGTCGCCAGAACCGCCGATGCCGTTCATCATCCGAGTGCCGCAGACATGCGTGGAGTTGACGTTGCCATACAGGTCGAACTCCAAGGCGGTATTGATACCGATGATGCCCAGGCGCCGAACCACCTCTGGATGGTTAGAGATCTCTTGCGGGCGCAGAACGAGCTTGTCCTTGTACTTTTCAAGGTTGCCGAACACGTCGGCATTGCGGCGACTGGACAGCGTGATGGAGCTGCCGGATGCGAAGCGCAGCTTGCCGGCGTCGATCAGGTCGAACGTTGAGTCCTGCAGTACCTCGGAGTACATGGTCAGGTCTTCGAACGGGGAATCGATCAGCCCGCACATCACCGCGTTGGCGATGCTGCCGATGCCTGCCTGCAACGGCCCTAGCCTGTTGGTCATGCGGCCGGCTGCAACTTCTTTTTTGAGGAAGTTGATCAGGTGGTCGGCAATGCCTTGGGTTTCTTCGTCCGGTGGCAGAACGGTCGACGGCGAGTCGGGTTGGTCGCTGATGACGATGCCCACGATCTTGGCAGGGTCGATCGCAATAGCGGTGCTGCCGATACGGTCGTCCACTTTCACCAATGGGATAGGCGTACGCGTGGGGCGGTATGTCGGTATATAGATGTCGTGGAGGCCTTCCAGATTCGGGTTATGCGAAAGGTTGATCTCGACGATCACTTTCTTGGCGAAGATCGCAAAGCTTGCCGAGTTGCCAACCGAGGTCGTCGGCACGATGTGCCCCTGCTCGGTGATGGCGACCGCTTCGATGACGGCAATGTCGGGCAGCTTCAGTTGCTGGTTGCGCAGTTGCTCGACGGTTTCCGACAAGTGCTGGTCGATGAACATCACCTTGCCGTCATTGATGGCCTTGCGCAGAGTGCTGTCTACCTGGAAAGGCATGCGGCGCGCCAGGACGCCGGCTTCGGTCAACTGCTTGTCCAGATCATTGCCCAGGCTGGCGCCGGTCATCAGGCTGATTTGCAGCGGCGACTGCTTGGCACGTTCGGCCAGCGCGTGAGGAACGGCCTTGGCTTCACCGGCGCGGGTGAAGCCGCTCATGCCGACGGTCATGCCGTCCTCGATCAGGCCAGCGGCGTCGGCCGCACTCATTACCTTGCTGTGCAGGGAGGACAAGCGGATGCGATCACGGTACATGGATTGTTATCTCGGGCTACTAGGCTACTGCAGCGCAGTCTAGTGATTTAGCCCGTTGCCGTCCCACGACCATGGTCGTATTACCCTCGCCGCTTCATGGCCGTTGATCCGGATCAATAAACGAAAAGCCCTGGCCGTTGCCGGTCAGGGCTTGTTGGTTGCACGATCAGAACCGAGCCTGTGTCACTCCACGGCCTTGACCATGTCTTCGATGACCTTCTTGGCATCGCCGAACACCATCATGGTCTTGTCGAGGTAGAACAGTTCATTGTCCAAGCCTGCATAGCCGCTGGCCATTGACCGTTTGTTGACGATGATCGTCTTGGCCTTGAAGGCTTCGAGAATCGGCATGCCGGCAATCGGTGACTTAGGGTCGTTCTTGGCGGCCGGGTTGACCACATCGTTTGCACCGAGCACCAGCACCACGTCGGCCTGGCCGAATTCGGCGTTGATGTCTTCCATCTCGAAGACCTGGTCGTAAGGCACTTCGGCTTCTGCAAGGAGCACGTTCATGTGCCCAGGCATGCGTCCTGCCACCGGGTGAATAGCATATTTTACAGTGACGCCGTTGTGCGTGAGCTTTTCGGTCAGCTCCTTGAGTGCATGCTGGGCGCGCGCTACTGCCAGGCCGTAGCCGGGAACGATGATCACGCTGTCGGCGTTGCTGAGCAGGAACGTCGCATCGTCGGCCGAGCCGGACTTCACCGGGCGCTGCTCGGTGGACCCTTGCGCGGCGCCTGCATCGGTATCGCCGCCGAAGCCGCCCAGGATCACATTGAAGAACGAGCGGTTCATGGCCTTGCACATGATGTAGGACAGAATCGCACCGGAGGAACCTACCAGCGAACCTGCAATGATCAGCATGGAGTTGTTCAGCGAGAAGCCGATCCCTGCCGCTGCCCAGCCCGAGTAGCTGTTGAGCATCGACACCACCACCGGCATGTCTGCGCCGCCGATCGGGATGATGATCAGCACACCCATGATGAACGCCAACACCAGCATGAGGGTGAAAGCGCTGTAGTGACCCGTGAAGGTGAACAGCAGCCCCAGCGCAATAGTAGTCAGGCCAAGAATGAGGTTGAGCTTGTGCTGGCCGGCGAACTGCACCGGGGCGCCCTGGAACAGGCGGAACTTGTATTTGCCTGACAGCTTGCCGAACGCGATCACGGACCCCGAGAAGGTGATTGCGCCGATGGCAGCCCCCAGGAAGAGCTCCAGGCGGTTACCGGTAGGGATCGGATCACTGATGGCGGCCACGATACCCATCGACTGGGGCTCGAGAACCGCGGCAATAGCGATGAATACCGCCGCAAGGCCGATCATGCTGTGCATGAAGGCTACCAGTTCAGGCATCTTGGTCATCTCGACCCGTTTGGCCATGATCGAGCCGGCGGTGCCGCCCACCAGCAACCCGACGATGACGTAGCCGATGCCGGCGGTGGCCAGCTCAGCGCCGAGTTTGTAGATAAGCCCGACCGTGGTCAGGATGGCGATACCCATCCCGATCATGCCGAACAAGTTGCCACGCCGTGATGTAGTGGGATGCGAGAGGCCCTTGAGCGCCTGGATGAAACACACCGAGGCGACCAGGTAGAGAAGCGTTACCAGATTCATGCTCATGCTTACTTCTGCCCCTCGTTCTTGACCTTTTTCTTGAACATTTCAAGCATGCGGCGGGTGACCAGGAACCCGCCGAACACATTGACCGCAGCCAGGGCCACGGCAAGCGTGCCCATCACCTTTCCGGCAGGTGTCACGGTCAGCGCAGCAGCCAGCATGGCGCCGACGATGACGATGGCCGATATCGCGTTGGTGACTGCCATCAGCGGCGTGTGCAGGGCCGGGGTGACGTTCCACACCACGTGATAACCCACATAGATGGCCAGCACGAAAATGATGAGGTTATAGATGCCATGGGAAATCAGCATGTCTTCCATTTGTCGTACTCCTCAGCCGTTCTTGCGGACGATCTGACCATCGCGGCACATGAGGCAGGCCGCGACGATGTCGTCTTCGAGGTTGATGGTCAGGGCGCCGTCCTTGTCGAACAGCAGTTTGGTGAAGTCCAGCAGGTTGCGTGCGTAAAGTGCTGAAGCATCCGCTGCGACCAAGGCCGGGAGGTTCGTCGGCCCTACGATGGTAACGCCATGGGCATGCACGACTTCATCGGCAACGGTCAATGGGCAATTGCCGCCTTGCGCTGCAGCCAGGTCGATGACCACCGAGCCAGGTTTCATGTGGGCGACTGTTTCGGCGCTCAGCAAGGTGGGCGCCTTGCGCCCAGGGATCAGGGCGGTGGTGATGACGATGTCCGCTTGCCGTGCACGTTCGTGCACAGCCTGTGCCTGACGCTGCATCCAGCTCGCGGGCATGGGCCTGGCATAGCCGCCGACGCCCTGCGCGCATTCGCGTTCTTCATCGGTCTCGTAGGGCACATCGATGAACTTGGCACCGAGCGACTCGATCTGTTCCTTCACCGCTGGGCGCACGTCCGATGCCTCGATGACGGCGCCAAGGCGCTTGGCCGTCGCAATCGCTTGCAGCCCGGCCACACCCGCACCCAGGATCAGCACGCGTGCTGCCTTGACCGTGCCTGCGGCCGTCATCAACATCGGCATGAAGCGTGGATAGTGGTGTGCTGCAAGCAACACGGCCTTGTAGCCGGCGATGTTGGCTTGAGACGAAAGCACGTCCAGGCTTTGGGCGCGAGAAGTTCGCGGTGCGGCCTCTAGCGCAAAGGCCGTTATCCCGTGTGCCGCCATCTTGGCGATGACATCGTTGTTGAAGGGGTTGAGCATGCCGATCAGAAGGCTGCCACTGTTCATCAGGGCCAGTTCCCCATCATCCGGCGCGACTACCTTGAGCACCAGCTGGGCGCCATAGGCATCAGTTGCCGAACCCAGGCGGGCGCCGACGGCTTCATACGCGCTGTCCGGAATGCTGGCATTGAGACCAGCGCCTTGCTGGACCGTAACTTGATGACCCTGACCTATCAATTTCTTGATGGTTTCAGGGGTCGCGGCGACCCTTGTCTCGCCGGCCTGCGTCTCGAGCGGAACACCAATGTGCACGACTAATTCTCCTGCGATGACCTTTTTATATTTGTGAGGCCAGCGCACTTCGGGTGGTGCGCCGGAGCGGCTAAGGAGGCCCAACCGCCCGATCCTGGGCGGGCACAGCATTTTGCAGACGAACCAGAAATGCATCAATCGATTCTGGAGTGAAACCAATTAAAAACTACAAGTCACCCTGTGACCATGTGTCGCAGTTAGTCTGTTGCAACACGTCTAGCGCCTTTATTCACCAGATTAGAAGTAATCTCAGCGAAAAATCTGCTTTATGCGCACCTGGACAGGCGAATGTCGCAAATCAATGCCTGAATACATGATGCTCACGCACTCTAGCACTGTCAGGGGCATCACAATATAGTTATTTAAATGCGACAGATCATTATATCTGTAGGTGTAAATTATAATTGACTACGGGGTCAGCTTTCCCTCAGTGTCCGCGTAATTCGCTGCTTGTGCCAATAGCCACTCTTGAAACGCACCCAGCGTGGTCGATTCGACCTTGCGCTCTGGAATCATCAGATAGTAGGCCCTGTCACTGCGTAGAACATGCCTGTTAGCGACCACCAACCTACCCTCGCCGAGCTCGCGTTGAATCAAAAAGGGTGGGATGAGGGCGATTCCCATGCCGTGAATGGCGGCTTGAGCGAGCATCGAAAAAAGCTCTAGCCGTGGGCCGGTCATATCGCTCGCTACAGAGATGCCAACGCTGCTGAACCACTGTCGCCATGCATAGGGCCGTGTGCTCTGTTGCAGCAGTGGCATCTGCGCAATGTCGTGGGCTTGCAGGCTTTGCAGGCCGCCGAGCAGCGAGGGGCTGCAGACAGGTACAGGGTTTTCGCCCATCAGCCGGTGCGACCGAGTGCCCGACCAATCGCCGTCACCGAAGTAAATGGCTGCATCGAAGCTGGTGTCGGCAAAAAGAAAAGGCCTGGTGCGATTGGTCAGGTTCACCGTGACGTCGGGCTGGCGTTGTCGGAAGTCCATCAGCCGGGGCAGTAACCATTGCGTGCCGAACGTGGGGACCACTGCCAGCTCGATCACGCTGGCGCCCTGCTGGCGCATTACCGACAGCGTGTCGCGCTCCACCGCATCGAGTTGCGCCGCCACCTGCCGGCTGTATGACAGCCCCGCTTCGGTCAGCTTCACGCCTCGACGGGAGCGGCGGAACAGTTCTACGTTCAGAAAGCCCTCGAGGCCACCGATCTGTCGGCACACGGCGCCTTGGGTCAACGAGAGTTCCTGGGCGGCCTTGGTAAAGCTTTCATGGCGTGCGGCAGCCTCGAAGCAGACCAGGGCCGTAGTGCTGGGTATCTTCCTACGCATGCCTATCCCTCACTCGTTAGCGTCCATTCTGGCGTTATTGTGGATTTGAGAAGTGAGAAAATAGCACTCATTGGTGCGCAAACGTCGTTTGTAGTCATTGCTTGCCGGGCCTAGGATCAAGTCACACGTCATCCACCCCTTCTGGAGAATGTACCCATGGCGCCCAAGGCAAGCTTCAACTGGCTCGATCCCCTCCTGCTCGATCAGCAGCTCACTGAAGAAGAGCGCATGGTGCGAGACAGCGCTTATCAGTTCGCTCAGGACAAGCTGGCCCCGCGAGTACTCGAGGCGTTTCGTCATGAGAAGACAGATGTAGCGATTTTTCGCGAGATGGGTGAAGTGGGGTTGCTGGGCGCCACGATTCCAGAGCAATACGGGGGCAGCGGTCTGAACTACGTGTGTTATGGGCTTATCGCCCGCGAGGTGGAGCGCATCGACTCGGGGTATCGCTCGATGATGAGTGTTCAGTCATCACTGGTAATGGTGCCGATCAACGAATTTGGCTCCGAGGCACAGAAACAGAAGTATCTGCCCAAGCTGGCCAGTGGCGAGTGGATTGGTTGCTTTGGCCTTACCGAGCCCAATCATGGGTCCGATCCGGGCTCGATGATCACCCGGGCTCGGAAGGTCGACGGCGGTTATCGCTTGACCGGCAGCAAGATGTGGATCACCAACAGCCCGATAGCCGATGTGTTCGTGGTGTGGGGCAAGGATGATGCCGGCGATATTCGCGGCTTCGTGTTGGAGAAGGGCTGGGAAGGCCTCAGCGCGCCTGCCATTCACGGCAAGGTCGGGCTTCGCGCATCCGTGACGGGTGAGATCGTCATGGATAATGTCTTCGTGCCTGAAGAAAACATGTTCCCGGAAGTGCGTGGGCTCAAGGGGCCTTTCACCTGCCTGAACTCGGCGCGTTACGGTATTTCCTGGGGCGCGCTGGGGGCGGCCGAAGCCTGCTGGCACACGGCGCGGCAGTACACCCTTGATCGCCAGCAGTTCGGCCGCCCGCTGGCTGCCAACCAGCTCATTCAGAAGAAGCTGGCCGACATGCAGACTGAGATTACTCTGGCGCTGCAAGGCTGCTTACGCCTCGGTCGCATGAAAGACGAAGGTACCGCTGCCGTCGAGATTACATCCATCATGAAACGCAACTCGTGTGGCAAGGCGCTGGACATTGCCCGCCTGGCGCGTGACATGCTGGGGGGCAACGGCATCTCGGATGAGTTCGGTGTGGCGCGTCATCTGGTGAACCTCGAAGTGGTGAACACCTATGAAGGGACGCATGATGTGCACGCACTGATTCTGGGGCGTGCGCAGACAGGCATTCAGGCTTTCTATTAATAAGGAGCCGATCATGGGAGCGCTTTCGCATCTGCGTGTGCTGGACCTGTCACGGGTATTGGCAGGTCCATGGGCTGGCCAGATCCTTGCTGACCTGGGGGCTGATGTCATCAAGGTCGAGCGCCCTGGTACCGGTGATGATACGCGGGCATGGGGGCCACCCTTTCTAAAGGACCGTGGCGGGGATAATACTGGCGAGGCGGCTTATTACCTTGCAGCCAACCGCAACAAGCGGTCCATCACGATCGATTTCACCCAGGCCGAGGGTCAGCAACTGATTCGAGAGTTGGCCGCCAAGAGCGACATCGTGATCGAAAACTTCAAGGTCGGCGGCCTGGCGGCTTATGGGCTGGATTATCCAAGCCTGAAAGCTGTCAATCCAAGCCTTATCTATTGTTCGATCACTGGGTTCGGGCAGACAGGCCCTTATGCGCAGCGTGCGGGCTATGACTTCATGATTCAGGGGCTTGGTGGGCTCATGAGCCTTACCGGACGCCCGGAAGGTGAGGCGGGTGCAGGCCCTGTGAAGGTTGGCGTAGCGCTGACGGACATTCTTACCGGGCTATATTCGACGGTCGCGATTCTTGCGGCGCTGGCTCACCGGGAGCAAAGCGGTACTGGCCAGCATATAGATATGGCACTGCTGGACGTACAGGTAGCGTGTCTGGCCAATCAGGCGATGAATTACCTGACAACGGGTACGCCCCCTCGGCGCCTTGGCAATGCACACCCGAATATCGTGCCGTACCAGGATTTTCCGACGGCCGATGGCGACTTCATCCTTACGGTGGGTAACGATGGCCAGTTCCGCAAGTTTGCAGAAGTGGCTGGGCAGCCACAGTGGGCAGATGATCCGCGATTCGCTACCAACAAGGCGCGGGTGGCCAATCGGGCCGAGCTCGTTCCTCTGATCCGCCAGGCTACAGTGTTCAGGACGACTGCTCAGTGGGTGAATGACCTGGAAGCGGTGGGGGTGCCTTGTGGGCCCGTCAATGACTTGGCCCAAGTGTTTCAGGATCCACAGGTGGTGGCGCGCGGATTGGCTGTGAGCATGGCGCATCCGCTGGCTGGAACCGTACCCCAGGTGGCGTCGCCTATTCGGTTGTCGCATACGCCCGTTGAATACAGGCATGCACCCCCTCTATTGGGTGAGCACACCGGAGGCGTATTAATGGAGCTGCTGGGGGTGCCGGAGTCCGAGGTGAGGCGGCTGCGTGCTGCAGGGGTGATCTAGCTGGCTGTCTTTATATAAGGAAGCGGGGGCGATAGCCCCCGCTTTGCTTTTGATTTATATGAAATTAAAGGTTGACGCGGTTTCGAATCCC
>CAURYQ010000109.1:0-12732 GCA_963529135.1 uncultured Pseudomonas sp. | reverse complement strand
TGAAGTCCATCACGATCAGGAAGTAACCGGGGAAACCCATCTGGATGATGATATCCAGCTCGAACTTCAGGCGGTCGAGGTAGACCTGACGCTTTTGCTCGTAGTCTGGCGTGGTCTCCCTGGGCCACAACACCGCCAGCCGCTCCTCCAGCCCTTCGTGGGACACGTGACGCAGGTAATCGTCGATGCCCATGCCGTTGGGCGTCGGGAAGTCAGGCAGGAAGTACTTGCCCAGTTGCACCTGGATATTGCAGCGTTTGGCGATTTCGACGGTGTTGGCTATGGCATCGGGCAGGTCACTGAACAACTCGGCCATTTCCTCGGCCGACTTGAGGTATTGCTGGTCGCTGTACATGCGGGGGCGGCGCGGATCGTCCAGCGTCCAGCCCTCACCAATGCATACCCGGGTTTCGTGGGCGTCGAAGTCGGTCTGTTTGATGAAGCGTACGTCGTTGGTGGCCACCAACGGTGCACCCATCCGATCGGCCAGGGCCACGGCCGCATGCACGTACTCTTCGTCCCGAGGGCGGCTGGTGCGTTGCACTTCAACGTAGAAGCGCTCAGGGAACATGGCCATCCAGTCCTCGAGCAGCGCTTGCGCCTCTTCGCCACGGCCGGCCAGCAACGCCATGCCGATGTCGCCTTCCTTGCCGGCCGATAGGGCGATCAAGCCCTCGCTGGCCGATGCGATCCAGTCACGCTGGATGATGACCAGGCCGTTGCGCTGACCATCGGTCCAGCCCCGGGACAGCAGCTCGGTGAGGTTGCGGTAGCCTTGGGGGTTCATGGCCAGAAAACAGATACGCGACAGCGGCGCGTCAGGCTCGGCGCCGGCCAGCCACAGGTCCGCCCCACAGATCGGCTTGATGCCCGCCCCCATGGCTGCCTTGTAGAACTTGACCAGCGAGCACATGTTGCTCTGGTCGGTGATCGCCACCGCAGGCATGTTCATCCCGGCCAGGGCCTTGGCCAGCGGTTTGATCCGGACCAGGCCGTCGACCAGCGAGAATTCGGAGTGGACGCGCAGGTGAACGAAGGGAACCGACATGGAAGATCCTGTAGCAGTGCTAGACGACAAGGGCGCGATTGTAGCTCAAATGCGAGGGCGTTTTGGTCGCCGGTTGCCATCGCGCGACGGCAGGCGACTGCCGAGGGATGGCGAAGACATGCCGGCAAGCCCGGCCACGCTACACCCGCAAGGCCCTGCGCCCAGGCGCAGGCCGCATCAGATCAGTGACGCGGTCACGGCCTCGCGCTCACCCCAGGCAGCGCGCACGGGCGCAAACGATCGACGATGAATGGGCGTCGGCCCCAGGCGTGCCAATGCCTCCAGGTGCACCGGCGTTGGGTAACCCTTGTGGGCGCCCATGCCGTAGCCAGGGTAGATCAGCTCGAAGGCACCCATCTCCCGATCCCGCGTCACCTTGGCCAAGATCGAAGCCGCGGCGATGGCGGGTACCTTGGCATCCCCCTGCACCACCGACGCCGACGGCACCGACAGCTGCGGGCAGCGGTTGCCATCGATCAAGGCCATATTGGGAGTGATGTGCAACCCTTCCACCGCGCGCTGCATGGCCAGCATGGTGGCATGCAGGATATTGAGGCGATCGATTTCCTCGACCGCGGCGCGGGCGATGAAAAAGCTCAGGGCCTTGTCGCAGATTTCGTCGAACAAGGCTTCGCGACGCGCCAGAGTCAGCTTCTTCGAGTCGTTCAGCCCCACGATCGGACGGGCAGGGTCGAGAATCACGGCGGCTGTTACCACGTCGCCACACAAAGGGCCACGGCCCACTTCATCGACGCCAGCGACCAGGTCCTCGACCAGGTTGAAATCCAGACCGAACTGCATGTCAGCGCTTCTCCAGCAAGGCCAGTACCGCGTCGGCGGCCTGGTTGGACGCATCCCGACGCAAGGTGCGGTGAATCTCGTCGAACGAGTCGGTTTGCCCGCTGCCGTCGCGCAGCAAGGGCAGCAGCGCGTCGACCAGCGCTTCACTGGTCGCGGCATCCTGCAGCAACTCGGGCACCAGTTCGCGGCGGGCCAACAGGTTGGGCAGGGACACGTAGGGGCTTTTGACCAGACGCTTGAGTATCCAGTAGGTCAGCGGCGCCAAGCGGTAGGCCACCACCATGGGCCGCTTGAACAGCAACGCCTCCAGGGTAGCCGTGCCCGAGGCGATCAGCACGGCATCGCACGCGGCAAGCGCCGCGTGCGACTGGCCGTCGAGCAGGGACAACGGCAAGTCGCGCCCCTCGAGCATCTGCTCGAGCTGGGCACGGCGGGCGGCGTTGGCACAGGGCAGGACGAAGCGCACGCCTGGCACTCGTTGCTGTAGACGCTGCGCCGCGTCCAGGAACAACGCACCCAAGCGCCCTACTTCACCCCCGCGACTGCCAGGCATCAGTGCAACCACCGGGCCTTCGCCCAGGCCCAGGGCCGCGCGCGCCGCTGGCCGATCCGCCTGCAGGGCGATGGTGTCGGCCAGCGGGTGACCGACGAATCGCACCGGCACGCCCTGCTCTTCATAGAAGCGCGCCTCGAACGGCAACAGCGTCAGCATCAGGTCGCACCCCTGGCGGATCTTCAACACACGCTTCTGCCGCCACGCCCATACCGAGGGGCTGACGTAATGCACGGTCTTGATGCCAGCCTGGCGCAGCTTGAGTTCGATTTCCAGGGTGAAGTCGGGGGCGTCGATGCCGATGAAGACGTCTGGCTTCTGCTCGACGAGGGTCTGGATCAGCAGCTTGCGGCGCTTGAGCAACTCGCGCAGACGACCGAGCACCTCCACCAGGCCCATGACGGCCAGGCGTTCCATGGGGAAATAGGACTGCAGACCCTCGGCTTCCATCAGCGGGCCACCTACGCCAATGAAACGCACATCGGGATGGCGCGCCTTCAGCGCGCGCATCAAGCCTGAACCGAGAATATCGCCGCTGGCCTCGCCCGCGACCAGGGCTACGCAGAGCTGGGCCATGTCAGCGAGTGATGCCGCGGGCCGAACTCACGATCGACTGTCGAAACAGCTCGACCTCAGGATGCTGCGCAGCAGGTGCTTCGAGTTCACGCAACGCATCCTCCACCGTGAGGCCCTGGCGGTAGACGATTTTGTAGCAGCGGCGCAGCACGTGAATCACTTCGTCGCTGAAACCACGCCGGCGCATGCCTTCGAAGTTCATGCTGCGGGCCTCGGCCGGGCTTCCGAACACGGTGACGAAAGCCGGTACATCCTTGCCGATGGCAGTACCCATGCCGGAAAACGCGTGTGCGCCAATGTGGCAATACTGGTGAACCAGGGTGAACCCGGAGAGGATCGCCCAGTCACCCACGTGCACATGACCTGCCAACGCGGTGTTGTTGACCAGGATGCAATGGCTGCCGATCACGCTGTCATGGCCGATGTGCGCATAGGCCATGATCAGGTTGTGGTCGCCCACCGTGGTTTCGGCGCGATCCTGCACGGTACCGCGATGGATCGTGACGCCTTCGCGGATCACGTTGTGATCGCCAATCACCAGCCGCGTCGGCTCACCTTTGTACTTGAGGTCCGGGGTGTCTTCCCCTATCGAGGAAAACTGAAAGATACGGTTGTGCTTGCCGATCCGGGTCGGCCCCTTGAGCACAACATGCGGGCCGATGACGGTGCCCTCCCCGATTTCGACATCGGGGCCAACGATCGACCAGGGGCCCACCTCGACGCCTTCGGCCAGCTTGGCCGAAGGGTCGATGATGGCCCGAGGATCAATCGAATTCATAGGGAGCGTTCCGCACAGGTGATTTCGGCCGAGCATACTGCCTTGCCGTCGACCAGGGCACGGCATTCGAACTTCCAGATCATGCTCTTGCGACTCAGGAACTTCGCTTCCAGTACCAGCTGGTCACCCGGCAGCACCGGCTGGCGGAAACGCAGCTTGTCGGACCCGACGAAGTAGTACAGCGTGCCGTCGGCAGGCTTGGCATCGAGCATCTTGAAACCGAGGATCCCGGCCGCCTGGGCCATGGCTTCGATGATCAGAACGCCGGGCATGATGGGGTGCGCCGGGAAGTGACCGTTGAAGAACGGCTCGTTGATGCTGACATTCTTGTAGGCACGAATGCTCTGGGCCTCGTAATCCAGCTCCGTCACGCGGTCCACCAGCAGGAACGGGTAACGGTGAGGCAGGTATTCGCGAATCTCGTTGATGTCCATCATTTCGGGGGGGAAGCCTGTAATAAGAATAGGGAGCGCAGGTGCTGACCACACGCTCCTTTTGCAATCCAAAGAGGAGCCAGCTAGCGACTGTTCACTCTTGCTCAGGAAATGGTATCAGCCTTCTGATGTCGGCTGCCCACCTGAGGTCACGGTATCGACGCGTTTTTCCAACTGCTGGAGACGCTTGGCCATGTCGTCCAGGTGGCGGATACGCGCGGCGCTCTTGCGCCAGTCAGCCAGAGGCTGCATGGCTGTGCCGGAAGAATAGGCACCCGGCTCGGTGATCGAGCGGGTCACCATGGTCATCCCGGACACGAAAACGTTGTCGCAGACATCGATATGACCCACCATGCCAACGCCACCTGCGATGGTGCAATGCTTGCCGATACGCGTACTGCCGGAGATACCCACGCACGCAGCCATGGCCGTGTGCTCCCCGATCTGCACGTTATGGGCGATCTGGATCTGGTTGTCGAGCTTCACGCCGTCGGCGATGCAGGTGTCGGACAAGGCGCCACGGTCGACTGCCGTGTTCACACCGATCTCCACATCGTCGCCGATGCTCACCCCACCGATCTGGGCAATCTTGCGCCACACGCCTTTTTCGTTGGCGAAGCCGAAGCCTTCACCCCCGATCACGGCGCCCGACTGGATGACCACCCTTTTGCCAATGGTGACATCGTGATACAGCGTGACCCGTGGCGCCAACCAGCCGCCTTCGCCGATCACGCAGCGGGCACCGATTACGCAGTGGGCACCGAGGGTGACGTGAGCGCCAATGCGCGCGCCGCTTTCGATGACCACGAACGGCCCGATGCTGGCCGTCACATCCACCTGCGCATCCCCGGCCACCACGGCGCTGGGGTGAATCCCCGCCACAGCCTTGGGTTTGGGGTCGAACAGGTGAGAAATGCGCGCGTAGGCCAGGTAGGGGTCGGCCACGATCAGCGCAGGCCCGGCGAAGCTTTCGGCATCGGCGGCCTTGAGCAGCACGGCCGCAGCCTGACTGTCATCCAGGTACTTGCGGTACTGTGGATTGGCGAGAAAGCTCAGCTGACCTGGCCCGGCCTCCTGCAAGGTGGCCAGGCCGGTGATCTGCAGCGACTCGGGGCCCTTGAGGGTGGCCCCGAGGGTCTCGGCCAGTTGGCCAAGCGTCATGGTCACGGTCATATCAACGGGCTTGGTTCATACGCTCGATAACCTGGCGGGTGATGTCGTACTGTGGCTTGACATCGATGACCGCACCGCGCTCGAGTACCAGGTCGTAACCGCCCTTCTTGATCACTTCCTCGACAGCGCCGTCCAGCTTGGGCTTGAGCTGCTTGAGCATGTCACGGTCGGCGACGGCCTTGGCTTCGTTCAGCTCCTTGGACTGGAACTGGAAGTCGCGGGCCTTCTGCTTGAACTCGAGCTCCAGGCGCTCACGCTCGGGCTGCGGCATCTTGTCGCCGCCCTTGATGATGCGGTCCTGGATGCCCTTGGCGCTGCTTTCCAGGCTCTTGAGCTTGGTCAGCTGCGGGCCGAACTTCTTCTCGGCATCGACCGCGTACTTCTTGGCGGCATCGGATTCGAGCAGGGCCATCTGATAGTTCAGCACGGCGACTTTCATTTCGGCGAAGGCCGGGGTGGCGACCAGCGCCGCGGCCACGATGGCCAGTTTGAACAGGTTGCGCACAGTGTACTCCTGCAAGATCCGTTGTCGTTGAGCTCGGGTCAGACCTTAGAAGGTCTGGCCCAGGGAGAATTGGAACACTTGGGTTTCGGCATCATCCGGCTTCTTGATCGGCATCGCCAGGCTGAAGCTCAGCGGGCCGAGGGCGGTGATCCAGGTCACGCCCAGACCGACCGAACTGGCCATGTCGCCGAAGCCGACGCTCGGGCAGTTGCGCGAGGAGCCACAGTTGGTGTCGAACACGTTACCCACGTCCCAGAAGACCGAGGTGCGCAGCGAGCGCTGGTCCTTGACGAAGGGCAGCGGGAAGAGCAGTTCGGCGCCGCCTTGGATGAGGACGTTGCCGCCGAAGGCCAGGCGATCTGTATCCGGGTCTGCGACAGTTCCACGCTCGGGATTATCTTTACTTGGCGTACTACGCGGACCCAGCGTGTTGTCCTTGAAACCACGCACCGAGTTGAAGCCACCGGCATAGTAGTTTTCATAGAACGGCAGCCCTGAGGTCGACCCATAACCGTCGCCATACCCCAGCTCGGTGTGCAGACGCAGGGTGTAGTTGTTGGTGATCGGCTTGAACACCTGGCCACGGTAGTCGAGCTTGTAGAACGACAGGTCGCTGCCCGGAATGGTGGTTTCGAAGGTCAGGCTCTGGGAATGACCACGCGTCGCCAGCACGCCCTTGTTCAGGGTCGATTCCGACCAGCCGACCGAGGCCTTGAAGTTGGTGAAGTCCTTGCCTTCCTTGTCGAGGAAATCGAAGATCTCCTCCACGGTGTACTTGCCGGTCTTGATCTCGTCCTGTTGCACGCTCAAGCCATAGGTCAGGCGCGAGGTCTCGCTGATCGGGTAGCCGATGTTGACGCCCATGCCCAGGCTGTCTACCGCGTAGCTGGCCACGTCGACGTCGAGGTCGTCGTAGTCGGTAGTGCGGTAGAAGGCGTTGTACCCCAGGCTCACGCCGTCGGCGGTCCAGTAGGGGTCGACGAAGCCGAAGTTGTAGCGGGTCTGGTATTCGCTGCGGTTCAGGCCGATGGAGACCTTGTTGCCGGTACCGAGGAAGTTGCTCTGGCTGATCGAGCCGCCCAGGATCAGGCCGGCGCTCTGGGCGAAGCCGACGCTGGCGGTGATCGAACCGGAGGCCTGCTCCTCGACGCTGTAGTTCACGTCGACCTGGTCGTCGGTGCCCGGCACCGGCGGCGTCTCGACGTTGGCTTCCTTGAAGAAGCCCAGACGCTCCAGACGGGTCTTGGACTGGTCAATCAGGTAGGTCGAAGCCCAGCCGCCTTCCATCTGGCGCATCTCGCGACGCAGCACCACGTCGTCGGTCTTGGTGTTACCACGGAAGTTGATGCGGTTGACGTAGGCACGCTTGCCCGGATCCACCACGAAGGTGATGTCGACGGTGTGGTCCTGGTCGTTCGGTTGCGGCACGCCGTTGACGTTGGCGAAGGTGTAGCCTTCGTTGCCCAGGCGGCGGGTGATCAGCTCGGACGTGCTGGTCATCACCTTGCGCGAGAACACCTGGCCCGGCTGCACCAGCAGCAGCGACTTGACCTGGTCTTCGGGCAGCTTGAGATCGCCCGAGAGCTTCACGTCGCGAACGCTGTACTTCTCGCCTTCGTTGATGTTGACGGTGATGTAGACGTGCTTCTTGTCCGGCGTGATGGACACCTGGGTGGAAGCGATGTCCATGTTGATGTAGCCGCGGTCCAGGTAGTAGGAACGCAGGCGCTCCAGGTCACCGGAGAGCTTTTCACGGGCGTACTTGTCGTCGTTGCGGATGAACGACAGCCAGTTGGTGGTCTTCAGCTCGAACAGGCTGTTCAGCTCGTCGTCATCGAACACGGTGTTGCCGACCACGTTGATGTGCTGGATGGCCGCGACTTCGCCTTCGTTGATCTTGATCTTCAGGCCCACGCGGTTGCGGGGCTCTGGCACGACCTCGGCATTGACCTCGGCCGAGTAGCGGCCCTGGGCCACGTACTGGCGCTGCAGCTCGTTGCGCACGCCTTCGAGCGTGGCACGCTGGAAGATCTCGCCCTCGGCCAGGCCGGACTGCTTGAGCCCTTTCATCAGGTCGTCGGTGCTGATGGCCTTGTTGCCTTCGATCTCGATGCTCGCCACCGACGGGCGCTCGACCACGTTGATGATCAGGACGTTGCCGTCACGGCTGAGTTCGATGTCCTGGAAGAAGCCGGTCCGGAACAGCGAACGGGTCGAGTCCACCAGGCGCCGATCGTCGGCCTGGTCGCCCACGTTCAGGGGCAAGGCGCCGAACACGCTGCCGGCGGACACCCGCTGCAGGCCATTGACACGAATATCGGAGATGGTGAAGGACTCGGCGTGAACTTCAGCGATCATCAATGCGGAAAGCACCGCAGTTAGCAGCAGACGTTTCATGAAGTCCTTTTATTCCAACTGGCAATAAACAACCTGCCGCACGGGGGCGGCAGGTTCGCAATGCGCGTAGCGTTAAAGTCGACCCAGATCGTTGATCAGGGCGAGTAGCATCACCCCCAGGACCAAACTGACTCCGATCTGGACCCCCCAACCTTGCACCCGATCCGAGAGCGGACGACCGCGCGTCCACTCGATCAGGTAGAACAGCAAATGCCCCCCATCCAGCACAGGAATGGGCAGCAGGTTCAGAACTCCCAGGCTTATGCTCAGGTAGGCGAGGAAATTCAGGAAATCACCGACGCCGGACTGGGCTGAAGCGCCCGCCACTTTAGCAATGGTTATCGGTCCACTCAAGTTTTTTACCGAGAGCTCACCGAACAGCATTTTCTTCAGTGACTGGAGCGTGAGCACGCTCATGTTCCAGGTGCGAGACAGGCCTTCACCCACCGCTTCCAACGGCCCATAGCTGACTTCGCGCAGCATCAAGGCCGGCCACTGACCGCCCTTGACGCCTGCTCCCAGGTACCCTGCTGCGGCGCTGCCCTCACCCTTCACACCCAGGGTTACCGGGACTTCCAAGGGGGCGCCGTCACGTTCCAGACGCACGACCACCTTGGCTCCCGGCCGGGCGCGAACGCTGTCGACCACCTGCTGCCACTCGTTCACTGGCTGGCCGTCGATGCTCAGCAACGTGTCGCCAGCCCTCAAGCCCGCGGCACCCGCAGGCCCCTTGGCGTCGATTTCAGCCAGCACCGGCACGATCGCCGGGCGCCAGGGCTGCAGCCCCAGCGAGCGGATCGGGTCAGGTTCGTCCGCGCCCTTCAACCACTGGTCGAGTTTCACCTGACGCTGCTGCTCGGCACTGCTGCCTTCATCGCGCACACCGATCTGCAGCGTGCCGCTTTCACCCAGACGACGCACCAACTGCAGGTTGACTGCCGACCAGCCGTTGGTCGGTTTACCATCGACCGAGACGATTTCCTGACCAGCCGTCAGCCCCGCCGACGCTGCCAGGCTCCCCGCCTCTACCGTGCCGATGACCGGCCGGATCTGCTGGCTGCCCAGCATCGCCAGTACCCAGAAAAAGAAGATGGCCAGCAGAAAGTTGGCGATTGGCCCCGCGGCGACGATCGCAATGCGCTGGCCGACCGGCTTGCGGTTGAAGGATTGGCCCGCCAACGCAGGCGGCACATCGCCTTCGCGCTCATCGAGCATTTTCACGTAGCCGCCCAATGGAATGGCGGCGATGACGAACTCCGTGCCCTGGCGGTCGTGCCAGCGAACCAGCGGCGTGCCGAAGCCGACCGAGAAACGCAGCACCTTCACCCCACAGCGCCGTGCCACCCAGAAATGGCCAAACTCATGGAAGGTGACCAGCACACCCAGGGCGACGAGCGTGCCAATGATCATGTAGAGCGCTGTCATGTCCAACTCCGAATGATGTGCAATGGGTCAGTGAGGTGCTGCGTTTCAATCACCGGCCAGCCAGGCTCAGCGACCGTTGCGGTGCAGCCAGGCACGGGCCAGTTCGCGCGCCCGCTGGTCAGCCGCAAACACCGCATCGAGCGAAGTCAGTGGCACCACAGGCTCCTTGTCCAGTACCTGCTCGATCATACTCGCGATCTCCGGGAAGCGGATACGCCGCTCAAGGAACGCTTCCACGGCCACTTCGTTGGCCGCATTGAGCACCGCAGGCGCACTGTTGCATGCCTGCGCCGCCTGTCGCGCCAGACGCAGGCAGGGGAAACGCTGTTCATCGGGGGCCTGGAAGTCCAGGCGAGCGATGCTGAAAAGGTCCAGCGGCGCCACGCCGGAATCGATGCGCTCCGGCCATGCCAGGGCGTTGGCGATAGGCGTGCGCATGTCCGGGTTGCCCAGCTGGGCCAGCACCGACCCGTCGACGTAATCGACCAGCGAGTGAATCACGCTTTGCGGATGCACCACCACCTCGACCAGGCTTGGCGCCGCATCGAACAGCCAGCACGCCTCGATCAACTCGAGGCCCTTGTTCATCATGCTGGCCGAATCGACGGAAATCTTGCGCCCCATCGACCAGTTAGGATGAGCACACGCCTGTTCAGGCGTGACGTCCTGCAGGGCCTCGGCCGAGGTCTGCCGGAAGGGCCCGCCCGAGGCGGTCAGCAGAATCCGGCGTACCCCTACCACGCTCAGACCACGCGCATAGTCGCCAGGCATGCACTGGAAGATGGCATTGTGCTCACTGTCGATCGGCAACAATACGGCACCTGACTGGCGCACGGCGTCCATGAACAAGGCCCCGGACATCACCAGCGCTTCCTTGTTGGCCAGCAGCACCTTCTTGCCGGCCTGCACGGCGGCCAGGGTAGGCCGCAGGCCTGCCGCGCCGACGATGGCAGCCATGACCGCATCCACTTCGCTGGCGCAGGCCACCTGGCACAGGCCGGCTTCGCCTTCCAGCACTTCGGTGGTGCACCCAGCAGCCGCCAGGCCGGCGCGCAGGCGCGTCGCAGCGTCGGCGCTCGGCACCACGGCGTAGACCGGACGATGGCGCACGCACAGCGCCAGCAGCTCGTCGATCCGCGCATAACCGGTCAAGGCAAAGGCCTGATAGCGGTCGGGGTGGCGCGCAATGACGTCCAGGGTGCTCAGGCCGATGGAGCCGGTCGCCCCCAACACGGTAACGCGTTGCACGTGGCTCACATCACACCCCATTCAGCCGCCCACAACAGCACGGCGAACAGAGGAATAGCCGCCGTCAGGCTGTCGATGCGGTCGAGCACCCCACCGTGGCCCGGCAGCAGGTTGCTGCTGTCCTTGATGCCCGAGCGGCGCTTGAACATGCTTTCGGTCAGGTCGCCGATCACCGAGGCCATCACCACCAGTGCAGCACCCGCCAGGCCGAGGAGAATCTGACCGATGCTCCAGTCGCGGCTGATACCCACCACCAGGGTGATGACCAGGCTTACCGCCAGCCCACCGTACACGCCTTCCCAGCTCTTGCCAGGACTGACCTGTGGCGCCAGCTTGCGCTTGCCGAAGGCCCGGCCGGAGAAGTAAGCGCCGATGTCGGCGGCCCATACCAGGGCCATGACCGACAGGATCAACCAATTGCCCAGCGGCCAGTGCTTGAGCAGCACCAAGCCTTGCCAGGCCGGCAGCAACACCAGCAGGCCGATCAGCAGTCGGCAGGCGGCACTGGCCCACAATTCGCTGGTGCGTGGGTAGGTGAGCACCAGCCAGGTGGCCAGCCCCCACCAGATAACAGCCGCCCCAAGCACCCAGGGCGCCAGCTCTGGCAGGATGTACAGCAGCATCAACGCCCCGGCGACCACCAGGGCATAGGCGATGCGCAGGGGCTGGGCCATCAACCCCGCCAACCGTGCCCACTCCCAGGCGCCGAGCGTGACTACAAGGCCGATGAACAGGGCGAAGTTGCCCCCCTCGAGCAGGAAAAACCCGCCCAGCGCTATCGGCAACAGGATCAGCGCGGTAATGATGCGTTGTTTAAGCATTAAGCACGAGCTCCAGCCTCGACCTGCTCGCTGGTCTTACCAAAGCGGCGCTGGCGCGAAGCGAAATCGGCCAATGCACTGCGCATGGCCTCGTGTTTGAAGTCCGGCCAGTAGAGGTCGGAGAAATACAACTCGGCGTACGCCAGTTGCCACAGCAGGAAATTGCTGATGCGATGCTCCCCGCCGGTGCGGATGCACAAGTCCGGCAAGGGCAGCTCGCCGGTCGCAAGGCATGCCTGCAACAGCCCGGGGGTGATGTCGTCGGGGCGCAGATGGCCGGCCTGGACTTCCCGCGCCAGCCGCTGCGCGGCCTGGGCGATGTCCCATTGCCCACCGTAATTGGCGGCAATCTGCAGGATGAAGCGGCTGTTGCCTGCGGTCAGCGCCTCGGCTTCGCGCATGGCAGCCTGCAGTTCAGGGTGAAAGCGCGAGCGGTCGCCAATGATGCGCAGGCTGATATTGTTGTCGTTCAGCCGCCGGGCCTCGCGGCGCAGCGCCGAGAAGAACAACTCCATCAACGCGCCTACCTCATCGGCAGGTCGCTGCCAGTTTTCACTGGAGAACGCGAACAGCGTCAGCACTTCGACCCCGGCCTCGGCGCAGACTTCGATGACTGCACGGACGGCATCGACACCCGCCTTGTGCCCGGCAACGCCAGGCAGCAAGCGCCGCTTCGCCCAGCGGTTGTTGCCGTCCATGATGATCGCGACGTGACGCGGCACCGAAGGAGGCACCGCTGGCTTGGTCTTTTCCATTAAAAAAACCTGGCCTTAGACGGCCATCAGGTCCTTTTCCTTGGCTTTGAAGGCTGCATCCACCTCAGCGACGAACTTGTCCGTCAGCTTCTGGATGTCATCGGCGGCGCGGCGCTCTTCGTCTTCGCTGATGGACTTGTCCTTGGTCAGCTTCTTCAGGTCTGCCAGGGCATCGCGACGCACGTTGCGCACGGCGACCTTGGCATCCTCGGCAACGC
>CAURYQ010000108.1:0-13036 GCA_963529135.1 uncultured Pseudomonas sp. | reverse complement strand
TTCAGGCGAACGTGTTCGTTGACCTTGTAGAAGCTCAGCAGGTCCACCACGCTATAACGCTCCATGGTGTAGGTGGTCGTCGCAGTTTGACCGGCGCGGTCATCCACGTATTTCACCCCCACGCCCAACCCTAGGCCCTTGGCCAGACCGTCCTGGAACTCGTAGGTGTTCAACAGGCTGAAGGTATTGCGCGGGATATTGGCCAGGCGAGTGCCGCTGGGCAGGCTGGTGTCCTTGGTGACTTCTGCATCGACGTAAGCATACCCGCCGATGACGCGCCACTCGGGGGTCAGGTTGCCAGCCACATTGATGTCGAGCCCGCGGCTGCGCACTTCACCTGCTGCCACCTTGAAGGTGTTGGTAGGGTCATTGGGGTCGTTGGCCAGCACGTTTTCCTTGACGATGTGGTAGATCGCAGCGTCCGCACTGAGCTGGCCATCGAGCGATTCCCACTTCAACCCCAGTTCATAGGACTTGCCTTTTTCCGGGTCGAAGCCGCCACCGCCTGCAGGCGTGCCAGTATTGGGCTTGAACGAGCGCGCGGTGTTGGCGTACACCGCCAAGGAGTCCGTCAGGTCGTAGATCAGGCCAAACCGAGGCGTGACGCCATTCTCGCCTTTGCTGAAGTCACGGTTGGTGGGCATCTTGTCGTCGTAATCATGCTCGAAGCGCTCCAGGCGCACCCCGGCCAAGGCCTTGAGGCGTTCGGTCAGGGCCACCTGGTCCTGAATGAAGAATGCCCAGGTCTGCAGGTTCTCCTTGTCCCAGGTCGTCGTGCGGGTCAGGGCAGGGCGGGGCTGGCCCAGTATCGGGTGATAGATATCGATGGGGTAGGTGCCATCGCGCGCCGACGACCGCAGGATGATGGAGTTGTAGTCGTAGTTCTCGTACTCCACGCCAGTCAGCAGGGTGTGGCTCAGCGAGCCTGTATCGAAGTGCCCCGTCAGGTTCAGCTGCCAGTCCCGGTCGGTCCATTGCAGCTTGCGCCAGTTGAAATTGCGTTCCAGGGTGCGGCCGTCTGCCGGGGCCTTGTTGGCTTCCACGGCATTGCCCTGAAGGCTGCCATCGAGGAACTGGAACCCGCCGGCCAGCGTCCAGTCTTCGTTGAGCAGGTGCTCGAAGCGCACCTGAGCCATGTTGTTGTCGTTGTGCAGCAGGTTGTCGCTGCCCTTTTCCCAGATGTAGGTATCACGAGAGGCGCTGCGCGGCTGGGTGCCATAGCGGGTAAGGCCACGGTCCAGTGGGTGGTTGTTGCGCATGAAGTCGCCCTCGAAGACGACCTTGGTGCTGTCGTTGACCTGCCAGCTCAGCACCGGCGCCACGTCGTAGCGCTCGCCTTGTACGTCATCACGGAAACTTTCCCCGCCTTCACCGAGCACATTGAGCCGGTAGGCCAAGGAACCATCCCCGTTGAGCGGCCCGGTGGCATCGAGCGTGGCGCGGTGCATGCCCTGGTCGTCGAACTGGCTGCCCAGGGTGACCTTGGGCTCGGTCTGGGGCTGCTTGCTGACCACATTGAACGTGCCACCCGGATCGCCTCGACCGTACAGGCTGCTGGCAGGGCCGCGGATGACTTCGAGGCGTTCGACCGTGTTGGCATCTGGCGCATTGGGGTAACCGCGGTTGATCGGGAACCCGTTGCGGTAGAACTCACCGGTGGTGAAACCACGCACGGTGAAGGTGGTGAGCCCCTGGCCGCCAAAGTTGTTGGCGCGGCCCACGCCGCCCGCATAATCGAGCCCATCCTGCAGGCGGGTGGCGCCGGTATCCTGCAAGACATCCTTGGGCACTACGCTGACGGACTGCGGCGTCTCATGCAGCGCCGTGTCGGTACGCGTGGCACTGGCCGAACGGCTGGCCTTGTACCCGTCGACCGGGCTATTGGCCCGCTCGACATCGGCGCTGCCGGTAATGCTCACCGCCTGTAGTTCGATGTGCGCAGCGTCGGGCGGGGCGGCCGCCTCGGCAAACGCCAGGGGAGAAACGGCATGAAGTACACAAAGCGAGACGAACGTGCGACGCATCGACAGTACGATCCTGAGTGGGCGCTGAAATGAGAGGTATAACCGCGCCGGGAAAATACTACGAATCATTATCAAATGCATCTATTTCGGTTTACACCTGTGCACCTGTTTCGCGATTGATGACGATCACGTCGCTTTCGAGCGATCAGACGTCGCCAATACCCAGGCTGTCTTGGCTCGCGCGCCTTAAGGGCGGTAGCCCTTACCGTTCCCGCCGAGGGTTTCAGCCGCCAGTCATCCACTTGGTCAAACCATTGCGCCCACTCACGCCGAGTTTGGCGGCGGCCCGTTTGAGGTACGTTTCCACGGAGCTGTTTTTCACGCTCAACCGCGCTGCCAGCTCAGGTATGGTGCTCCCGGTCAGAAGGCCAAGGCACACTTCCTGTTCGCGCGACGACAGCTTGATCGACGCCTGGCCAAGGCGTTTGCCGAACGATTGCTGCAAGCCACCCATGTCCGCTTCCTCTATGGTGGAGTCCCTCCACTCGACCTTCGCATCGCCCAGCAGCTGGACGTGGTGTTCGACAAGCGGCAGCAGCGTGTCGGACAGGCTTTTGAGCTGCGAGAGCTCGGCCAGTGAGAACCGCCGCTCGCTGGGCAGCCGGTAGGCGCTGATCACCCACCGCTTGGTGCCGCTACAGGACACCAGGTGGCACTGGTGTGCGCACCGTAGGGTGGCGGGATTGCTACCGTTGGGCGCCTTGAACTCGATGAGCAGCGGGTCGTTCATGCGCTCAATGGACTGCAACAGGGGGTGAGGCGTACGTGCCCCCAGCTGCTTGGCCTGTACACCGGCTCGCCCCAGCACCTCCACGCGACTGTCCAGCAGTTGCGGCGCATCCAGCGTCCATTCAGTGATTTCCAGACCATCGATGCGCACTTGATCCTGTAGCAGCCGTAGCATCTGCTCGGCAAAGCAGGCGCCGCCGGTTTCCGCGATCAACTCGCCCAGCTGCAGGTAGAGGTGAGGGTCGGGTCGGTAGTCGGAGCGAGGGTTCAACATCATGTCGATTGTTTCCTGGAGGCCTACGCAAAACGTCGTCTGCCCACACGCAGGGCGTGCAGGTGGGCAGCATGTGTGGCGCCATTCAAGCCCGCTGATCCGCGAGCGTCTGTAGTGGAAGTCCGGGACAGAAAATGCCAGCAAACAGTGGTAGAGGCAGGGTGGAAGTACCGCCAGCCTGCGCTTTGAATACGGCCCGATGCCAGCAAATTGGCGTCAGAACCGTGGCTGGCCGCCTAGGATCGCGGCTAATACGGTATGCCGTGAGCCGTCGCCCTTAGCGGCGTGTAGGCAATCTCTTACAGGAATTTCAGCAGCCCGCGTTGCCTGCACGGCTGTCCGGGTTTAATGGGCCATACACGGCAGCAGCCCGATGGTTGAATCGCACGTTGACCAATCAGAAGGACCTGACCGCTCATGCCTGCCGCCGACCTATTCGACCTCACCGTTGCCCAGCGGGATATCTGGCTGGATCAGCTCAGTCACGGCCCATCCCCGCTCTACAACATTGGCGCTTACCTCGCACTGGAGGGGCAGGTGGACAGGGCCAGGCTGGAGCAGGCACTGCATCACCTGGTCAGGCTCCACGATGCCTTGCGCACCGTGTGGGTGGAAGACACCAGCCTCGCTCGGCAGCGTTTCGCCGAGCAGTTGGCCGTGACGCTGGCCTGGGATGACCTTCAGGCTGACGCCTGGCCAACCGAAGCGGCGCTGCAGCGCCTCGATGACTGGATGCGCACGCCCATTTCCCTGGCCGAGGGACCGCTATGGGAGGCCAGGCTGATCACGCTGAGCCCCCATGCGCATTGGCTGGCACTGCGTGCCCATCATCTGGCACTCGATGGCTGGGGCGTAGACCAATGGTTCAAGCAGTTGGCCGACATTTACCAGGTGCTCGGGGAGCATCAGGCACTGCCCGGCAGTGCGCCCTCGTACAGCGCTTACATCGAAGATGACGCCCGCTATCAGGCCTCGGCACGTTACCAGCGTGATCGCGATCACTGGCTGACCCGGTTCGCGCAACTGCCTGACCCCCTGTTGCGGCCTTCACAGCCAGGCTTGGCACCGGGGAGTTCCCCGAGTCATGCCCTTGAGCTGGGCGTAACGCCGGGCCTGATGCACAGCCTGCGCGCGCTGGCCGATAGCCTGGGTGTCTCACCCTTGCCGGTGTTGTTGGGCGCATTGCACGTGTGCGTTTCGCGCACCTGGCAGCGCGATGAATGGGTCGTCGGCTTACCGGTACGCAACCGCGCCAATGCGCAGTTCAAGGCCACCCTGGGGCTGTTCACCCAGGTCAGCCCGCTGCGCATGGACTTCGGCAGGGGCTTGTCCTTCGCGGCCCTGGCTCAAGCGATCGCCACGACCCTCAAGCAGGACTTCCGCCACCAACGCTACCCATTGAGCGCGCTCAAACGTGACCTTGCAGCGCGGCCTGACGGGCGTACCCAGTTGTTCGAGCTGTTGGTGTCCTTTGAAGAAGACAGCAACGCGCTGCGGATCGGCGACGCGGCCGGTGCGACGATCATGATCTGCAATGGCCATGAACCCTCACCCCTGAGCATCCACTTGCGCTGCAACACTCACGCAGACACGGCGCGCTTGCACCTGGTGCACAACCGCGCCTGGTTCAGCGACCAGGAGGCCAGGGCCATCGGCGAACGCTTGCTGCATGTGTTGGAACAGGGCCTGGCGCAACCCCAGGCCAAGGTATCGGACTTCGATATGCTGACGGCGGCTGAGCATCAGCGCCTGAAGACGTGGAACATGACGGCGATGCCAGAGGCCGTCGCAGCCCCCTGTCTGATTCAGCGACGGATCGAGCAGCACGCCCGCCTTCGTCCCGAGGCCCCGGCAGCCTGTTTCGGCGATCAGACCTTGAGCTATGGCGAGCTCGATCGCCGTGCCTGCGCGTTAGCCCAGCACCTCGCTGGCCTGGGGGTGGGGCCCGAACGGCGGGTGGCCGTCATCGCCCAGCGGGGGCTGGACACCCTCACAGGTTTGCTGGCAGTGCTCAAGGCAGGCGGGGCCTATGTGCCGATCGATCCGGCTCACCCAGTGGAGCGCATTGCCTACCTGTTGCGGGACAGCGCCCCTGACGTGGTCCTGACCCAAACGCGCTTCGCCTCGCGCCTGCCGGCGCACGGCGTGCCACAGATCGCGTTGGATCAGCCCTCGTGGCCCGCGGAACCTGTGGCCACCTTCACGTTCGCGCCGCAGTCCGTCGAGGACCTGGCCTACGTCATTTATACCTCCGGCTCCACGGGGCAGCCCAAGGGGGTGATGGTCGAGCAACGCATGCTGGTCAATCTGGTGGACTGGCACTGCACCCGGTTCGAGCTTGGCCCAGGCCGTCGTCAATCGAGCGTGGCGGGCTTCGGTTTCGATGCCATGGCCTGGGAGATCTGGCCAGCGCTGTGCAGCGGCGCCACCCTGCACCTGGCGCCAGTGCGCGAAGGTGCCGAGGATGTGCACGCTCTGCTCGACTGGTGGCGCTCCCAGGCTCTGGACGTCAGTTTCCTGCCCACACCGGTTGCAGAACACGCCTTTGCCCAAGGGGTACCGCATCCGACCCTCGAAACGCTGCTGGTGGGTGGCGACCGCTTGCGGCGACTGGGCCGAGAGCTCACTTACAAGGTGATCAACAACTATGGCCCGACCGAAGCCACAGTCGTGGCCACGTCGGGTCAGATGGTGGCGGGCGAGCCCTTGCACATCGGCACCCCAGTGGCCAATACCCAGGTCTATGTGCTGGACGCCCAAGGCAGGCTGCTGCCACCCGGAGCGGCCGGTGAGCTCTACATCGGCGGCAACGGCGTGGCCCGGGGCTACCTCAACCAGCCGCAGCTCAGTGCCGAGCGCTTCGTGCAGGACCCCTTCAGCACGGTACCCGGGGCGCGCATGTACCGCACCGGGGACTGGGTGCGCTGGTTACCCGATGGCACGCTGGATTACCTGGGCCGCCACGACGATCAGGTGAAAATCCGTGGCGTGCGGGTGGAACTTGCCGAAATCGAAGCCGCCTTGGGCAGTCATCCGGCGGTGAGCGAGGGCGTCGTGATGCTGCGCGAGGGGCAACTCCACGCCTGGTTCACGGCCGATGACCCTGTCCCGCCACGGGCCTTGCACGAGTACTTGCGCGGCTGTCTGCCGGTTGCCCTGTTGCCGGCCGCCTACGTGCGTGTCGCACACTGGCCTTTGACCCCCAATGGCAAGCTGGACCGCCGCGCGCTACCTGCAGCCGATGACACCGCCATGGTCCGGCACGAGCACGAGCCGCCGCAAGGCGAAGTCGAGCAACGGTTGGCCGCGCTCTGGGCCGAGTTGCTGCACGTAGAACGTATTGGGCGGTACGACCATTTCTTCGAGCTGGGCGGGCATTCGCTGCTGGCTGTCCAGTTGATCGAGCGCCTGCGCCAGCTGGGCCTGCAGATCGATGTACAAGTGCTGTTCGGTCAATCGACCCTGGCCGCGCTTGCGGCCAGCGCCAGGCCCATCGACGTCGTGCATACACCGGCGCCCAGCATTGCAGTGGCGTGCCGGCGCATCGAACCGAGCATGCTGCCCCTGGCCTGCCTGGGCCAGGCCGACATCGACCGCATCGTTGCCACGGTACCGGGCGGCGCCGCCAATGTTCAGGAAATCTACCCCTTGGCGCCATTGCAGCAGGGGTTGTTGTACCACCACCTGACTGACGAGGTGGACCCCTACCAGCAGCAGGCCCTGTTCTCGTTCGCCACCGAGCAGCATCTGCGCGATTTCACCGATGCCCTGCAGCAGGTCGTGGATCGTCACGACATCCTGCGCACCAGCCTGGTATGGGAGGGGATAGAAGCGCCGCACCAAGTGGTCTGGCGGCAGGCGCGCCTGCCGGTGCAATGGTGGGAGGGGCCTTGTGGACAATGGCGCGATCATTACCACCCCAGCCGACGGCCATTGCAACTGGACAAGGCACCCCTGATGGGGCTGGTCTGCATCGCCCCCTCTGAACAGAAGCACTGGCTGGCCCTGCTGCGTTTCCATCATCTGGTCAACGACGCGGTGTCATTGCAGGTGTTACTGGGTGAGCTCGAGGCCTGCATGGCAGGGCGTGGCACGCACTTGCCAGCGCCTGTGCCCTATCGAGACTACGTGGCGCTCACCCACCGAACCGAGCGCCAGGCCGCCCACCAGGCGTTCTTCACCGCGCAGCTGGCTGGCCTTGAGCAGCAGCAACCTCTGTCGGGCCGGGGTGGGGCGGTGCCGGACCAGGCCGACCTCGAGAGCGCCTGCCTCGACCTGCCGGCCGCCCGGGTGGCCAACCTGCGCGCGCAGGCACGGGCTCATGGGGCCAGCCTCGCCAGCCTGCTGCACCTGGCCTGGGCCCACGCGTTGGGTAGCCTGGGCGGGCGCGACGAGGTGGTGCTCGGCACAGTGTTGCTGGGGCGTAGCGTGGCGGGCCCCGGCGCCGATCGGGCGCTGGGCATGTTCATCAACAGCTTGCCGCTGCGCATCGCCTTGAATGAGCGCACGCCTGGGCAGGCGCTGGCGCAGACCCATGCCGACCTCGCGGCACTGTTGGCCCATGAAGATGCGCCGCTGATCCTGGCCCAGCAATGCAGCGGCCTGCCGGCCGGGAGCGCATTGTTCGACAGCCTGGTCAACTACCGCCAGGGTGCGCTGCCATTTGGCAAGGTCATGCCTGGCGTCGAGCTGGTCGAAGCCAGCGAAGTGGCCAGCCACGGGTGGGTACTGACCGTGGATGACGCCGGCGAGCACCTGCGCCTGGCCGTACGCGCGCCGCGGGCGTGCGGTGCGCAGCGCCTGCTGGAGTTCCTGTCCACGGCGCTGGAGCAGATCGGTGAGGCGCTGCCGCGTCCAGTGCCCGGCATGCTCCAGCGGCTGTGCCCGGTACCTGCACAGGAACTGGCATTGACGCTGGAGGCCTTCAATGCCACCGATGATCCGACCAGCCCCGTGCAGCAGACGCTGCCAGCGCTGTTCGAAGCGCAGGTACGACGTACGCCAACCGCCATCGCGCTGCAAGCCGACGGCCAACGCCTGGATTATCAGACCTTGAACGAACAGGCCAACCGCCTGGCGCACTACCTGATCAGCCAGGGCGTGGGGCCTGACAGTCGCGTGGCGGTCTGCATCGAGCGGGGTGTCAGCTTGATGGTCGCGCTGCTGGGCGTGCTCAAGGCAGGCGGCGCCTACGTGCCGTTGGATCCCGAATACCCCGAAGAACGGTTGCGTTTCATGCTGGAAAACAGCAGCCCCGTCGCGGTGCTGGTGCACAGGGCCACGGCTGGGCTGTTTGCTGCGCTGCAACAGCGCACCCTGGACCTGGACGGCGACGACTGGGCCGCGGGCCCGGGCACCGACCCGCAGGTTCCAGGCCTCGGCCCGCGGCAGCTGGCCTACGTGATGTACACCTCGGGTTCGACCGGCACGCCCAAAGGCGTGATGGTCGAACATCGCGGCTTGTGCAACCTGATGCACTGGGGCTCGCGCATTCGCGCGCCGCGCACGGGTGATGCATTGCTGCAACGCGCCCCGTGCACGTTCGATGGCTCGGTCTGGGAGTTGTTCTGGCCGTTGACGGCGGGGCTGCGCCTGGTCCTGGCCCGCCCCGATGGGCACCGTGATCCCGGCTACCTGGTAGAGCTGATCAAGGCCCAGCAGGTCAGCATCGTCAAGTTCGTCCCGGCGCTGCTGCACCAGTTTCTCGAGCAACCCGGTGCGCAAGGCTGCACCAGCCTCACCGACATTTTCTGCGGGGGCGGCGACCTCACACCGGCGCTGCTGCAGAGCCTTCGTGAGCGGTTGCCCTGGGTCTGCGTGCATAATGTGTACGGCCCAACCGAGGCCACTGTCGACAGTACCGCGTGGTCGTTGCCAGCCCACGCGCCACTGCCGGCGCAAGCGCCTGCGATCGGACGCCCGATCCCCAATACCCGCCTTTACGTGCTCGATGATCACGACCGCCCGGTACCGTTGGGGGCCGTGGGCCAGCTGCACATCGGTGGGGTCGGCGTGGCTCGCGGCTATCTTGGCTTGCCTGAACTTCAGGCCGAGCGTTTCATCGCCAGCCCCTTCGTCGCTGGCGACCGTCTGTACCGCACCGGCGACCTGGTGCGCTACCGCGAGGACGGCGACCTCGAGTTCGTGGGGCGCAATGACTTCCAGGTCAAGTTGCGTGGCCTGCGTGTCGAACTGGGCGAAATCGAAGCCTCGCTGATTGCCCATCCGGCCGTCGCTCAAGCGGTGGTGCTGATGCGCGAAGAGCGCCTGGTCGCGTACTTCACGCTGTGCGCGGGTCAGCCTGCGCCAGCCCTCGAAGCGCTGCGCGGACACCTGCTCGCCTGCATGCCTGAGTACATGGTCCCCCAGGCCTTCGTGCATCTGGCGCAGTTGCCCCTGAGCGCCAACGGCAAGCTGGACCGGCAGGCTTTGCCTGAACCCGACGCCGACGCGGTCATCAGCCGCGCCTATCGTGCACCTGAAGGCGACCTGGAGGCAGCCATGGCGGCGATCTGGGCCGAGGTACTGAAGATCGAGCAGGTGGGCCGCGACGACAACTTCTTCGAACTGGGCGGGCATTCGTTGTTGGCGGTGAGCCTGGTGGCACGCCTGCGCCAGGCCGGGCTGCACGTCGACGCCAGGGCACTGTTCAGCCAGCCCACGCTGTGCGGGCTTGCCGCCAGCACCCAGGCCGAGCAGCAGCAGCCCGTGATTCCGCCCACCACCATCCCACGCCTGGGCAAACGCAGGCGCCTTTGAGGCCATGCCGGGGCCATGCGGCCCCAGCAATCGTCTGCGCGATTGTCCCCGCTTCCCATGTCAGACCGGCCGGTCACGATCCTTTAGCGTGTCGGCCATAAACCTTTCCAGGCAAAGCAGGATGCTTACCGATGCACTTCAGCGAACTGATCAACGCACTGTCCACCCGTCCCATCCGTCTGCAACGCGAAGACCAGGACCTGATCGTCCTCGGTGACGACGAGACGCTGGACGACCAGTTGTGGGAGGCGTTGTCCCGGCACAAGCCGGCCCTGCTGGAGATGCTCGCCCGCCAGGACGACGATTGGCTCAGCCCGGCCTTTGGCATTACGCCCGACATGCTGCCCTTGGTGAACCTCGATCAGCAGGCCATCGACCGTATCGTCGACAGCGTGCCGGGCGGCGCCGCGAACGTGCAGGACATCTACCCGCTGGCACCTTTGCAGCAGGGCATGCTGTACCACCACTTGTCGGCGCAGGACGGCGACCCCTACCTGTCGCAGGTGCAACTGCGCCTGGCCAGCAAGGCGCATCTGGATGCCTTCGCCGACGCGTTGCAGGCGGTCATCCAGCGTCACGACATTCTGCGTACCGCCTTGCATTGGGAGTTCCTGGACGAGCCCGTGCAGGTGGTGTGGCGCGAAGCGGCCTTGGTGCGAGAAGCCTTGCCATTCAAGGGCCGCAACGCCCTGGCCGAGCTGTGCGCGCACTTCGACCCCCGGCAGCAGCGACTGGACCTGCGCCAGGCGCCGTTGATGCAACTGGCCTATGCCCAAGGTGAAGGGCAGGGGTGGGTGGCGCTGTTGACGTTCCACCACGTGATCATGGACCACACGGCGCTGGACATCGTGCGCCGGGAAATCCAGGCGCACCTGGCAGGTACTGCCGCACAGTTGCCTGCGCCGATGCCGTTTCGCAACCTGCTGGCGGCTGCGAGGCAAGCCTTGGACGAACAGGCCCATTCGCGCTTTTTCGAGAGCATGCTGGCCGACATCGAAGCGCCCACCCTGGCCTTTGGCGTGCAGGGCAGGCCAGAGCAGGACCTGCAGCAAGCTCGGCTGACCTTGCCGACATCGCTAGCCCAACGGCTGCGCCAGCAGGCTCGGCACCTCGGGGTCAGCCCTGCCAGCGTCCTGCACTTGGGTTTCGCCCGTTGGGTTGGGCAGCTTTCGGGGCGTCAGGCGGTGGTATTTGGCAGCGTATTGCTCGGTCGCATGACCGCCGGGGAGGGTGGTGAGCAGGCATTGGGCATGTTCATCAACACACTGCCGCTGCGTATCGACCTGGGCGAAGTGGGGGTCAGGGACGGCTTGCTGCAGACCCATCGGCGCCTGACCGGGCTGCTGGCCCACGAACAGGCCTCTCTGGCCCTGGCCCAGCGCTGCAGCGGGGTGGCCGCCCCCACGCCGCTGTTCAACAGCATGCTCAACTACCGCCACAGCGACGCTGGCGATGCCGCCGAGATCATCCCGGTGGCCCCCGGCATCGATATCGTTGGCGCCGAGGAGCGTACCGATTACCCGTTGACGGTCAGCGTGGACGACCTGGGCGATGACTTGCGCCTGACCGTGCAGAGCCTGCCCGACTGGGACGCTGCGCGCCTGTGCGGGCAGTTCCAGCAGGTACTCGACAGCCTTGTGCACGCTCTGGAGCAGGCGCCCAACACGCCGCTGCAGCGGCTGGCTGTCCTGGCGCCGCAGGAATTCGACCATGTGGTGCGCCGCTTCAATGACACGGCCCGGCCGTATGCGCAGGGCGACACCGTGCATGCGCAGGTAGAAGCCCGCGCGGCCCTGGCGCCTGAGGCCATCGCCGTGCGTCAAGGCGACCAGACGCTGAGCTATGCCGCGCTCAACCAGCAAGCCAATCAGTTGGCACACCGGCTTCTGGCAGCCGGCGTGGAGGTCGGTGACCGCATCGCCCTGTGCCTGCCGCGCAATGCCAATCGGCTGGTGGGGATGCTTGCCGTGCTCAAGGCCGGTGCCGCCTACGTGCCGGTCGACCCCACTTACCCCGCCGAGCGCATCGCCTACTTGCTGGCTGACAGCGCACCGGCTTGGGTGCTGACCGAGGCGGGCATCGAGGGCCTGCCGGTGGACGTGCCGCGCTTGAACCTTGATCAACCGCACACCCACGGCCCTGCGCATGACCCCATCGTCGCGGGCCTGGATCATCGGCAACTGGCCTATCTGGTCTACACCTCAGGTTCGACAGGCCAGCCCAAGGGCGTCATGGTCGAACACCACGCCTTGGCCAACCTGGTGCACTGGCATTGCCAGGCCTTTGACCTGGACGCAAATGGTCATACCTCGAGCGTGGCCGGGTTCGGTTTCGATGCCCTGGCCTGGGAGGTATGGCCATGCCTGTGCGCCGGGGCAACGCTGCACCTGCCGCCTGCCGATGTCGGCAACGAGCATGTCGAGGCGCTGCTCGACTGGTGGCTGGAGCAGCCGCTGACCGTGAGTTTTCTACCCACCCCGGTGGCCGAGCACGCGTTGCGCCGCGAGCGCCAGCACGCCACCTTGCGCACCCTGCTGGTAGGGGGTGACCGCCTGCGCCACTTCGAGCGCGACCCGGGTTTTGCCCTGGTCAACAATTACGGCCCCACCGAAACCACCGTGGTCGCCACATCCGGACGACTGTTCCCGGGCGGCGCCTTGCACATCGGCACGCCGATCGCCAATACCCAGGTATACGTGCTGGACGAAGGCTTGCAACCGGTGCCCGTGGGTGTGATGGGCGAGCTGTACATCGGCGGCGCGCAAGTGGCGCGCGGTTATTTCAACCGACCTGAGCTGACGCAGTCGCATTTCATCGAAGACCCTTTCAGCGACCACCCCCAGGCGCGCCTGTACCGAAGCGGCGACCTGGTGCGCTGGAACAGCGACGGAACACTCGACTACCTGGGCCGCAATGACGACCAGGTGAAGATTCGCGGGGTACGGGTAGAGCTGGGTGAAATCGAGGCAACGCTCAAGCGTCAGCCCGGTATCGAGGATGCCGTGGTGCTGGTGCGCGATGACCGGCTCCTTGGCTGGTACACCCAGACCGAGCCTCTGGACCCACAGAAGCTGCGCGAAGCCTTGCAGGCCTCCCTGCCAGCGCAGTTGATGCCTGCGGCGCTGACCTGCCTTGACGCGCTACCGTTGACACGCCATGGCAAGCTCGACCGCCGCGCCCTGCCAACCCCAGACAACTCCAGCCTGGCAACGGGTGCGTTCGAGGCGCCGCAAACCCCGACCGAAACGGC
>CAURYQ010000107.1:0-13044 GCA_963529135.1 uncultured Pseudomonas sp. | reverse complement strand
AAGATTCATTTCGCAAAACCCCTATCTGCGCACGCAGGTAGGGGTTTTGTCTTTGTGCCCGGGAAAATGCGTTCTAAGGCCTAAGACCTGAATCGATAAGTTGGCTGTAGGCAAATGCCTATGATCACAACCGTAAATTCCTACCACGTTATCAGCATCGCCCGGCTGTATCTGGCCGATGAAAGCCAGCTCTACTGGCCTCCTTTGAATCAGTTACAAGAAGGGGGTCATCATGTCCGCAGTCAGCCCAGTACGTATAGCCGTCGTCCAGTTCGGCCCCCAGGTCGGGCTCAAGCATCGTGGCGGTAACCTTGCAAAAAGCCTGGCACTGGCCCGCAGCGCTGTGCGTGCAGGCGCCAACGTCATCGTGCTTCCAGCGCTGGCCAACACGGGCTACACCTTCGAATCGCGGGCCGAGGCTTATGCCCATGCCGAGGCACTCGAGTACGGCCATAGCGTGCAGGCGTGGACCGCCTTGGCCAAGGAGCATCACGTCTATCTGGCCGCCGGGTTCGTCGAGCAGGCTGGCTTGAAACTGTACGACAGTGCGGTGCTACTGGGCCCCAGCGGTTTGCTTGGGCACTATCGCAAGGCTCACCTATGGAACCAGGAAAAGCTCTGGTTCACGCCGGGTGATAGCGGGTTTCCTGTATTCGAAACGCCATTGGGCCGCATCGGCTTATTGATCTGCTGCGATATTTGGTTCCCGGAAGTGCCGAGGCTGATGGCCGCTCAGGGTGCAGATCTGATCTGCAGCCTTAACAACTGGGCGTGTACACCGCCACCGCAGTTGGACGAATCAGGACGCTGCATGGCGAACTACCTGACCATGACGGCTGCGCATGTCAATCACGTCTATATCGCCGCTGCCAACCGCATCGGTGATGAGCGGGGAGGGCGCTTCCTGGGCTGTTCAATGATTGCCGGAACCGATGGTTGGCCCATCGGCGAGGTAGCCAGTACGGAAGAGGAGACCATTGTCTACGCCGACGTAGACCTGAGCGGTGCTCGTTCGGCACCTCTGTGCAATCCATTGACTGACAGGCTTCGCGATCGGCGTACAGACCTCTACGATGTAACGCTCGGTTATCGCTTGCACGCCCCGATGCCCCGTTAAGCCGGTGTGCACGGGATGGGAGTGGGCCGATACGTTGCCCTCAGGCGTTCGAACTGATCAGCCACCCGCCCGCAAACGCGGGCGCTCTGCCCAGGGTCTTTATGTTAGGGTGCACTTACACTCGCCCGTCAGGACCCTCCTGCATGTTTCTACCGCTTACTGTAAAAGAGCTCAACCGCCTCGAAGACATGTTGATCATCTACGGCAATGACTGTTCTGTGATCAACCTGGCAGAACTCAACGGGTTCTTTACGGCCCTGGCCAGTTCACCCACTACTGTCCAGCCGATGGAATGGCTACCGGCGGTAGCCGGCGGCAACGTGCCCAAGTTCAAGAAGCCTGCTGACGAAGAGGCCTACACGGCCTTGATGCTGCGCTATGCCAGCCAAATCGCCGAAGAGCTGGAAGACCATGTCGATCAGTTCCAGCCGCTGTTCGAGCAAAGCCAAGGTGACGATGGCACCCAGATCGTCATGGAAGAGTGGTGCTTTGGCTACATGCGAGGTACTCAAGTCGCTGGCTGGGCTGACTTGCCGCCCGAACAGGATGAGTTGCTCAAAGCCATCTCGCTGCACGGGCTGGAGGATAACTTCGAGTTGCTGGACCAGATGTCCGAGCAAGACATCCAGCACTGCGTACCCCATGTGGTAGATGCCGTTCGCCAACTCTATCGGTTCAATCACGCTCGCGGTTGAACACCCGGCCGCCATTGTTTCGATCAACGAAATTATAGGTTGCTCCCGACGCTGATTCTGCTTCCAAGCGAATCGATGCAGTATGGCTCCATCAGCGCCGCCCCGGTGCTGTCTCGGAGCCCTGCATATGCCAACCCCTATCAAGCTGTACAACTTCCCCAAATCTGGCCATGCGCACCGCGTTGAGCTCATGCTCTCACTGCTTGGACTGCCCACGGAATTGATCTTCGTGAATCTGGCGAAAGGCGAGCACAAACAACCGGCCTTTCTAGAAATCAACCCGTTTGGCCAAGTACCGGTAATCGAAGATGATGGCGTGGTGATTGCCGACTCCAACGCCATTCTGGTTTACCTGGCCAACCGCTACGGTGGTGAGCGGTGGCTGCCCAAGGAGGCCCTGGGTGCCGCACGCGTCCAGCGTTGGCTCTCCGTGGCTGCCGGTCCATTGGCCTTCGGCCCTGCCGCCGCCCGCCTGGTGACCGTCTTCGGTGCGTCGTTCGATACCGACGAAGTGATAGGCCGCGCCCACGGCTTGTTGAAGGTGATGGACGCTGAGTTGGCCACCACGCCATTTCTTGTAGGCGAGCAGGCCACCATTGCCGATGTCGCCAACTATTCCTATATCGCACACGCCCCGGAAGGCAACGTCTCGCTGGAGCCGTACCCTAACGTGCGAGCTTGGCTGGCACGTATCGAGGCCCTGCCCGGCTTCGTCCCGATGCCGCGTACCGTGATCGGTCTGCAAACCACCCTCTGATTCGCCACCCATAAGAGGACCGCCGCCATGCAATCTCCCTGGCACGAAGGTGAACAACGCTTGCAGGCTATGGCAGGTGTGGCTGAGCGCATGGAAGTGTTTGGGCGCAAAGTCATTCGTGACCATATGCCCGATCAGCACCGTGCATTCTTCCAGCAACTGCCGTTCCTGGTAGCCGGTACGGTGGACGACCATGGCGTGCCATGGGCGACACTGGTGGAAGGTGTCGAGGGTTTTGCCAGCAGTCCAGACCCAAAGCACCTGGTCATCGACAGCGCGTTGCCCGCAGACGACCCGGCCACGGCTGGTATCTCGGCAGGTGCAGCCGTTGGGTTGCTTGGGATCGAATTGCATACGCGGCGTCGCAATCGCCTCAACGGACGAATCGCCGACACAGCTGATGCTCGGTGGCATGTGCAGGTCGAGCAGTCGTTCGGTAATTGCCCACAGTACATTCAGATGCGCGAGTACCGTCGCGTCCAAGAGGCAGCAGGCCCTCGCCGCGATGCTCGCGCACTGACACCCCAGGCCATTGCGATGATTGAGCAGGCGGACACGTTTTTCGTTGCAAGTTATGCCGTCAAGCAGAATGGCCAGCGCTCGGTCGACGTGTCCCACCGCGGTGGGCGGCCAGGTTTCGTCAAGGTCATGGGAAATCGCTTGTTGATACCTGACTATGCCGGCAATCTGCATTTCAATACCCTTGGCAACCTGTTGGTCAATCCGCAGGCGGGGTTGTTGTTCGTCGACTTCACCAGCGGCGATGTGTTGCAACTGACCGGCCATACCGAGCTGTTGCTCGACAGCCCACTGCATGACGACTTCACGGGGGCCGAGCGATTGTGGGCGCTCGATGTGCAGCAGGTGGTATGCCGCCCTGCGGCAGTGTCGCTGCGCTGGACGCTGGGCGATTATGCGCCTACCACGCTGGCAACCGGGACATGGGCTGAGGCAGGGCTGCGTCAACAGGAACGCGCGTGGCGGCGCTGGCGTGTGCAGCGCATAGGGCAGGAAAGTGCCGACATCCGCTCGTTCTACCTCCAGCCCGAAGATGATCTTCCTGTCAGCTTCATCGCCGGCCAGCACATCCCCGTGCGATTGACGCTTCCAGACGGGCAGACCCTCATACGGACCTACAGCGTGTCCAGTGCGCCATCCGACGGCTACGTACGCATAAGTATCAAGGCGCAAGGACTGGCCTCGCGTCATCTTCACGAACACCTGCAGGTAGGCGGTACGCTCGACGTGCGCCTGCCCATCGGCGGCTTCACCTTGGCAGCGCCGAGCCCGCGGCCGATCGTACTGATCGGCGCTGGGGTCGGCATCACGCCTTTGCTCGCCATGTTGCGCCAGCACCTGAGTGGCGATCAACAGCGGGCCATTCAGTTGTTTCAAGGCGCTCGTTCGCTTGCCGAGCTGCCGTTTCGCGCCGAACTCGATGCCCTGGAGCGGCACGCCCAAGGCCAGTTGAGCATTCATCGCGCCCTCAGCCAGCCGGAACCTGAGGCCGTGCCTGGCCGTGATTACCAGTTCGCTACACGGCTGGGTATCGAGCAGATCAAAGCCACCCTCATGCTGGATGACTACGACTTCTACCTGTGTGGCCCCTCCAGCTTCACCCAGGCCATCTACGACGGTTTGCGCAGCCTGAATGTGCCCGACATGCGCATCCACGCCGAGGCGTTTGGGCCCTCTACCTTGCGTCGACAAGGCGACGTTGGCCAGCCCACCGTCGTGCAGCCGCCGGCAGCCACCCAACCGGCGCCTGTGTATTTCACCCGCTCGGCCAAGGAAGCGCGTTGGGCACCTGGCAGCGGCACGCTGCTTGAACTGGCAGAACGACGCGGCCTGTCCCCTGACTTCAGCTGCCGCGCAGGGTCGTGCGGTACCTGCAAGACCAGGCTGGTCAGCGGTCAGGTCCATTACCCGAACCTGCCGGCAGAGATGCCAGAGGCTGGATCGGTGCTGATCTGCTGTGCCATCCCGGCGCAGTTGCAGGACGGTGGTCAACCCCTGGTGCTGGATATCTGATGCTTTCGGTCCACAGCCAAGGTTTGGCCGGCGACAGGCCGCGTTCAGATGGTCGATAATGAGGCCATCCGTTGCTTCGCAGGAGCCCGCATGGATCAGATTCACTTGATGAAGGTGTTCCTCGCTGTCGGCGAGTTGGAAAGCTTCGCCGCCGCTGCTCGCCGGCTCGGTATTTCACCTGCCGCCGTGACTCGCGCTATCACTGCGCTGGAAGAGCAGCTTGGGGTCAAGTTGTTGTCGCGTACCACCCGCAGCGTGCGCGTCACCGAAGCCGGCAGCCGCTACCTGGCCGACACCCGGCACATCCTGGCCAGCATCACCGAAGCCAATGAGGCGGCAGCGGGCATCAATGCCTCGCCCAAGGGTGACCTCTCTGTAACCGCGCCTATCCTGTTCGGCAAGAAATTCGTCATGCCGTGTATCGTGCGCTACCTGCAGCACTACCCTGAAGTGGACGTCTCTGCCTTCTTTCTCGACCGCGTGGTCAATCTGGTGGAAGAGGGCATGGACGTGGCAGTGCGCATTGGCCAGTTACCTGATTCCGGGCTCAAGGCCCTGCGCGTTGGCAAGATGCGCCGTCTGTTGTGCGCATCCCCCGAGTACCTGGCGCAGCAGGGTCGGCCGCGTCATCCCAATGACCTGCAACGTCATACGCTCATCGCAACCGGCAGCCCCTCGCCGCGTACCGATTGGCGCTTCGGATCGCTCGACGATCCAACCCACGTGCGCATGAAGCCGCGCTTGACCGTCACCAGCAACGACGCCGCCATCGCTGCAGTCAGCGCAGGGTTTGGCATCGCTCGGCTGCTGTCCTACCAGGTGGCCGAGGAGCTGGCATGCGGCAAGTTGGAAGTGGTGCTCGCCGAGTTCGAACAAGCCCCCTGGCCGATTCATATTCTGCACCGCGAAAGCAAATATGGCGCCACCAAGGTGCGTACCTTCATCGACAGCCTGGCCGAGCACTTGCGCAGCCATGCGCACCTGCAGTGAACACGACCACCTCGGGTTTGACGCAGTCCAGACGAGCTCGTATCTTCCAGCCTCCTTTCCTTGCGGCCAACCTGACGTGCCTGCCCAGGCGTTGATTCGCGAAGCAGTCATGCAACGCCCGCCGCCCCATACGTTGCGACCGCCGCTCACAGCGGCCGCTGACCGCTATTGGTAAACAAGGATCATTGCATGAACATTCGCAAAGCGACGACTGCCGACCACCCCCTCTTGCTGGAACTCTGGCAGCGCTCTGTGACCGCTACTCACCATTTTCTGGCCGCCAGCGACATAGAAGCCTTACGGCCGCGCTTGCGTGATACCTACCTGCCTGCCGTCGAGCTCTGGGTAGCCGTGGATGTCGCCGACACGCCGGTAGGTTTCATCGGGCTTGATGGGAATAACGTGGAGATGCTGTTCATTGACCCTGCCCGGCGTGGCCAGGGCGTAGGCCGAGCACTGCTGGACCACGCTCGTGCTACGCGCCACACGCTAAGCGTCGACGTGAACGAACAGAACCCCCAGGCCACGGGTTTTTACCTGCACTACGGGTTCGAGCAGACCGGGCGTTCGCCGGTGGACGGTGAGGGCAGGGCATTCCCCTTGTTGCACATGCGGTTGCCTGAACGTTGAGCTGCCGTTATCGGTCTAGCGGCTCGCTGAGCTTTTTCAACTGTTACGAGGCTTGTGCATGAATCTGCGTCACCTGCGTCCATGGCTGGCAGCCCTGTTGCTGCCGCTGCTCACTGCCTGCAACGGCCACAAGGTCGAACGCGTCGTGGTCTATGAGAACAACGTGCACCATTGGCGTATCGAACACGTGGTGGCCCACAACTGGCCAGCAGGGTCCCGTCAGTTCTACGAAGTGTTTCTGAAGGAACGCCTGTTGATACTGCCCGCCAATACCTTCAACGACGTGCGCGACATCCGCGAATTCGTCGCTGCTGGCGGCTTCGATATCAGCAACTGGCGCAACGACACCATTGTCGTGGCTTTCGAAAATGTTCAGGCACGTGCAGGCGGGAACGAACATTTCGTTCGCTCGGTGATGATCACCCCGGACCATGCCGAGGGACAGGTGATACTGACGGATATGGCCACCCGTCAGCAGGTCGCGGTGCAACGCGTGGCGCCGGTAGAATGAGGGCCGCTTTCAGGAGTGGGACGCCTGCCTGGTTGATCGCAACCGCGTAGCAGGGCGCGTTTCGCTCTCTCGATAGCGGCCATCTGAAGCCGCGACCTAGGCCTCCACCGGCGTAGGCACCTTGGTCTTGCCGAGTAGCGGACGGGGCAGTGCCGCCAGCTGATGCATGCTCGGCTTCAACGCTGGATACAAGTCGCAGTAGACCGAGAACAGCCGTTCGTATGTTGCCTGATTGTGTGGATCAGGCGTGGCGCGTCTTTTCAGTGTGCGCCAGCCGCTCACCGTGGACAGATCGTCGATATCGCCTGTCGCCAGTGCTGCCAGCATGGCCGCACCCAAGGGGGCCTCGACGGCTTGTTCTATGGTGAGTACCGGGTAACCCGTAATGTCGGCGATGATCTGCATCCACAGGTCCGAAGCCGTTGCCCCACCGACCACGATCAGCTCCGGGTCCAGACACTGAGCCCCCTGTCGACCGCGCTCGATATTGTGGCGCAGGGCGTAGCCGAGCCCTTCCAACACTGCACGGTAAAGGTGCGCCTTGGTGTGGTACAGCGACAGGCCCACGTAAGCGCCGCTGGCTTGGGCATCCCAGATGGGGCTGCGCTCCCCCATCATGTAAGGCAGAAATACCAGTCCGTCCGCTCCCGGTGGCGTCTTGCTCGCCTCCTGCTCCATGAGCTGATGGACGTCTATACCCGCATCCAGCGCGGCTAAGTATTTCTCCTGCGTGCAGAACTGTTCCCGGAACCAGCTGATCGAGGCCCCTGCCGTGATGGCGCCGCCAAAGATGTAGAGATAATCGGCCGGTTTGTGTACATAGGGCATACTGATCAGCCCTAGCTGGGCATCCGTTCGGCGATTGACGAAACCCCAGCACATGCTGGTACCGAGCATCGCCACATGATTGCCCGGTGTGAGCACCCCTGCTGCGAGCGTTGCCATGGCTGCGTCCACGCCCCCGGCCACCACGGGGATGCCCGGGCACAGCCCCATGAGCGTGGCCGGTGTAGCTAGCAGTTCGCCGACGATTTCACCGGAGTCGACCAGGCGCTGCGGCATCAGTTGAGGGTCTATGCCCAGGCGTTCGAGCAGCGGCACGGACCACGTGCGTTGCTTGAGGTCATACACGCCGCCGATATTGCCTGCCGAGCTATGATCCACCGCCACGCAGCCGGTCAGGTGATACTGCACATAGGTATTGGGCGGCAGCAGATATCGCGTCCTTGCCCATACATCCGGCCGGTGGTGCTTTATCCAGAGCATCTTGGTGTAGCCGTAATAGCTGTCCACGCCATTGCCCGTGACGTCGCCAAGGTAAGACAGGTCGATGTTTTCTCTTACCCAATCGGCTTGCGCTGTAGCGCGACGGTCCATCCAGATCAGGCAGGGATGCAGCGGCGTCATTGCCGCGTCCACGGGAATGCCCGATCCGCCATATAGGCTACTGATACAGATGGCCTTGACGGCGGTGGGCGAGATCTTGCTGCTGGCCATCGCATTGGCGACTGCCTGGTACACGGCCTTGAGCCACACGTCAGGCCATTGTTGCGCCCATAAGGGCTCGGGCTGCTCGACCTGATAGCCTACGCAGGCCTGGGCAACGATCGCCCCTTGCGTCGAAATCAGTAGCGCTTTGGTACTCTGCGTACCTATATCTACACCGACTACATAGTTCATGAGCCTACCCTTTGGTTGTTTTTATGGGCTAATGTTGACGTCTACATTGTCGGCTCGCCGTGACTGTTCGGCAGTTGGCATCCAAGGCGCCGAGCGGTTATGTAAACGTCAACATAAAAATAAGCTAGCACGGCATTTTTCACATGACAACGTTGCGTGTACCCTCGGCTAACCGCCTCCTGATGCTGATTCAACATGGCCAAAACTGGTAAAGCTACGATCGTCGACATCGCCAAGCGCGTGAACATGACCACCGTCACCGTCTCGCGAGCGCTCAACCAGCCAGACAAGGTCAAGAAGACGACCCTGGCGCAAATTCTCGAGGTGGCGCGCGAGCTCAACTACGTGCCCAACGCCTTTGCCCGCAGCCTGAAGAATCAGGAAAGCCGGTTGATCGGCCTGGTCACGGCCAGCCTGGACAACCCCTTCTACGGTGAAGTCATCAAGGCCATCACTCACGAGGCCAAGCGGCGGGACTACACCCTGATGCTTTTCGACACCGATGGCTCCCCTGAGCTCGAAGCAAAGGCCGTCGATACCTTACTCAGTTACCAGGTAGCGGGGATCATCCTGTCGGTGGTTTCTGACGCCGAGGATTACTGCCCGGCTTATCTAGCCAAGCTGGAGCAGACCGCCATTCCCGTGGTGCAGATCGACAGGAAACTGCACAACGCCGCGTTCGCAGGCGTCTACCTGGATAACGAGGCGAGCGGCTGGCGTGGCATGCGCGCGCTCCTGGCCCAGGGCCACCGCCACGTGCTGGTGGTTGGCGGGCCCTCGCGCTCTGCCATCACGCAATCGCGCCTTGCCGGGATTCGCCGGGCGATGGAGGAGTGCCCAGACTCGGTGACCCTGGATGTGCTGGAGGGTGACTACACCCAGGCCCCTGCCCGCGATGAAACCGCTGCCTACCTGCAGCGCGGGGGGCGGCCCCAGGTCATATATGGCCTGAACAACCTGATCACCCTCGGCGTACTCGAAGCGCTGCGCAGCCACGGCTTGACGAGGTCAGACATCCCATTGTTCAGCATTGACCAGGTGCCCTACGCCGACCTCTACGGCGAGCCCATCCCGTGCGTCAGCCACAGTAGCTATGAAGCAGGGGCGGGCGCTATCGGTATGCTGTTCAACGCCATCGACGAGCCCGGGCGTCCCCAGAAAGACCTCACGATCAAAGGCGAACTGCACGTTTGACGGATTACCTGATGCAACCGTCGAACGCGTTTGCTTACAAATGTAGACGTTGACATTTTGCCGGCTGCGCTTCTAGATTCACGTTCGTCATCCGGCCGCTGCGCCGGCATGTAGACGTGAACATTTCTGCCCTAACAATTACAACTGCCTCATGAAGGCAAGCAGGAGCTGACGATGTCCTATCAACTGGAAGGTAAAGTTGCAGCGATTACCGGCGCCGCCTCGGGTATTGGCTTGGCAACCGCTCAAGCAATGGTCTTGGCGGGGGCTCGCGTCATCCTGATCGACCGAGATGAAGCCGCCCTCGCTCGCGCATGCGAGCAACTGGGCCCCTTGGCCACACCGCTGATCATTGACCTGCTCGATACAGAAAGCTGCGCCAGCCTACTCAAAAGGGTCCTCGAACAGACCGACGCACTGGATATTTTCTACGCCAATGCCGGCAGCTACCTAGGAGGCGACTTCACCGAGGCCGACCCTGCTGGCATCGAGCGCATGCTCGAGCTCAACGTCACGGCGGTCATCAAGAACATTCACGCTGTGCTGCCCCACATGATCGCCAAGGGAAGCGGCGACATTATCGTCACGGGGTCCGTCGCCGGGCATTTTCCAGTGCCTTGGGAGCCTGTGTATTCCGCGTCGAAATGGGCGGTGAACTGCTTCGTGCAAACCCTGCGCCGTCAGGTGAAGGACCAGGGTATCCGGGTAGGGGCAGTGTCTCCCGGGCCGGTAAACAGCGCCTTGCTCGCCGACTGGCCTGCGGAAAATCTCAAGAAAGCCTTGGACCTGGGCAGCCTGATCGAGCCATGCATCGTGGCCGACGCCGTCATGTACATGCTCACCCGGCCTCGCAACGTCACCATCCGAGACATGGTAGTGCTGCCCTCGGCTTTTGACATGTAGCCAGCCTCGGCGCGAGTGCTCGATGCAAAGAAGGCTGCCAATTGGCAGCCTTCTCGGTGTTCAGCGCGGGCAATCAATCCCAGCTCAACGCCCCACCGGTCTGGTACTCGATCACGCGGGTCTCGAAGAAGTTCTTCTCTTTCTTCAAGTCCATGATCTCGCTCATCCACGGGAACGGGTTGGTCGTGCCCGGATACTCTTCCTTCAGCCCGATCTGGGTCAAGCGACGGTTGGCGATGAACTTGAGGTAGTCCTCCATCATCGCGGCGTTCATGCCCAGTACGCCGCGTGGCATGGTGTCACGGGCGTATTCGATCTCCAGCTGGGTCCCTTGCAGGATCATCTGGGTCGCTTCTTCCTTCATCGCCGCATCCCACAGGTGCGGGTTCTCGATCTTGATCTGGTTGATCACGTCGATACCGAAGTTCAGGTGCATCGACTCGTCACGCAGGATGTACTGGAACTGCTCGGCAACGCCGGTCATCTTGTTACGACGGCCCATGGACAGGATCTGGGTGAAGCCGCAGTAGAAGAAGATGCCCTCGAGCACGCAGTAGTAGGCGATCAGGTTGCGCAGCAGCTCCTTGTCGGTCTCGACGGTGCCGGTGTCGAATTCCGGGTCGGAGATGGCGCGGGTGTACTTCAGGCCCCAGGCGGCTTTCTTCGCCACCGACGGGATCTCGTGGTACATGTTGAAGATCTCGCCTTCGTCCATGCCCAGCGATTCGATGCAGTACTGGTAGGCGTGGGTGTGGATCGCCTCTTCGAAGGCCTGGCGCAGGATGTACTGGCGGCACTCGGGGTTGGTGATCAGGCGGTATACGGCCAGGGCCAGGTTGTTGGCAACCAGCGAGTCGGCCGTGGAGAAGAAGCCCAGGTTGCGCATGACGATGCGGCGTTCGTCTTCGGTCAGGCCGTCCTGGCTCTTCCACAGGGCGATGTCGGCGGTCATGTTGACCTCCTGCGGCATCCAGTGGTTGGCGCAGCCGTCGAGGTACTTCTGCCAGGCCCAGTCGTACTTGAACGGTACCAGCTGGTTGAGGTCGGCGCGGCAGTTGATCATGCGCTTTTCGTCTACCGCCACACGGGCCGAGGAGCCTTCCAGCTCAGCCAGGCCCTCGGCGACGTCGAGGGCGTCCAGGGCGGCCTTGGCGCGCTTGACGGCGTCGGAGTCCGAGGCCGTGGCTGCGCGGGCTTCGAGGGCCGCGGCGCCACCGGCGCTGTCGAGCTTGTCGAGGGTAGCGGCGGCGTGGGCCTGCGCAGGGGTATTGCCTTTGGCGGCGACTTCGCCGTCATCTTCTTTATCGAATTCGTCCCAGCTCAGCATGGTGAGAGTCTCCTGCTCGAGGGCCATCTGTGAAGTATGGCCGGTAGATCTTGGTTGCGGTGCGGTGCACGCAAATCAGCGGTGCCCGGGGCGGGCTGGCCTCAGCGGCATGGCTGCGGCTTTTGTATCTGGCAGCGGGGCGGCAGTGCCACACCCGCAGGCTTGCATACGGCTATACGAAAAAGAGGCTTCCCGCAGGAAGCCTCGTCCGGCCTTACTGGCAGGCTTCGCAATCCGGCTCATCGATCGCGCAGGCCTTCGGCACTGGCGCAGGGCCTGCTGCCTGGACCGGGGCGCTGTCGCCACCGCTGGACACGGCGTTGAGCTTGCCGGTGTTGATGGTCGACTTCTCGGTGCTGGTCGCTGCCAGGGCACGGAGGTAGTAGGTGGTTTTCAGGCCACGGTACCAGGCCATGCGGTAGGTCACGTCCAGCTTCTTGCCGGAGGCGCCGGCGATGTACAGGTTCAGCGACTGAGCCTGGTCGATCCACTTCTGACGACGCGAAGCTGCGTCGACGATCCACTTGGTTTCCACTTCGAAGGCCGTGGCGTACAGGTCCTTGAGCTCTTGCGGAATGCGCTCGATCTGCTGCACCGAACCGTCGTAGTACTTCAGGTCGTTGATCATGACCGAGTCCCACAGACCACGGGCCTTGAGGTCGCGAACCAGGTACGGGTTGATCACGGTGAACTCGCCCGACAGGTTCGATTTCACGTACAGGTTCTGATAAGTCGGCTCGATCGACTGCGACACGCCGGTGATGTTGGCGATGGTCGCGGTTGGCGCGATGGCCATGATGTTCGAGTTACGAATACCCTTCTGCACGCGGGCACGGACCGGCGCCCAGTCCAGGGTTTCGTTCAGGTCGACGTCGATGTACTTCTGGCCACGGGCTTCGATCAGGATCTGTTGCGAATCCAGTGGCAGGATGCCTTTGGACCACAGCGAACCCTGGAACGTCTCGTAGGCGCCGCGCTCGTCGGCCAGGTCGCAGGAGGCCTGGATGGCGAAGTAGCTGACCGCTTCCATCGACTTGTCGGCGAACTCGACGGCAGCGTCGGAGCCATACGCGATGTGCTGCAGGTACAGCGCGTCCTGGAAGCCCATGATGCCCAGGCCCACAGGGCGATGCTTGAGGTTCGAGTTACGCGCTTGCGGCACCGAGTAGTAGTTGATGTCGATCACGTTGTCGAGCATGCGCACGGCGG
>CAURYQ010000106.1:0-13453 GCA_963529135.1 uncultured Pseudomonas sp. | reverse complement strand
GCTACGGCTTCATCACCCCAGCAGGCGGCGGCGACGACCTGTTCGTTCACTTCAAAGCCATCGAATCTGACGGCTTCAAGAGCCTGAAAGAAGGCCAGACTGTTTCCTTCGTCGCCGAGCGCGGCCAGAAGGGCATGCAGGCTGCGCAGGTTCGTCCGGAGTAATTCGGATAGCTGTAAAAAAACCCGCCCTCGTGGCGGGTTTTTTTATGGGCGTGGTGTGAATGCATCAACTGGCCAAGGCACTGTCGCCTCGCACCAGCGAGCCCACACCCTCAGCCGCAATTGACGCGTGTCACGCGCCCTTGTTCGTCCACATTCAAGTTGAGCCGCTCTGAGCGATATTCCAGGGTGACCACATCATGGGGCTTGAGTATACGCGCCATCTGCGAACCGCTTGCCTTGCGCGCCTGCTCCAGCAGGTCGGCGCTGCCCATCTTGCCCACTGCAAAGTCGGCACCGCTGGCCTGACAACGGCCGTCGTTGCCCGCGGGTGCCTCGGGCACCTGGCTGCCACTGGAGTCACCACCGGTGCTGCAACCGGCCAGGACAGCAGCCACCGCCAGGGTCGCCAGATAAGCACGGGTACGTAACATGAAGCCTCCTAGATCGTTTGGGAACTGCCTGATCCGACAGCCCCACCCTCAATTCGTTGCAAAACCGGGCAAGTCTGCCCCAACGAGGCAACGAAAGGGGAAGACAATCGTGACCGAATTTTACCGTCAGGCCTACGCGTCGCTTGGTTTGGCCTGCAAAGTCATGATTTACTTTAATAAGTGAAGGCATAGTGCCTCCTACGAGGACCAGTCTTGGTCGTTCGTTTTTCGTCCCGCGCCGCAAGCGAGAGCTTTCAATGAGTACCCACAGCATCGATGCCGACATCAAGGTCAAATGGGCGGAGGGCCAGAGCGCTTACAGCCCTGGCACCCCGGAGGAGTTGCTGCTGATCGCCATCGACTTGCTGGTGCGCGACCGCGGCGCAGAGGCAGCGCGCGGCTTCATCGACCAGGTTGTCGAACGTTACGCGCCACGCCCAGCTATTTCAGACGTGCCAACCGCTCGCTGAGCAGGTCGAACAGCCCCTGGGCATCCCCCTCCTCCACCCACATGACATTCGCCGGCTGTTTGAGCACGCCGTACCAGTCCGCCACGGTCTGGCCAAACGTCGGGCCTTCGCGGGTGTCGATCGTCATGTGAATGCGCCGACCGCTGAACTGGTTCGGCTTGAGCAGGTAGGCGATGACGCTGGCGTCATGCACCGGACCGCCAGGCATGCCGTACAGCGCCATGTCGTGGGTGATGTAGGCATTGAGAATGTCCACCACGCGCTTGCTGGCCTGCGTGTTCACGGCGGCCAATTGCTTGAGCCGCGCGTCGCTGGTCAGTAGCTTGTGCGTCACGTCCAGAGGCAGGTAGGTCAACGGCACGCCGCTGGCCAGCACCACCGCCGCCGCGTGCGGGTCGGCATACAGATTGAATTCGGCTGCAGGGGTAATGTTGCCGCCGTTGAAATGCGCGCCGCCCATCACCACCACTTCCTTAATGCCCTGCACGATGTCCGGGCGCTGAATCAGCGCCAATGCCAGGTTGGTCTGCGGACCCAGCATGGCCACGGTCACGCTGTGGGGCGCGGCCGCACCCAACGTATCGACCAGGTACTGGACGGCATTGCCACTGGCGAGCGTCTGCTTGGGTTCGTGTACTTCAACGCCGGTTACACCCTCTTCACCGTGCACTTCGGCAGCGTAGATGGGGGTGCGCACCAGGGGACGCCCGGCCCCGGCGTAAACTGGGATATCCTCGCGGCCTGCCCACTCCCGGGCAAGACGCGCATTGCGAGCCGTCTTCTCCAGACGCACATTGCCGGCAACTGTCGTGATGGCACGAATCTTCAGTTCATCGGGCGAGGCCATCGCCAGAAACAGCGCGACCAGATCGTCAGCGCCCGGATCGGTGTCGATGATCAGGTCGATAGGGGCGGCTTGTGCGATGGTCGCTGTGGCCATGAAGGCGATTCCTTGAAGCAGGGGTTTGAGCATGGCCAAGGCACTCCTGTTGCCGATTGATAAACAGACGATGGGTAGTCGGTGTCAGAACGTGACTCCCGCCACCAGGGCGATATTACTGTAGGGCTGGCACTCGCCCGTGCGCACCATCGCACGGGCCATGCGCGAGAGCACTTTGAAATCTTCGTGGGCCACGTATTCGCGCTTGCCGAGTGTGCCGGTCAAGCGCTTGATTTCGGCAAGCGCCGGCGGGGCCACGGCCTCTATTTCTTTAGCCAGCACGTGACGCTCAACCTGCAGTTCGCTCAGCACAACGCGCAGCACACTGGCAAAATCAGGCAGCCCTGGCGTGACGGCCAAGTCGATCAGCTCCACACCGGGCGGCACGGGCAAACCTGCATCGCCGATGACCAGGATATCGCCATGCCCCATGCTGGCGATGGTGCGGGACAGGGCGATGTTCAATAGCGGCGTTTTCTTCATGGCAGCAACTCCGCCAGCGTGGGAATGGAGGGTTGCGCGCCAGCCCGGGTCACGGACAGGGCCGCAGCACGTTGCCCGAAGCGGATCGCCTCGCCTTCCTCCAGGCCTCGTACCAGGCCTGCAGCGAAGCCACCGATGAAGGTATCCCCAGCGGCGGTGGTGTCCAGGGCCTGCACCACAGGGGCCGGATAATGCTGGTGACTTTGTGCGGTGATGAGCAAGGCACCCTGCGCACCGAGGGTGATGATCACCTTGCCGGCCCCCAGCGCGATCAAGCGCTTGCCCGCAAGCAGAGCGCTTGCCCGGTCGCGCACGGCGACACCGCTCAGCGCCTCGGCCTCGCTCTCGTTGGGCGTGAGGTAATCGACATGGTTGAACCACGCGGCGGGCAGCGGCCCGGTTGCCGGTGCCGGGTTGAGAATGACCCGCTTGCCCAGCTCACGGCCCCGGGCGATGGTCCAGGCCACGGTCTCGAATGGCACTTCCAGCTGGCAGATGATCACGTCCGCCATCTGCAGCAAACCATCGAAGCGCGCCACGGCCTCTGGTACCAACAGCCCATTGCCACCGGGCACGATCACGATGCAATTCTGACTGGCCGCGTCCACGGTGATCATCGCCACCCCTGTGGACACGCCGGCACAGGTGACTACCCCCTGACAGTCAACGCCTTCGGCTTCCAGGGCAGCGCGCAATTGCAGGCCGTAGCCGTCATCGCCCACGCAGCCGACCATTGCAGCGCTGGCACCTAGCCGCGCGACCGCCACGGCCTGGTTGGCACCTTTGCCGCCTGAGGCTGTGAAGAAGCTTTCACCGGCCAGCGTCTCTCCAGGCCGCGGCAGGCGCTGGGCGCGCGCCACCAGGTCCATGTTGAGACTGCCGACCACCACGACCTTGGCACTCATGCTGTTTCCTTAGCGGTAATCATTGAACAGGTCCGGGCGTGGCCCGGTGGACTCGCGCAGCACGATGCGCGGGCTAACGATGCGCTGCACCGCCCCGCCGTCACAGGGCCGAGCGATGCGCGCCAGCAACAGTGCAGCGGCACTTTCGCCCAGCTCGCGAATGGACTGCCCCACGGTGGTCAAGGGTGGATAGACATAGCGGCTAAGCTCAATGTCATCGAAACCGATCACCGACAATGCACCCGGCACGTCAATGTGGCGCTCGGCCGCCGCGCGCAGTACGCCGAAACCGATCATGTCGTTGCCAGCGAAGATTGCCGTGGGCCGATCACCCTCCAGCAGCTTGCCGGCCGCCGCATGGCCACCCGGGCTGGTGAAGTCGCAGTGGAGCACGCGCTCAGGGTCAAGTGCTACGCCAGCCTCGGACAGGGCTCGGCGGAACCCGTCCAGACGCATCTGCGTCACGCCGGTTTCTGCCGGCCCGCCAATGTAGGCGATATCCCGATGCCCGAGCTCCAGCAGGTGCTGCGTGGCCAGGTAAGCACCCAGTTCGTGGTCGATGCGCACCAGGTCGGCATCGACGCCTTCAAGCTCCCGGTCAACGATGACCATGGGTGTGCGCACCCCAGCCAGGCTTTGCAACAGGTCGTCATCCTGCCCTACTGACCCGACCACGAGCCCGTCGATGCGTTTTTCCAGCAGTACACGCAGATAGTTGCGCTGTTTTTGCGGGTCATCGTCGGAGTTGCACAGGATGACGCAGTAGCCGTTACGCTCGCAGGCGTCTTCGATTCCTCGAGCCAGCTCGGCGAAATAAGGGTTGACGCTGTTGGGCACGAGCAAACCGATGGTGGCCGTGCTACGCGCCTTCAACGAGCGAGCGACGGCACTGGGCACGTAGTCCAGCTCGCGAATGGCGGCCTCGACTTTGAGCCGAACAGGCTCGCTTACCGGCCGCGTCTTGTTCAGCACATGGGACACGGTGGTGTACGAAATACCCGCCAGCGCGGCGACGTCTTTGATGGTTGCCATGGGTCAGTTCCGTCGGGCTGCGCGCCGGCTGCGATAGGTGTCGAGCACCACGGCGATGACGATCACCGCCCCTGTGATGATGCGCTTGGTCGGTTCGCTGGCGCCAATCTGAGCAAGGCCTGCCGCCAGCACCGAGATGATGAGCACGCCAAAGAAAGTGCTGATGACGGAGCCGCGCCCACCCATCAGGCTGGTACCACCGATCACCACGGCGGCAATCACTTGCAGCTCCAGACCCGAGCCTGCGTTGGGGTCGGCCGCTTCCAGGCGCGACACTTGAAACAGCGCAGCCAGGCCAGCCAGCAATCCCATCAGGGCGAAGACCAGCACTTTGTAAGGTCGCGGGTCGATGCCGGCCAGGCGCACGGCCTCTTCATTGGTGCCGATACCAATCAGGTAGCGCCCGAATACGGTACGTGTGAGCACCAGGTGGGCAAGGACGATCACCAGCAAGGCGATGATGAACGCTGGCGATATCCCAAAGGCCACCGGGTTGGAGAACCAGGCATAGGCATCGCCGATATAGGCCGTGCGTGAGTCGGTGAACTGGTAGGCCAAACCACGCGCCATTTCCAGCACGCCCAGCGAGACGATGAACGAGGGAATGCGCCACGCCACGGTAACGGCACCGGTGACGCTGCCGGCCAATGCGGCTACGGCCATGCCCAGCAGCGCAGCCGGTACGATGCCCCAGCCCCAACCGAGGATCGCCACGCTGACCGTCGAGGCGGCCAAGGCCAGCACCGAGCCAACCGACAGGTCGATGCCACCGATGATGAGCACGAAGGTCATGCCCACGGCCAGCACCATCAGGTCGGGTATCTGGTTGGCCAGGGTGCTGAAGGTGCTGTACGACCAGAAATGACTGCTCATGAACGAGAACAGTACGATCATCGCCAGCAAGGCCCCGGCAAGGCCCAGGTAGGTACCGAGGCCGAGGTAGGCGCCGCCACGGCGCGCGGAGGCAGCCACTGGGTTGTCGAGCGGAGTGGTTTTCATGCGTCCATCCTGGGGGCTGCGCAGTGCAGCAGTGCGTCACGTTTCTGATAACCGGCAAAGGCAGCCGCCAGCAACTGGTCCTGGGTCCAGTGGTCGCGCTCGAAGGTGTCGATCAGGCGACCGGCAGACAGCACTGCGATGCGGTCGCAGATCAGCATCAGCTCGCGCAGGTCGCTGGAGACCACGACCAGGGCCTTGCCCTGGCGAGCCAGGTCGGCGAGCAAGCCGTAGATGTCGAACTTGGCGCCGACGTCGATGCCGCGTGTGGGTTCGTCGAACAGCAAGATCTGGCAATCGCGCTCGAGCCAGCGACCAATTACCACTTTCTGCTGATTGCCACCGGACAGCTCGCCCACTATTTGGTCGGCGCCCGCGCTGCGAATGCGCATGGTCTGGATTTGACGCTCGGCCAGGCCGCGCTCAGCTTCGCGGTCAAGCACGCCCGCCCGCGACACCGCGCCCAGATTGCCCAGGGCAATGTTGGCGCTGATGGACTGACTGAGCAGCAAGCCTTCACCCTTGCGATCCTCAGTGATCAAGGCAATCCCTGCACGCACGGCCGCCTTTGGCGAATCGAGGGTGACCGGTCGCGGTGGCAGACCCACGGCGACACTCCCGCTATCGGCGCGGTCAGCGCCGTAGATCAGCCGCAGAAGCTCGGTGCGCCCGGCTCCGATCAGCCCGGAAATACCGAAGATCTCCCCTGCCCTCACCTCGAAGGACACTTCACGCACCTTCTCACCCCGGCTGAGCTTGTCCACCTTGAGCAGCGGATCACCCAACGTACGACGGCCCAGGTCGATATGGTCGCCCAGCTCGCGGCCGACCATCAGATTGACCAACTCGGCGCTGGTGTAGCGCTGGATAGGCTCGTCGCATACCAGCTTGCCGTCGCGCAGCACGACGATACGCTGGGCGACTCGCTGTAACTCCTCGAGCCGATGGGAGATGTAGACAATGGCCACGCCCCGGGCGCGCAAGTGCTCGATCTGGGTGAACAGCAGCTCCACCTCGCGGGCCGTCAGCATGGCAGTGGGCTCATCGAAGATCAGCACGCGGCAGTCCCCGATCAGGTTGCGCGCGATCTCCACCATCTGCTGGTGACCGATACCCAATTCACCAACCGGGGTGTCCGGGTCGATGGCCTCAAGACCAACCTGAGCCATGGCCTCGGCAGCCATCTGGCGCAGGCGCTTACGGCTGATCCAGCCAAAGCGGCTGGGCAAGTTGTCGAGAAAGAGGTTTTCAGCCACGGTCAGGGTGGGCAGCAGGTTCAGTTCCTGCATCACCATCCGCACGCCGAGGCGCTCGGCCTCGCTACGGCTGGCCGGCGCATAGGCCTGACCGCGGTACAGCATGTGCCCAGTGCTGGGTGTTTCCAGGCCACTGATCAACTTGGACAAGGTGCTCTTGCCCGCGCCGTTTTCGCCGGTCAAGGCCAGTACCTCACCGGCACGCAGGCTCAGGCTGACCTCGCCCAGCACCGGCTGGGCGTAGGTCTTGCCGAGCCCGCTGGCAGCCAGTACCACTTCATGGGCCGATGTGGGCATGGCCATGTCTCCTGGCAGCATCAGGGCGTCTTGGTAATCAGTTTTACCGGGGTCTGGATGACATTGTCGGCATCCACGTCAGGCTTCTCGCCGTTGACCATTTTCAATGCGGCCTGAATGCCGAACACGGCTTGCTGGCTGGCGGCCTGGTCGAGCGTGGCCAGTACGCGGCCATCGGCAATCATGGGCTTGATGGCATTGATGTTGTCGTAACCCACGACCTGCACCTGGCCAGCCTTGCCTGCGGCTCGTACCGCCGAGACGGCGCCCAGGGCCATGCTGTCGTTGCCCGCAAGCAACGCTTTGAGGTCAGGGTATTCGTTGAGCATGGAGGCAGCGACGGCGTTGCCCTTGTCGATCTCCCAATTGCCGCTTTGCGTGGAAACGATCTTGATCTGTGCGGCGTCCATCGCATCCTTGAAACCGGCGGTCCGCTGTTGGGCGTTGGTGGTGGTTGGCACACCTTCGATGATGCCCACCTGATCGCCGGCCTTGAGTTTTTCGTTGGCCACGTACTCGCCAACCAGACGGGCACCCTTGCGGTTGTCAGGGCCTACGAACGGCACGCTGATACCTTTGCTCTTGAGCAGCTCAGGGTCCAGGCGGTTGTCGATGTTGATCACCACCACCCCTTGGTCCATCGCCTTCTTGACTGCAGAAACCAATGCCTTGGAGTCTGCCGGCGCGATGACCAACGCCTTGGCCCCGGAATTGACCATTTGCTCGACGATGCGGATTTGCTCGCCGGTATCGGTCTCGTTCTTGATGCCATTGGCAACCAGTTCGAACTGATCTGCGTGGGTTTTCTGATAGTCCTTGGCGCCGTCTTCCATGGTGCGGAAGAACTCATTGGCCAGTGACTTCATCACCAAAGCCACCTTGGGTTTGTCTTCGGCGTGGGCCGCCGACAGCGGCATTGCAAGGGACAGGGAGGAAAGAACAGCGACGGCCAGCAAGCGGCCCGGGAATGGCAGTTTCATTGACGATGACTCCGAATCTTGTTTTTTTATCGGAAAGCAAACGTTTGCGTTGGCTAACTATGCGAATGAGCCACTCGTTTGTCAAACACGTTTCGATGAATCAGCGAAGCGATTATCCGAAAAATTTCCGGCGAACCGAACACGTTTCCTACAAATATTCGGGTTTTCGAATGAAATACTTTCTTCTGTCAGCTTTGCACACATTCACCCTTGGGCAGTAGCGACCGCCCCGGCCGCGTTAGCACTCGCGCTGAACCCTGGAAGACGGTATGTCACGAGCTGTTACAGAACACGCAGCCTCATTGGTACGGAACATGCCTGACCGACTGCGCGATTCACTAAAAACCATCTCATTAGGAAGAGAGCACAACAACGATGAATGCCGCACTGAAATCCTTCGCCCCCAGCGCACTCGCTCTGCTGCTGATCCTGCCAACGACTGTTTCGGCCGAAGAAGCCAAGACCCAACAGAAGCTGGCCAATGTGGTCATCCTGGCGACCGGCGGCACCATTGCCGGTGCCGGTGCCAGCGCTGCCAATAGCGCCACGTACCAGGCAGCCAAGCTAGGCGTCGACAAACTGATCGCTGGCGTACCCGAACTGGCCGACCTGGCCAACGTGCGAGGCGAACAGTTGATGCAGATCGCTTCGGAAAGCATCTCCAACGAGGATCTGCTCAAGCTGGGCAAGCGCGTGGCCGAGCTGGCCGACAGCAAGGACGTGGATGGCATCGTCATCACCCACGGTACCGACACCCTGGAAGAAACCGCCTACTTCCTCAACCTGGTCGAAAAGACCGACAAGCCGATCGTGGTGGTCGGCTCCATGCGCCCTGGCACCGCCATGTCGGCAGACGGCATGCTCAACCTGTACAACGCTGTCGCCGTCGCCAGCGACAAGCAGTCGCGCGGCAAGGGCGTACTGGTGACGCTCAATGATGAAATCCAGTCGGGCCGCGACGTCAGCAAGTCCGTGAACATCAAGACCGAAGCCTTCAAGAGCGCCTGGGGCCCAATGGGTATGGTCGTGGAAGGCAAATCCTACTGGTTCCGCCTGCCGGCCAAGCGTCACACGTTGGACTCGGAGTTCGACATCAAGCAAATCAGCAGCCTGCCCCAGGTGGACATCGCCTACGGCTATGGCAACGTGACCGACACGGCGTACAAGGCCCTGGCCCAGAACGGCGCCAAGGCGCTGATCCATGCCGGCACCGGCAACGGCTCGGTGTCCTCCCGCGTGGTACCGGCCCTGCAGGAGCTGCGCAAGAACGGCGTACAGATCATCCGTTCTTCGCACGTCAACCAGGGCGGCTTCGTCCTGCGTAACGCCGAGCAGCCGGACGACAAGAACGACTGGGTCGTGGCCCACGACCTGAACCCGCAGAAGGCCCGCATCCTGGCCATGGTCGCCATGACCAAGACCCAGGACAGCAAGGAGCTGCAGCGGATCTTCTGGGAATACTGATCCCACCCACGCTGGGCCGGGTTCACCGGTTCCAGCGCTTGCACCAACGCATTACCTGAATTGATATTCCAAGCCAGCCCCGGCGTACCATGAGCGCCCCGGGGCTGCTTCGTAGTACCGTCTATTGCTGTCACCGACGATCACCGAGCCCACGTATTGACGGTCGAACAGGTTGTCCAGGCGCACCAGTTGGTGGAAGGTCCATGGGCCGACATGTTGCTCGAAGCGTGTACGCCAGTTGAATACAGCGTAAGCCGGCGCAGCTCTTTGCTGATTGCTGTCCTCGACGAACACCTTGCTGCGGTATTGCCCCTCGAACCCCATGCTGACCGAAGCGCTCGGTTTCCACACGACCTCTGCATACAGGTTGTCGCGCGGTACACCCGGCAAGCGGTTGCCGCTATCGATGACTTGCCCGCTTTGCTGGAAGTCGTCGGCATAACGGGCGTCGGTATGGGTATACACCCAGGTGGTCTGCCAATGCTCGGCCAAGTCGCTCTGCAAGCTGGCTTCGAACCCTCGGCGCACGGTGCGCCCGGCATTGCGGTAACTGGTGCGCCCGCTGATGGCGGTGTCGACCACGATTTCGTCATCCGTGCGGATCTCGAACAAGGCCGCGTTCAAGCGCACGGCCGATCCAAGGCGATATTTCACCCCTAGCTCGTATTGCAGGCTGGTAGCCGGGTCCAGTCCGAAATTGAAACGCTCTTGCAGCCCCGGCGCATAGGCCATTTCAGCCTGCGTGGGTGTCTCGAAGCCCTTGCCCACACTGACGTAACCGCGAAGATCAGGTGTAAATGCATACATGACCGACAACGACGGGTTGGCCTGCTGATAGCGCTTGGCGCCGCTGGCATCGCCGTTTTCCAGGTAGTGGTCATCCACTTTCATCTTCATGGTGCTGTAGCGCAACCCAAGCTCGCTGGTCCAGTTGCCGATTTCCCAGTGCGCCTGCACGTAAGGGTCCAGACTGGTAGCGATGTCTTTCTCGTCACGCTTGAGATCGCCCTTGACCCCCAACTGGTCTGCGCGGAAATTCTGGAAGCCGCGCCTGTCATCCGTACTCTGGTCGTAATCGGCACCCAAGGTAACGCTGAAATCGCCTGGGACAGCGAGCACTGGCTGAATCCAGCGCAGGGTACCGCCGTGAAACTCACGGTCAAAATCCACCACACCACCACCGCGCTGACTGTTGGAGGCGACCTGCCGAGGAATGGACAGATACTGCACCACGCTCCGACGACCGGCGTACAGATTGAACTGCAGCGTAGCGTCGCCAAAATAGCGTTCGTAGTTCATGCCCAGCTGCTGATGGTCGATGCTCTTACGGGTGTTGTAGTCGCGAGCCCCATCTGCCACCGAGCGCGGGTCGTGCTTGTAGCTGGACCAGAGCTGACCCAGTGGGTCCTGGGTGTTGTTCTGCTCCAGGCTGCTGTAGATCAGGGCCAAACGCGAATCGGCATCTGGCTTGAGATGCACCTTCGCGAAGGTCTGGTCGCGCCTGGCCGCGCTGTGATCTCGGTAGCCATCGGTGTCCATGCGCGAGGCATCCAGCACGAAGCCGCCGATGTCGCTGCCCCCTTGTGCCGACAGGTGATGCTTGCTGAAGCCATCGCTGCCGAAGGTGGTTTCGGCGCCAACCCGGGCCGGACCGGCCCCGTCACGGCTGAACATCTGGATCACCCCTCCAGCATTGCTGCCATACAGCGTGGCAGCCGGGCCGCGCAGCACCTCGATGCGGTCGGCCACATCCAGGTTGAGCGTTGCTGCCTGGCCCTGCCCGTCCGGCGTACTGGCCGGGATGCCGTCACTCAACAGTTTGATCCCGCGCACGCCAAAGGCGGATCGGGCACCAAAGCCACGCGACGAAATCTGCAGGTCCTGGGCGTAGTTCTGGCGATTTTGCACCACAAGGCCAGGCACCTTTGTCAGCACTTCCGACAAGTTGACACCCAGGTGGCCGTCGGTGCCATTGGCCAGGTCGACCGTGTCTACCGAAAACGGCAAATCGAAGCTGCTGGTAGGCGCGTAGGCGCCAGTGACAACCATCGGGTCGATCACGATCGCGCTCGAGACGTCGGCCCAGGTTTCACTGTAAGAGGTAACCCCGCCGACGAACAAAAGGGCGAGACGTGTGGAAGAGGTAACGCGTAAGACCAATCGATACATGAGCAAATTCCGGAAAGTGCCGCTATTACAGCAGACCCTGGCCAGGATCGCGAACGACACTTCGAATCGCCCCTGAACTTGCCCTTCAAGATGTTGCGAAATCCCTTACAGTGAAATACTGTACGTGCATACAGCAAAACAAGGAAATGCCTGTGTCCACCACACCCTCCTCACCTGCCAGCTATCAGCAATTGGGTATGCGTATCCAAAAGATCATCAATAGCCCCATTGCCCAGCGCAGCCGGGCGGCCTTGATCTTTCGCCTGGAACAGGAAACGCCTGAAGACTGGGACACGCTGCTGGCAGAGATTGCCGAGAATGACAATGTCACCCTCGCTTACCGTGACGATGGCGGTGTGCAGATTTTCTGGACCGTCCCCAAGGAAGACTGAACGCGCATGAGAGTTTCGCTTATTGCAGCTGCTTGCCTGCTGTTGGCGCCATTTGCCAATGCCGACGCGCCTCGCACGTTCCAGGAAGCCAAGAAAGTGGCCAGGCAGCTCTACGCACCCCAGTCCACCGAGTTCTATTGCGGGTGCAAGTACAACGGCAACCGGGTCGATATGGCGTCGTGTGGCTACTCACCTCGCAAGAACGCCCAGCGCGCTTCGCGCATCGAATGGGAGCACATCGTGCCGGCCTGGCAGATCGGCCATCAGCGCCAGTGCTGGCAGAACGGCGGTCGCAAAGCCTGCTCCCAGCACGATGAGATATACAAGCGCGCCGAGGCCGACCTGCACAACCTGGTGCCTAGCGTAGGCGAGGTCAACGGCGACCGCAGCAATTACAGCTTCGGCTGGCTGCCGGAGCAACGAGGCCAATACGGCAAATGCCTGACCCAAGTGGACTTCAAGGCCAGGAAGGTCATGCCGCGCCCCTCGATCCGCGGCATGATCGCGCGCACGTACTTCTATATGAGCAAGCAATACAACTTGCGCCTGTCCAAACAGGACCGTCAGTTGTTCGAGGCATGGAACAAGACGTATCCGCCACAGCCTTGGGAATACCAACGCAACCAGCGAGTCGGGTGCCTGATGGGTCGCGGCAACGATTTCGTCGGGCCGGTCGACCTCAAGGCGTGCAGTTGATCGATCGGCCGGAGCTGGCGAGTGCTCAGCGGGCTGCGCCGTGCTGGATGACCACCGAATCGGTACCCAGCTTGGCCATGACTTCGTCTCGACGAGCCTGGGCCTCTTCACGGGTAGGGAAAGGCCCCATCAGCACCACGGGCTTGCCGTCCCGGTACTCCACCGAGGACGGAATGCCTTTCTCGATCAACCGAGCAGTCATGTCGCTGAGCGCGCCCATGTTGGCGCCCTGAATGACTTCGACATCCCAACCCTGGGGTGCGGGCTCGCCTGCAAGCGCTTCGGCGCGGCGCTGCAGTTCAGCGCCACCGCATAGCTCACGAATGCGCAGGTTGCTGCCATTATCGTCCACGATGATTTCGTACTGGCCGTCGCGCTTGATGGCCACATAACTGCGGTAGGCCTGATATTGGCCGGCATCATCCTTGCCACGCACTTGCCCGCAGATCGTGCCCTGTGTATCGATGCGCACATTGCCGAATTTGGCAGTCTTCGGGTTTTGCAGGTGTTCGGCCACTTGCTTGTGCACCCCCTCCACCTCGTTGTCACAGCCCGCCAGGGCAAGCACTGCCATTACCACCGCCAGTTTGCGCACGCGTCTATCTCCAGGTTCGAAGAGGCGGATTCTAGCATGCAAGGCTGCTCGCCGACCTGCGGCCAAAGGTTACAGGCTGCTTCCTGCAGGCATGCAAAAAGGGCGATCATTACTGATCGCCCTTTTCGGATTTGGTAGGCACAATTGGACTCGAACCAACGACCCCCACCATGTCAAGGTGGT
>CAURYQ010000105.1:0-13461 GCA_963529135.1 uncultured Pseudomonas sp. | reverse complement strand
CTGCAGGCCAACAAGCACGTTGGGCATGCCTACGTTCGGGAACACCTTGTTGTTCACACCGTAGGGCCGCGAAGGGTCTTCGTAGAAGCTGCGCAGGTAGCTGTACAGCCAGTCGGTACCCCTTACCCGCGCGACCAGGGTGAGATCAGGCGGCGCAGCACCGAACCAGGTCTTGGCATCGCTGGGCTTCATGCCGATCTGCATATGGTCGCCGATCTTGGCCCCGGTGAAGACCAGGTTCTCGAGCATCACGTCATGGGGAATGCCCAAGTCGTCCGCCACCCGCTCATAGCGCTGGAACTTGGCACTATGGCAACCCATGCAGTAGTTGGCGAAGGTGCGCGCACCGTCCTGCAGGGCCGCCTTGTCGCTCAAGTCGATATCGACCTTGTCCAGTTCGACGCCATGCTCGGCAGCGAGGGTGAATACAGGCATCACTGCCAGCAACAATACAGCAATCAACTTTTTCATCAGCCAGTCACCCTTTCCGGAACCGGTTTGGTCTTCTCGAGCCTTGTGTAGAACGGCATCAGCAGGAAGTAGGCGAAGTACAAGAACGTGCACACCTGCGACAGCAAGGTACGCCCCGGGGTGGGCGCCAGTACGCCCAGTACCCCAAGGACGATGAAGGCAATGCAGAACACCAGCAGGAAGAGCTTGCTGATCCAGCCCTTGTAGCGCATGGAGCGAACCGGGCTGCGGTCCAGCCAGGGCAGCACGAACAGCACGGCAATGGCGGCGCCCATGGCGATCACGCCCATCAGCTTGTCCGGCACGGCGCGCAGGATCGCGTAGAACGGGGTGAAGTACCATACCGGCGCGATATGCTCGGGGGTCTTGAACGCGTTGGCCTGTTCGAAGTTGGGTTTTTCCAGGAAGTACCCGCCCATTTCCGGGAAGAAGAACACTACGGCGCAGAACACGAACAAGAATACGACCACACCGACGATGTCCTTGACGGTGTAGTACGGGTGGAACGGAATACCGTCCAGGGGGATGCCGTTTTCATCCTTGTGCTTCTTGATGTCGATACCGTCAGGGTTGTTCGAACCGACTTCGTGCAAGGCCAGAATATGCAATACGACCAGGCCCAGGATGACGATCGGCAAGGCCACCACATGCAGCGCGAAGAAGCGGTTGAGCGTGATACCCGAGATCAGGTAGTCCCCGCGAATCCACTGGGTGATGTCATCGCCGATGACGGGAATGGCCCCGAACAACGAAATGATCACCTGGGCACCCCAGTAAGACATCTGTCCCCATGGCAACAGGTAGCCCATGAATGCTTCGGCCATCAGCGCCAGGTAGATCAGCATGCCAAACAGCCATACCAATTCCCTGGGCTTCTGGTAGGAGCCATACAGCAGCCCGCGGAACATGTGCAGATAGACCACGATGAAGAATGCCGAGGCACCGGTCGAATGCAGGTAACGCAGGATCCAGCCGTATTCGACGTCGCGCATGATGTATTCGACCGAGGCGAACGCCTCTTCTGCCGAAGGCGTGAAACTCATCGTCAGCCAGACACCGGTGACGATCTGGTTGACCAGCACCAACAAGGCCAGGGAACCGAAGAAGTACAGGAAGTTGAAGTTCTTGGGGGCGTAGTACTTGCTGAGGTGGTCTTCCCACATCTTGGTGGCAGGGAAGCGCGCGTCGATCCAGTCCATGAACTTGCTCATCATGCATTCTCCTGGTCGATACCGATGACGATGATCTCGTCGGACTCGTAGGCGTGCGGCGGTACAGGCAGATTCAGAGGTGCCGGCTGTGATTTGTAGACTCGCCCAGCCATGTCGTAATGGGAGCCGTGGCAGGGGCAGAAGTAGCCCCCGACCCATTTCGGACCGAGGTCGACTGGGGCCACTTCCGGGCGGAACGTGGGTGAGCAGCCCAGGTGCGTGCACAGCCCGACCAGAACGAGAATCTCTGGCTTGATGGACCGCACCTGCGGATCGACGTAACTCGGCTGGTCCGATGCCTGAGACTCTGGGTCGGACAGTTCTGTGGTGATTTTCTTGAGGTTACCGAGGATCTCAGCCGTTCGCCGCACGATGAACACCGGTTGCCCTCGCCATTCCGCAACCATCTGCTGCCCAGGCTCGACCTTGGCAATGTTCACCTTGACCGGTGCACCTGCAGCCTTAGCCTTGGCGCTGGGGAACCATGACCCCACGAACGGTACCGCAGCCCCCACTGCTCCCGCTGCCCCGACCACGGATGTCGCGGCTACGAGGAAGCGGCGCCGGCCTGCGTTGACGCCGTCATTGCTCATTCAGTCCTCTCCCATCAGCTTGCTTGGCCTGTTGAAGCAGGCTCGTACTTAGGTTGTGTCTGTGGCGCTAAAAATTGGTCGCCATGGTAAGTAACAAAACCACACACTGACAAGGTGATTACCGGGCTGGACGGCCACTACCCACGCATTGCTTGATCTGCGTCTATGGGACAGACGGTCACTGATAAGCCGGCAGATTATTCGAGACAAAAAAAAGCCCGGTTCCAAGGAACCGGGCTTTTTCGACTGCCGAAGCGGTATTAACGCTTGGAGTACTGAGGACGCTTACGCGCTTTACGCAGACCCACTTTCTTACGCTCGACTTCACGAGCGTCGCGGGTGACGTAGCCAGCACGACGCAGAGCGCCACGCAGGGTTTCGTCGTATTCCATCAGAGCGCGGGTGATACCGTGACGGATCGCACCGGCCTGACCGCTGACACCACCACCGGAAACGGTGACGTAGATGTCGAACTTCTCAACGCTTTCGGTCAGCTCGAGTGGCTGGCGAACAACCATGCGAGCGGTTTCGCGACCGAAGAACACGTCCAGAGAACGGTTGTTGATGGAGATGTTACCAGTACCCGGACGCAGGAATACGCGAGCGGTTGCGGTCTTGCGACGGCCAGTGCCGTAATTTTGAGTCGCCGACATAATGAACTATTCCGTTAAATCTTCAGTTCTTGGGGCTGCTGAGCAGTATGAGGGTGGTTAGCGCCCGCATAGACCTTCAGCTTACGGTACATGTCGCGACCCAGCGGGTTCTTAGGCAGCATGCCTTTGACCGCGGTCTCGATCACGCGCTCAGGGGCCTTGGCGATCAGCTTCTCGAAGCTGATTTCCTTGATGCCGCCCGGGAAACCGGAGTGGGAGTAGTACATTTTGTCCGAAGACTTGGCACCAGTGACACGAACCTGCTCGGCGTTGATGACGACGATGTAGTCGCCGGTGTCAACGTGAGGGGTGTATTCTGGTTTGTGTTTGCCACGCAGACGGCTAGCGATTTCGGTAGCCAGACGACCCAGGGTCTGGCCAGCGGCGTCGACTACGAACCACTCGCGCTTTACTGTTTCCGGTTTAGCAGTAAAAGTTTTCATTCTCTAAAGCCTCAGAGGCCGCCCAGCGAAAAATAGACGGCGAATCTTACTGGATAGTGCACAGCTTGCCAAGGGCAAGCGCGCAGCCGAACGCTGACGCTTTTGGGGGCTCGGGTCAGGCACGCCAATGTTCGACGGGGTTCTTCCTGCGCGGTGGTGCATCACTTCCGCCACGCGGAGAGGGGCTGAATTATCCAGATTGCGGGAAAAATATCAACCTGCTTTGATGAATGACCATAGCCAAGGAGTAAGCAACCGATGGATTACCGTCAGCTGGGTCGTACCGACCTCGAAGTCAGCGCGCTGTGCCTGGGCACCATGACCTGGGGCGAGCAGAACGACCAGACCCAGGCATTCGACCAGATTGGCCGGGCCAAGGCCGCAGGCATCAACTTCATCGACACCGCCGAGATGTACCCGGTACCGCCGCGGCCGGAAACCTATGCCGCTACCGAACGCATCATCGGCAACTGGTTCGCCAGCCAGGGCGACCGTGACGACTGGGTGCTGGCCAGCAAGGTGGCCGGCCCCGGCAACGGCATCAGCCACATCCGCGATGGCCAGCTCAGGCACAACCGGCAGCACATCGTCGCGGCGCTGGAAGAAAGCCTGCGGCGCCTGCAGACCGATCGCATCGACCTCTATCAACTGCACTGGCCCGAGCGCAACACCAACTTCTTCGGCAAGCTGGGCTATCAGCACCTGCCGCAGGACCATTTCACACCGCTCGAAGAAACCCTGGAAGTGCTCGACGAGCAGGTGCGCGCGGGCAAGATCCGCCATATCGGGCTGTCCAACGAAACCCCATGGGGCACCATGAAATTCCTGCAACTGGCCGAAAGCCGTGGCTGGCCCCGGGCAGTGTCGATCCAGAACCCGTACAACCTGCTAAACCGCAGTTTCGAGGTTGGGCTGGCCGAGATCGCCATTCGTGAACAATGCGGGTTGCTGGCCTACTCGCCCCTGGCCTTCGGCATGCTCTCGGGCAAGTACGCCAACGGCGCCCGCCCGGACAATGCGCGGCTCACCCTGTTCAGCCGCTTCGCACGCTACTCCAACCCACAGACGGTGGCCGCTTGCGAACGCTACGTCCAGCTGGCCCGGGACCACGGTATCGATCCAGCGCAAATGGCATTGGCCTTCGTCAGCCGTCAGCCGTTCGTGACCAGCAACATCATCGGCGCCACCAGCGTGGAGCAACTGGACAGCAACCTGGCCAGCCTGGAGCTCAAGCTCGATGACGAGTTGCTGGCCGCCATCGAAGCCATCCACCAGGACCAGCCCAACCCCGCGCCTTGAGCACGCGCAAGCGTCGCTGCCCAGGCGCACTCACCGGCGAAGGCAGCGGCGCGATCCACAGGCTGGACATGACCCTCAAAAAATAAGACGATCCAGCCAGTGATTGACCACTCCATCCTATAAGAACAATGACAATGATGTTTACCCAACCCTCCGCGTCGCTGCGGCGCGTCAGCATCCTGGCCATTGACAAGGTATTCGCTTCGACCTTGATGCAGGCCAAAGACTTTTTTCACCTGGCCAGCTTGCGCTACAGCAAGCAGCTGGGGCTAGGCTTGCAACCGATGTTCGAGATCCACCTGGTCAGCCCCGACGGCTTGCCGGTAGAAAGCTTCAGCAACGTGCAACTGCCGGTAGACGGTGGCCTGGATGATGCTGATGTGATCATTCTTCCGGCGTTCTGGGACGATTTCGACAACCTGTTGCAACGCTACCCGCAAGTGCTGCCCTGGTTGCAGGCTCAGCATGCCCGGGGCGCCGTGCTGTGCGCAGAGGCCAGCGGCGTGTTCTGGCTCGCCGAATCCGGCTTGCTCGACGGCAAGGAGGCGACCACCTACTGGCGCTTCTTCGACAGTTTCGCCGAGCGTTTCCCGCAGGTTCGTCTGACCCAGGACAAGCACCTGACCGATGCCGACAACCTTTACTGCGCCGGCGGCACCACGTCGGCCTGCGACCTGTACATCTACCTGATCGAACGCTTCTGTGGCGCCAATGTGGCGAGGGCCGTGTCGCGCGACATCCTGTACGAAGTGCAACGCAACTACACGCCTGGACGCATGGGCTTTGGCGGCCAGAAGCTGCACCAGGACCTGATCATCCTGCAGATCCAGCACTGGCTGGAGGAGCACTTCGCCGACAAGTTCCGGTTCGAAGACGTGGCTCGCAACCACGGCATGAGCATTCGCAACTTCATGCGCCGCTTCCAGGGCGCGACCGGGGACAAGCCCCTGCACTACCTGCAACGCCTGCGCATCGAAACAGCCAAGGGCTTGTTATCGAGCACGCGCAAGAGCATCAAGACCATCAGTTACGAAGTGGGCTATGACGATGCCAGCTTCTTTGCACGCCTGTTCCGCCAGCACACCGATCTGTCGCCGAACCAGTACCGCCAGCAGTTCATGCAAGAGGCTTGAAAGTGGCGGGGCTGCCTTGCAGCCCCCGGAGCCTCAAGGCTTGTGCGCGCGGGACAGGAATTCGTGAGACTGCATTTCCAGCAGCCGGCTTAGCGTACGCTGGAACTCGAAGCTCAGCCGCCCACCGGTATACAGGTCCTTGAGCTCCACCTCGGCGGAGATGATCAGCTTGACGTTGCGGTCGTAGAACTCGTCGACCATGTTGATGAAACGACGCGCGATATCATCGCTCGCCACGCCCATCTGCTCGACATTGCTCAGCAATACCGCATGGAAGATCTTGCCCAGTTCGATGTAGTCGTTCTGGCTTCGCGGCCCGTCACACAAAGCGCGGAAGTCGAACCAAGCCACATCGTCACAGGTGCGCAGCGCGTGGATGGGGCGGTTCTCGATCATCAGTACATCGTTCTCGACCGCTGCCGTGCACTCAGGCGTCAGCGCCTTGAAGCTGGCACGCATGCTCTGCTGGGCTGCCTCATCGAGCGGATAATGGAACAGTTCGGCCTGCTCCAGGTGACGCAGGCGATAGTCAACACCGCTGTCGACGTTCACGACATCCGTGTACTGCTTGATCATGGCGATGGCCGGCAGGAAGCGCGCGCGCTGCAGGCCATCTTTGTAGAGGCCATCCGGCACGATGTTGGAGGTGGCCACCAGGGTTACGCCGTTCTTGAACAGCTCCTCCATCAACGTACCCAAAATCATGGCATCGGTGATGTCCGAGACGAAGAATTCGTCGAAACAGATGACCTTGGCTTCATCGCTGAAACGCTTGGCGATGATGGTCAAGGGGTTCTTCTCACCCTTGAGGGTCTTCATCTCCTCATGGACACGCTTCATGAAGCGGTGGAAGTGCGTGCGCATCTTCTGCTTGAACGGCAGCGCCTCGAAGAAGGTGTCGACCAGGTAGGTCTTGCCTCGCCCCACCCCACCCCAGAAGTACAGGCCCTTGACCGGGGTCTGTTCCTTCTTGCCGAACAACTTGCCGAACACGCCCGGCTTGTTGTTCTGGGCCTGTACCAGGTCGTCGTACAGGCGCTGCAGGTGACGCACCGCAGTTTCCTGCGCCGCGTCATGAAAGAAATCGGGACGTTTCAGATCTGCTTGATAGCGTTCTAGGGGAGTCATGATTCGTTAGCGAGGCAACAAAAAACGGGCCGTCACTGTAGCGAGCGGCCCGCCTAATGGCAATGCGACTTGCGTCAATATGCCTCATCGCATCCACCAGATGTCGATGCTGCTGCCCTGAGCGCATGGCTCAGGGCAGGCGACACACGTACCGTAGATCAGTCTTGTTGCGGCTCGAGCGCTGCACGCAAGCGCTCGATGGCAGCATCGCGGGCTTGATCACTGTCGAACTGCGCACCGTCAGCAACCTGCTCACCGTTCAGCCACAGGCCATAACCCAAGCCCTCGGCACGGATATCGGCCCCGTCGCCTTGCTGCAACTGCTTGCTCACGGCACCAGCGCTTTTGCCGTCGGCAAAGCGGCGGGACAACAACAATTGCTCGCCATCGGCGGCCAGCAGGCGGAAGCGGAAACTGCCGTCTTCGTCGCGGAAGCTGACGAAGCGCGCACTCTTGGCGGCCTTTTTCTTCACTTGGGTAGCGGCCTGCACGCTGCTGCGGAACGAGCGCAGGCCGACCGCCTCGCGCAATTGCTCCAGAAACGGTGTGGCAATGTTGCGTGCCTTGGCAGCGCCTGCCAGGAGGATGTCCTCCAGGTCCGCGGGCCGCGCGATCAGCTGGTGGTAGTACTCGCGTTTTTCCGCCAGCTGGTCGTCGAGCAACTGGAACAGACGCTGCTTGGCTTCGCCCCAGCCCAGGCCCTGCTCGAGCTCGGCTCGGAACTCGGCGCATTGTGCAGGCGTGGAGAAAGCCTGGAACAGCGTGAACAAGTGCGAGTCGTCGGGGTTCTTGGCTTCACCCGGCGCGCGGGAGTCCGTCACGATGCGCGAAATGGCATCTTTCATGTCCTTGGCGCTGGTGAACAACGGAATGGTGTTGTCGTAGCTCTTGGACATTTTGCGCCCGTCCAGGCCAGGCAGAGTGGCCACGCTTTCCTCGATGACCGCCTCTGGCAGCGCGAAGAAGTCTTTGCCCTGACCGAACAGGTGATTGAAGCGCTGGCCGATATCGCGAGCCATTTCCACGTGCTGGATCTGGTCTCGGCCGACCGGCACCTTGTTGGCGTTGAACATCAGGATGTCCGCCGCCATCAGCACGGGGTAGCTGAACAGGCCCATGGTAACGCCGGCGTCCGGGTCTTCGCCGTTTTCGACGTTCTTGTCCACCGATGCCTTGTAGGCATGGGCGCGGTTGAGCAGGCCCTTGGCCGCGACGCAGGTCAACAACCAGGTCAGCTCGGGGATTTCCGGAATGTCGGACTGCCGATAGAAGGTCACCTTGTCCGGATCGAGGCCACCGGCCAGCCAGGTGGCGGCGATCTCCAGGCGTGAGCGCTGGATACGCAGCGGGTCGTCGCACTTGATCAGGGCGTGGTAGTCGGCCAGGAAGTAGAACGAGTCGACGCCAGGTTGCTGGCTGGCTCGAATGGCCGGGCGAATGGCACCGGCGTAGTTGCCCAGGTGCGGAGTGCCGGTGGTAGTGATACCGGTAAGGATGCGCGTGGTCATGGGTGGTCGCTTATTCAGGCTTGGCTTGGTTCGAAAGGCGTGGCAGCAGCAGATCCTTCAGGTCGGTCAGCTTGCCATGGAAGAAGTGTCCGCATTCTGCCACTTTCAGCAGCTCATGGGGGCGCGACAGGCTGTCGGACCAATCGTAAACCAGCGTCGGTGAAACGACTTCGTCGGCATCGGGCTGCACCAGGGTCACCGGGCAGCGTTGCGGCACGGGGAATTGCTCGGTCAGGCGCATGACCGCCGGGGCGATCATGAACAGGTGCTGCAAGGCGGCACCGTCGGCCTCCAGGCGCCCAGCCAGGGCGGTCGCCACGAAACCACCGAAGGAGAACCCCATCAGCACCAAGGGCAGCCCGGGATGCGCCGCCCGCAGCCAGGCGGCAGCGGCCTGGGCATCAGCCACCTCGCCAGCGCCCATGTCATGGGTGCCGGCGCTCTGCCCAACGCCGCGGTAGTTGAAGCGCAAGGTGACATAACCGGCATCGCGGGCCGTGCGTTGCAGCGTCGAAACCACCTTGTTGAGCATGGTGCCGCCCTGGACCGGATTGGGATGACAGATAAGCACCGCGCCATGGGCGTCTGCCACGTCCAGGTAGAGGGCTTCGAGCGGGCCGCTCGGGCCATCGATGAACAAAGGGGTTTCGCGGACAAGCAAGGCACTACTCCGTGACCTTGGAGAAGGTCGATTCGTCTAGGTGAGGAATTCTGTTCTGATTTGCGATCGCTCGCGGTATACAGCGCAGGTCTGAGCCGGTAACGTAAAGCAAAGCCGTTTATAGAGGAAGGACTCGTGGAACTCTCGCTCCTTGTTTGGTTGTTGCCTACCCTGGCCCTGGTCATCGGTGTGGTCGTCGGTTTCGTCGTGGCGCGCCTGTTGCCCAACGCTGCGCCCAGCAGCACCCAGCGCCAGCTCGATGACATCCAACAGCGTTTCGACAGCTATCAGAACCAGGTGGTAACGCACTTCAACAGCACCGCCGTACTGGTCAAGAAGCTGAACCAGAGCTACCAGGATGTTCAGGATCACCTGGCCGACGGGGCCAACAACCTGGCCCTGGACGAGGTGACGCGTCAACGCCTGCTGGCGGCCCTGCACTCCGAAGGCTCCCATGGCCCGCACAGCCGTCTGACGCCACCGAAGGACACGGCTGAAGTGCCACGCGACTATGCGCCGAAAACGCCGAACTCGCCCGGCATGCTCGACGAGAGCTACGGCCTTAAGCACTGAACATTGAAAAAAGGCCTCGAAGAGGCCTTTTTCTTGAACGATCGAGACCAATTCGACATCTACCGCATCGGCGAAAAATGCCTGCCAGGCCAAGGCTCGCGCCAGAATTGACCACCTTCGCCCTCATCGCCAGAGTCCCCTGCCCGCACCCATGCAAGGCATCGGCTAGCCTGTAGCCCCAGACTCATGGGCAGGCACGCAGGGCCTGCTGTATATCCGCCAGCAGATCCTCAATGTCCTCCAGCCCCACCGACAAACGCACGAGCCCTTCGGATATGCCGTGTTGCGCCCGCTCCTGGGGCGTATAGCTGGAATGCGTCATGCTCGCCGGGTGCTGGGCCAACGACTCGGCATCACCCAGGCTCACGGCCCTGGCGAACAGCTGCAGGGCATTCATGAAGCGGCGCCCTGCCTCGATACCGCCCTTGAGCTCGAAGGCGATCATTCCCCCGGGCAGGCGCATCTGGCGCTGAGCCAGTTCATGCTGCACAAACGACGGCAAGCCCGGGTAGTGAATCAATTCAACCTGCGCCTGACGCGACAGGTAATCGGCCACCTGGCAGGCATTCTCGCAATGCCGGTCCATGCGCAGTGCCAGGGTCTTGATCCCCCGCATCAGCAGCATGGCGTCATGAGGCGACAGTACAGCCCCGGTCATGTCCTTGAGCCCCTCCAGGCGGATACGATCCACCAGCGCTTGACGGCCAACCACCAGGCCGGCGGTGATGTCACCATGCCCGCTGAGGTACTTGGTGGCCGAATGCACGACCAGATCGGCGCCCAGTTCCAAGGGGCGTTGCAGGTAAGGCGTGCAGTAGGTGTTGTCGACCACCACAAGCACATCTCGGCCACGCACCGCTTCGGCTACGGCAGCAATGTCGACCAGTTGCATGGTCGGGTTGGCGGGCGTCTCGAAGTAGATCATGCGGGTCTTGTCACTGAGCGCGGCTCGCAGGGCATCGGCATCATTGAGGTCGATATGACGGATCGTCACGCCAAATTCCCCGATGCCATGGTGCATGAAGGCGAAGGTACATCCGTACACGGTCTGCCCGACGATCAACTCGTCGCCCGGTCGCAGCAACGTCCAGAGGGTCGCGGTGATTGCTCCCATCCCGGAAGCGAGCGCAAGGCCCGCCTCCCCTCCCTCCAGCGAGGCCATGCGTGCTTCGAGCAGGTTCAGCGTGGGGTTGGAAATGCGGCTGTAGAAATGCCCGGCCTGTTCACCGGCAAAGCATGCCGCGCCATATTCGGCGGTGGGAAACGCATAGATCGCGGTCTGGTATACCGGTGGCACCAGTGCACCACCGTGAGCGAGCGGGTCGTATCCGTGATGGATGGCACGCGTTGAAAAACCGGTGTCGTGTGGGGAGTCGCGCATGGCAACAGCCTCTTGTTGGTTTGTTCTAAGCTTATGCCACTGCGCCGCGTGAATTTTTCCAAACTTGCTCACGCTCACTGCGCATTTCACAACAAAAAAGCCATTCTGCCGTTTACGAGGGCACGTTATGCCTGCCGAGCTAGACCGTATCGACCGCGCCCTGCTGACTGCCCTGCAGGACAATGCACGCCTCACCATCGCCGAGCTGGCCGACCAGGTGTCGCTGACCACCTCCCCCTGCTGGCGGCGGGTCAAGCGCCTTGAGGAAAGCGGGTACATAAACGGCTACCAGGCAGTGCTCTCGCCCAAGGCGCTGGGCTTTGGCGTGACCGCGTTCGTCAGCATCATGATGGAGTCTCACACCAAGCAGACGGCGCTGGCGTTCGAGCAGCGGCTGATGGCCATTCCGGAAATCGTGACCTGCCACAACATTTCAGGGCGCTACGACTTTCTCCTCGAAGTACTTGCAAGCGACTTGGAGTCGTTCGGGGAATTTACCCGCGAGGTGCTGCAGCGGTTGCCGGGTGTGAAGGAAATCTATTCGAGTTTTTCATACAAGGCCGTGAAAGAAGGAAGAGTGATACCCGTGTCGGACAGACCTGGATAGACGACTTCGCCTCAAGCCAACCGGCCTACGCTGAGGCAACATCTACTTAAGGCTTGCAGGGCGGGTGTCTGAACTTGATACGCCGATGGCATGAATAGAGGTCGATAGCTGTTTCCACAGGGCGAAGAAGCGCACAACCGCTTCACGCATGATGCGCTGGTGTGTGCGGTCTTGTACCGCGATGGGCTGCGCAGCGGCCCAGACGATCTGCGATGCGAGCTGAAATCCTGGGGCCGCTGCGCGCCCCATCGGGGCACAAGGCCCCTCCCACACCTCAGAATCCGAAATGGACTGTCCTGGGGTTTGGATTTCTGTCCAATTCTTGGGGTAGTCCATTCGTGTGGGAGCGGTCTTGTACCGCGATGGGCCGCACTGCGGCCCCGGCGATCTGCGATGCGAGCTGAAATCCTGGGGCCGCTGCGCGCCCCATCGGGGCACAAGGCCCCTCCCACACATCAGAACCCGAAATGGACTGTCCTGGGGTTTGGATTTTTGTCCAATTTCTTGGGGGCAGTCCATTCGTGTGGGAGCGGTCTTGTACCGCGATGGGCCGCACAGCGGCCCCGACGATCGGTGATGCTAGCTGACATTCTGGGGCCGCTGCGCGCCCCATCGGGGCACAAGGCCCCTCCCACACCTCAGAACCCGAAGTAGCCGCTCACACAGGTTGACCGCGTGAGCCTGAATGGTAGGTTCACGGGCTTGTGGAAGCGGGCTCACCGAGGCGCCGGATGGACCGTGAAGCGGGCCCACGTGAACAGCGTTACGCCAAAGCGGGACTTTCCCAGCAGCCTAACGATTAGATCGCGCCACGCTGCCTCAACACATCCAGCACCTGCTTGACCCCTTCCTCCACACTGGTGGCCTGAGTATCGATGACCAGGTCAGCGTCTAGCGGTACGTCGAACGGGAAGCTTTCGCCGGGAATGTTATCGCCTTCGGCGGCATACAGACCTTGCGGATCACGCTCACGGCATACCAGGGGCGAGGCCTGGACGTAAACGGTCACCAGGCGATCCCTGCCGATCAGCGCCTTGGCCTGCTCGCGGCCCTCGGCGTCCGGCGCCACGAAGGCCGCCAGGGTCAACAGGCCAGCTTCGTTGAACTGGCGCGCCACATGCGCGGCGCGGCGCCAGTTCTCGGTACGGCCTGCGCGATCCTGTGGCAGCCCCTTGTTCAGGTCATGCCGCAGGTTCTGACCGTCGAGCACGTAGACGGCACGGCCCATGTCGAACAGCTTGCGCTCCACGGCATAAGCCAAGGTGCTCTTGCCGGCGCCGGACAGGCCGCTGAACAGTACGGTCGCCGGTTGCTGGCCGAAGCGCAGGGCACGCTCTTCGGTGGACACGTGGGCCAGCTTGCCATGCTGCCCGGCACCGCCATGCGGCAGTACCGGCTGGGCGATGATCATGCCCGCGCCGACAGTGCCGTTGGTCAGGCGGTCGATGACGATGAACGCACCGGTGGTGCGGTTGCTTTCGTAACCGTCCAGCGCGATGGCGCTGTCCAGCGACACCTTGACCCGACCGATCTCGTTCAGTTGCAGGGCACTGGCCGCGCCCTTCTCGAGCGTGTTCACATCCACCTTGTGGGTGATGCTGGCAATCGAACCTGGCACGTAGCTGGTCGCGCGTTTGATGTCGTATTTCTTGCCCGGCAGCATGGGCTCTTCGGCCATCCACACCAGCATGGCTTCGAACTGGTCGGTCACCGGCGGCACGTTGTCGGCGTGCACCAGCAGGTCGCCCCGGGAGATGTCGATCTCGTCTTCCATGGTCAGGGTCACGGCCTGGCCTGGGC
>CAURYQ010000104.1:0-13511 GCA_963529135.1 uncultured Pseudomonas sp. | reverse complement strand
GAAGGTGAAGTCCAGCGGGTAGAAGAACACCAGGCCGTACTTGCCCTTGATGGCCGAGGCCAGGTTGAAGCTGTCGACGATCTCGCCGCTGCCCAGCACGGCGGGGACGGTGAAATCGGGGGCTTTCTTGCCAACGAGTACGCTCATTGTAATCTCCTGATGTGAGTGAAGAACCATTGCCATGCCGGGTCGCCGACCCGGCATGCAACAAAGGTTGACTATCATACACAGGTTACGATGACAGACCGAATGCCGCGAACGCACGACCGCTGGTCACCCCAGACAAATGCCTTCTGAAACCACTTTGACAAGCATTCTCATTCACATTAAGCTCCAACCCATCGAACCCGCCAGCGATGGTCAGCCCTATGTATGTGTGTCTTTGTGTCGGCGTCACCGACGGACAGATCCGCGACGCGATCTATGAAGGATGCTGCAGCTACAAGGAAGTCCGAGCCGCGACCAATGTCGCCAGCCAGTGTGGCAAATGTGCCTGCCTTGCCAAGGAGGTAGTCCGCGAAACGCTGACAAAGCTTCAGGTCAGTCAGGCGGCCCTGCCCTACCCAGTGGAATTTACCACTGCCTGAATACCCCCGAATTATGAAAACCGGACCTGGCGTCCGGTTTTTTTTCGCCTTAATTCAACAAGTTAGCAGTCCAACGCGGTTCACAAACATTCTTATTCCTATTAATTTTCATTTATTATTCAATTACTTAGGTTTGACAGGCCTAAGCATCAGGCTCAAACTTCCCTGTATTGACACACTTCGACAGGGCAGGAACCCCAATGAAAGGCGACATCAGCGTCATCCAGCATCTCAACAAGGTCCTCGGAAACGAGCTGGTCGCGATCAACCAGTACTTTCTGCATGCCCGCATGTACGAAGATTGGGGTCTGAACAAGCTCGGCAAGCACGAGTACAAAGAATCCATTGACGAAATGAAGCACGCTGACAAGTTGATCAAGCGTATTCTTTTTCTCGAAGGCATCCCCAACGTGCAGGACTTGGGCAAGCTGCTGATCGGCGAGCACACCAAAGAGATGCTCGAATGCGATCTGCGTCTGGAGCAAAAAGGTCTGATCGACCTGAAAGCTGCCATCGCTCATTGCGAAACGGTTGGCGACTTCGGCTCCCGTGACGTACTGGAGGATATCCTCGAGTCCGAAGAAGAACATATCGACTGGCTGGAAACCCAATTGGGCCTTATCGACAAGATCGGTATTGAAAACTACCTGCAGTCGCAGATGGGCGAAGAGTAAAAAGCTCACGCCTAAAAAAACCCGCCATTGGCGGGTTTTTTGTAAGCGCAGCTTTTACGCCTCGGAAGCATTCGCCTTGGCGGCAGCGTCCTTGATCAAGGTCTGCAACTCACCCTTCTCGAACATTTCCAGCACGATATCGCTACCGCCGACCAGCTCACCACCGACCCACAGCTGAGGGAAAGTTGGCCAGTTGGCGTACTTGGGCAGGTTGGCGCGGATTTCCGGGTTCTGCAGGATGTCGACGTAGGCGAACTTCTCGCCACAACCCATCACTGCCTGGGACGCACGGGCGGAAAAGCCGCACTGCGGCGCATTCGGCGAGCCCTTCATGTAAAGCAGAATGGTGTTGTTGGCAATCTGCTCTTTGATCGTTTCGATGATATCCATGTAGCACCTCGGCTTGACTTTCCGACACTGGCGTCGGCACGGTCACGCATTGTAACGGAAAGCCGAGCTGCATGCTCGGCCTTGCCAACCCTCAAGCGGCTTCAACATGCACCGGCACGCCATTGAGCGCGGCATTGCCCGACACCTGATCGCGCAACTGCTCGTCGGTAAGGTCGTTGGCGCTTACACCAGGCTGTGCCTGGGCGGTCTGCAGACGAACCCCCTGGCGGCCATGCCCGAAACCGTGGGGCAGGCTCACCACCCCCGGCATCATGCTTTCGCAGGCCTGCACCTCCACTTCCACCGCCCCTGCACGCGAGCGCACCCGGACCCGCTGGCCATCCTGGAGCTGGCGCTGGCGCAGGTCGTCCGGGTGCATCAACAAGTGGTGCCGAGGCTTGCCTTTGACCAGGCGGTGATAGTTGTGCATCCAGGAGTTGTTGCTGCGCACATGCCGCCGCCCTATCAGCAGCAACTGCCCGGCTTCTGGCGGCGTCTGTTGGGCAAGACGCGCCAGATCATCCAGCAACACGCGCGGCGCTGCCTCGATGGCCTTGCTAGCGGTGCCCAGGCGGGCTGCAAGGTTGGGGTGCAACGGCCCTAGATCGAGCCCATGCGGGTGTGCATCGAGGGTTTCGAGTGACAGCTGCCACGGGGTCGCCTGCCCATAGCGGCCGCTGCGCAGGGCCCTGTCGATCATCTGCGCTGGCGCCACGGTTGGCTGCAGCTCGCGCCCTGCGCGCTTGGCATAGGCCTCGGCCAGACCGACGAAGATTTCCCAGTCGTGCAAGGCGCCGTCGGGCTTGGGCAGAACCGCCCGGTTGAACCGGCTGACATTGCGCACCGCCAGCAGATTGAAGGTGGTGTCATAGTGGTCGTTCTCCAGCGCCGACGTCGAGGGTAGGACAAGGTCCGCATGGCGAGTGGTTTCGTTGATGTACAAGTCGATGCTGAGCATGAAATCGAGCCCCGACAGCGCCCGATCCAACTGCCGCCCGTTAGGTGTCGACAGCACTGGATTGCCCGCGACCGTGACCAGTGCCCGAACCTGACCCTGGCCAGGTGTCAGCATCTCTTCGGCGAGCGCAGCCACGGGCAGCTCCCCGGCATACTCGGGCAGACCCGAAACCCGGCTTTGCCAAGCGTTGAAGTGGCCGCCAGAGGTGCTCGCCACCACGTCCACCGCAGGTTCGGTACACAGCGCCCCGCCCTCACGATCCAGGTTGCCGGTGACCAGGTTGATCATTTGCACCAGCCAGTGACAAAGCGTTCCGAAGACCTGGGTGGATACACCCATGCGCCCGTAACATACCGCTTTATCAGCCGCAGCGAAGTCACGCGCCAATTGGCGGATGTCCTGCGCCGCGATGCCACACAGTGCGCTCATGGCCTCGGGCGTCATGGGGGCGAGTGCGGCGCGGACGTCGGCAAGCCCAATGACCGGCAGGTGCGAGCCTCGCGCCAGGCGTTCCTCGAACAAGGTATGAAGCAGGCCACACAATAAGGCTGCGTCGCCACCTGGCTGGATGAACAGATGAGAATCTGCGATCGCTGCGGTCTCACTGCGCCGCGGGTCAATCACGACCAGCCGCCCACCACGGGCACGCAAAGCCTTGAGCCGCTTCTCCACATCAGGGACGGTCATGATGCTGCCGTTGGAGGCCAAGGGGTTGCCGCCCAGTATCAGCATGAAGTCCGTATGGTCGATGTCGGGGATCGGCAGCAGCAGGCCATGGCCATACATCAAGTGGCTGACCAAGTGCTGCGGCAGTTGATCCACGGACGTGGCCGAATAGCGATTGCGCGTTTTCAGCAGCCCGAGAAAGTAGTTGCCATGGGTCATCAACCCATAGTTGTGCACGCTGGGGTTGCCTTGATAAACGGCAACGGCGTTGTTGCCATGGGCCTGCTGCACGGCCCATAGGCGTTCGGCAGCCAACTCGAACGCCTCTTCCCAGCCGATCGCCTGCCACTGGTCCCCTATGCGCCGGTGCGGTTGGCGTAAACGATCAGGATCGTTCTGGATATCCTGCAGCGCCACGGCCTTGGGGCAGACATGGCCTCGGCTGAACGGATCCTGGGGATCGCCCTTGATGGAGCTAACTCGGGCAGGCTCGCCCGGGGTGTGGCTCACGACGATGTTCAAACCACAGATGGCTTCACACAGGTGACAGGCCCGGTGGTGCAGGGAAGGGGTCATGACCGCATGCCTCGTTGTCTTGATGGCTCGACTATGGACTGAGCGCCCCAGGCCAGCCAGCGTGCTTCGTGGCATGAATCGCCCCCTATCAGGCGCACGACAGTGCCTGGCCGGTTTGCCAACAGGGCCTCAAGCCGTGTACAAACAGCCGTAGCAAATAAAACACAGCGATACAGTTGCCCAGCGAAACCCCTTGCAACACCGCTGGCAGGGCCTGGCGGTTTCACCCCTTGGTTTCAGGCGACATTTAATTATAGTATTGCGCCTTTCCCTATTCGTCCGCCTCGTGCGGCTTACGCCGCAGGTCACCGCCGTTGTAAAAAAAACCGTACGGTGGGCCTGCATACTGTTGCAGATAAGGTAGTCAATCATGAGCGCTAGGCACTTTCTCTCCCTGCTGGACTTCACCACCGACGAATTGCTCGGGGTGATCCGCCGCGGCATCGAGCTGAAGGACCTGCGCAAGCGCGGCGTGCTCTTCGAGCCGCTGAAAAGCCGTGTGCTGGGCATGATTTTCGAAAAATCCTCGACCCGTACCCGGGTTTCGTTCGAGGCGGGCATGATTCAGCTCGGCGGCCAAGCCATCTTCCTGTCCCCGCGCGACACCCAACTTGGCCGGGGCGAGCCGATCGGCGACAGCGCCATCGTGCTGTCGAGCATGCTTGACGTGGTGATGATTCGCACCCATGCCCACAGCACCCTGACCGATTTTGCCGCCAAGTCTCGCGTGCCGGTGATCAATGCGCTGTCGGACGAGTCGCATCCCTGCCAGCTTCTGGCTGACATGCAGACGTTCCTCGAGCACCGCGGCGCGATCCAGGGCAAGACCGTGGCGTGGATCGGCGATGGTTTCAACATGTGCAACTCCTACATCGAAGCGGCACGGCAGTTCGGGTTCAAGCTGCGCATCGCCTGCCCGCAGGGGTATGAGCCAGACCCACGGTTCCTGGCCATCGGCGGCGAGCACGTGCAGATCGTACGCGACCCCCGCGAAGCGGTTCAGGGGGCCCACCTGGTCACCACCGACGTCTGGACTTCCATGGGTCAGGAAGAGGAAACTGCTCGTCGCCTGGCGCACTTTGCGCCGTACCAGGTGACCCGCGACATGCTGGACCTGGCAGCACCCGACGTCCTGTTCATGCATTGCTTGCCCGCCCATCGTGGCGAGGAAATCAGCCATGACCTGCTTGACGACCCCCGTTCGGTCGCCTGGGATCAAGCTGAAAACCGCCTGCATGCACAAAAGGCACTCCTCGAATTTCTTGTCGAACCGGCTTACCACCACGCATGAGTCAACCTCTACTGCTCAACCTGCGCAACCTTGCCTGCGGCTACGGCGACCAGCGCATCGTCCAGAACCTGAACCTGCATTTGAACGCGGGCGACATCGGCTGCCTGCTGGGCTCGTCCGGATGCGGCAAGACCACAACCTTGCGCGCCATCGCCGGTTTCGAGCCTGTGCATGAAGGTGAAATCCAGCTGGCCGGCACCGTCATCTCCAAAGCAGGCTTCACCCTCGCTCCCGAGAAACGGCGCATTGGCATGGTGTTTCAGGACTATGCCCTGTTTCCCCATCTGACCGTGGCGCAGAACATCGCTTTCGGCATTGCCAAGCATCCACGTCAGGCGGCGGTGATCGACGAGATGCTCGAACTGGTCAAGCTCGGTGGCCTGGGTGGCCGCTACCCGCATGAGCTGTCCGGTGGCCAGCAGCAGCGGGTCGCACTGGCGCGGGCATTGGCGCCAGAGCCGCAGTTGCTGCTCTTGGACGAGCCGTTTTCCAACCTCGACGTGGAGCTTCGTCGCAGGCTCAGCCACGAGGTGCGGGACATCCTCAAGCAGCGTGGCACCAGCGCCATCCTGGTCACCCATGACCAGGAAGAGGCCTTCGCGGTCAGCGATCAGGTCGGGGTGTTCAAGGAAGGCCGGCTTGAGCAGTGGGACACCCCCTACAACCTGTACCACGAGCCGCAGACACCGTTCGTGGCCAGCTTCATTGGCCAGGGTTATTTCATCCGCGGCCAGATGACCAGCGTGGAAGCGGTCAGCACCGAGCTAGGTGAGTTGCGCGGCAACCGTGCCTACCGCATGGCCCCGGGGAGCTCGGTGGATGTGCTGTTGCGCCCGGACGACATCGTGCATGCGCCAGACAGCCCGCTACGCGCGGTCATCGTAGCCAAGAGCTTCCTCGGCGCCTCTACCCTTTACCGGCTGCAACTGCCCACTGGTAGCCAGCTCGAAGCGATCTTCACCAGTCATGTCGATCGTCAGCCAGGTGAAGAAGTCGGCATTGCGGTAAAAGCCGACCATCTGGTGGTGTTCCCGGTACCGGGCAGCACCGCCACACAGACGGTGCAGCAGGCCACGGGCGTTCGCCGCCATAGCGCGCCGAACTGAGGTTGGTCCGCAGCTAGAGCACGAGTGCGCCCGCGGGGACTACGCGGTGCGCCCTTCACTGGCTGGGCCGCCGTGGCGGGGCGTCAGGCCCTGCCGATACTGGCAAAGGTGGCCTGGGTGTGTTCGGCCAGGGTCGTTGCGGCCAGTTCAACTTCCAACCCTCGTCGCCCAGCGCTCACATGGATGGTCGCAAAGTGCTGCGCAGCCGTGTCGATGAACGTGCGCAGACGCTTCTTCTGCCCTAATGGGCTTATCCCCCCTACCAGATAGCCGGTTGCCCGCTGTGCGTTGACAGGGTCGGCCATCTCGCACTTCTTCACGCCCGCCGCACTGGCCAAGGCCTTGAGATCGAGGGTACCCACCACGGGCACCACGGCCACCAGCAATTCCCCTTTTTCGCTGCACGCCAGCAGCGTCTTGAACACTTGCTGCGGGTCCAGCCCAAGCTTGTCGGCGGCTTCCAGCCCATAGGAGGCCGTCTTGGGGTCGTGCTCGTAGCTGTGTACGCGGTAATGGGCGTGATGTTTCTTCAACAGGTCCAGAGCGGGCGTCATACAGAATTCCGATGTAAGACAAATCGGCAGCTACTTTAGGCCAATTCCCACATCCCAGCCACTGAGGCCACGCGCCCTGCTCTACCACGGGGCATCACGGTGCAGGCAGTTGATCAAAAGGTGACCGGCCGTTCACTTTCGACCTTTGACATCAGCGTTTCTTGTCTATATTTTTTCGTTTCTGAATACCGAGGTGCACCTTCACGGTGCACCCCATGCCCGCCCAGGACCATCCGGAAGGTCCGGGCCTTGCTGTCGAGCCCCGCGCGACTCACAACAAAAACAACGAGGTCATACATGACAATTGCTCAAGGCCAACCCACGCTGTCCAGTCAGTGCCTGGCTGAGTTTCTCGGTACCGCGCTGCTGATCTTTTTCGGCACCGGCTGCGTTGCCGCACTCAAGGTTGCAGGCGCGAGTTTCGGGCTGTGGGAGATCAGCATCATCTGGGGGGTGGGCGTCAGCATGAGCATCTACCTCACCGCTGGTATCTCCGGCGCTCACCTGAACCCTGCCGTCAGCATCGCGCTGACCCTGTTCGCCGGGTTCGATCGGCGCAAGCTCCCTTTCTACATGCTTGCCCAGGTGTGCGGTGCCTTCTGCGGCGCGGCATTGGTCTATGCCCTGTACAGCACCCTGTTCTTCGATTTCGAACAAGCGCATGCCATGCTGCGCGGTAGCGAATCCAGCCTGGAGCTGGCGGCGGTCTTCTCCACCTATCCGCATCCGTCCCTTTCCACGGCGCAGGCACTGCTCGTGGAAGTGATCATCACGGCAATCCTCATGGCTGTCATCATGGCCTTGACCGACGATAACAACGGCCTACCCCGCGGCCCGATGGCACCGCTGCTGATCGGCCTGCTGATCGCGGTGATCGGCAGCGCCATGGGCCCCTTGACCGGCTTCGCCATGAACCCGGCGCGCGACCTGGGCCCGAAAATCATGACGTTCCTGGCAGGCTGGGGCGAAATTGCCTTCACCGGCGGCCGGGATGTGCCTTACTTCCTGGTTCCGATATTCGGCCCTATCATCGGCGCCTGCCTCGGTGCTGCCACCTATCGTGGCTTGATTGCCCGCAACCTGCCCGTGGCACCTTCGGCCACGCCCGAGGCAGGCGACGGTCGCCAAGGCGATACGCAAGTCAACTAAGCACGGCAGCCAGCCCGCCACGACCCCTATTTTGCAAGGCCTACGACCATGACAGACACTCAGGACAAGCAGTACATCATCGCCCTGGACCAGGGCACCACCAGCTCGCGCGCGATCATTTTCGACCGCGATGCCAACGTGGTCGGCACCTCCCAGCGCGAGTTCGTCCAGCATTATCCGCAGGCTGGCTGGGTCGAGCATGACCCGATGGAAATCTTCGCCACCCAGAGTGCGACCATGGTCGAAGCGCTGGCCCAGGCCGGCATCAGCCATGCACAGGTCGCGGCGCTGGGCATCACCAACCAGCGTGAAACGACCGTTGTCTGGGACAAGGAAACCGGCCGGCCGGTATACAACGCTATCGTCTGGCAATGCCGACGCAGCACCGAGATCTGCGCCCAGCTCAAGCGTGACGGCCACGAGGACTACATCCGCGAGACCACCGGCCTGGTTACCGATCCATACTTTTCCGGTACCAAGCTCAAGTGGATCCTGGACAATGTCGACGGAGCCCGGGAACGGGCCGAACGCGGTGAGCTGTTGTTCGGCACCGTGGATACCTGGCTGATCTGGAAGTTTTCCGGCGGCAAGGTGCATGTCACCGACTACACCAATGCTTCGCGAACGCTGATGTTCAACATCCATACGCTGCAGTGGGATGAAAAGCTGCTCGATATCCTGGGCATCCCTGCGCAAATGCTCCCTGAAGTGCGCTCCTCCTCCGAAGTCTACGGTCACACCAAAAGTGGCATCGCGATCGCCGGCATCGCCGGGGACCAGCAATCGGCCCTGTTCGGGCAGATGTGCGTGGAACCGGGGCAAGCGAAGAATACCTATGGCACCGGTTGTTTCCTGCTGATGAACACCGGCGACAAGGCAGTGACATCGTCCCACGGCCTGTTGACCACCATCGCCTGCGGCCCACGCGGCGAAGTGGCCTATGCGTTGGAGGGTGCGGTGTTCAACGGCGGCTCGACGGTCCAGTGGCTGCGCGACGAACTGAAGATCGTCAATGACGCATTGGACACCGAATACTTCGCCAGCAAGGTCAAAGACAGCAATGGCGTCTACCTGGTCCCCGCCTTCACCGGCCTCGGCGCCCCCTACTGGGATCCTTATGCCCGTGGCGCCCTGTTTGGCCTGACCCGCGGCGTCAAGGTAGACCACATCATCCGTGCAGCGCTGGAGTCCATCGCCTACCAAACCCGCGATGTACTCGATGCCATGCAACAAGATTGTGGCCAACGCTTGTCGGAACTGCGGGTAGACGGCGGCGCGGTGGCCAACAACTTCCTGATGCAGTTCCAGGCCGACATCCTTGGCACCTGCGTCGAGCGGCCCAGGATGCGTGAAACCACGGCGCTGGGTGCAGCCTACCTGGCTGGTCTGGCCTGCGGCTTCTGGAGCAGCCTGGACGAACTGCGCAACAAGGCGATCATTGAACGGGAGTTCAGCCCGCAGTTGGATGAGGCGCAGAAAGAGAAACTGTACGGCGGGTGGAGGAAGGCCGTCGATCGCACCCGCGACTGGGAAGACCACGACGCGTAATGGCACGCTGACGGCGCAGCCTGCTCGACAGGCTGCGTCGGTTCTGGCTGACAGACGCCGCGCACTGGCTGTCATCCTCGTCCTACGGCATGATTGCAGCATTTGTCAGGCTGCTCCGAAGGACGTCCATGAATTTGCCTCCACGCCAACAACAAATCCTCGAACTGGTCCGCGACCGCGGCTACGTCAGTATCGAGGAAATGGCGCAGCTGTTCGTCGTTACCCCGCAGACGATCCGCCGCGACATCAACCAACTGGCAGAGCTCGACCTGTTACGCCGTTACCACGGGGGCGCAGCCTACGATTCAAGCGTAGAGAACACGGCTTACGCCATGCGCGCAGACCAGATGCGCGACGAAAAGCAACGCATTGCCGAGGCGATCGCCCGGCAGATCCCCGATCATGCCTCGTTGTTCATCAACATCGGCACCACCACCGAATCCATCGCCCGCGCCTTGCTCAGCCACAGTCAGCTGAAGGTCATCACCAACAACCTGCACGTGGCATCCATCCTGGCGGCCAAAGATGATTTCGAGGTTCTGGTGGCCGGCGGTACCGTGCGGCGCGACGGTGGCGTCGTCGGCCAGGCCAGTGTCGACTTCATCAATCAGTTCAAGGTCGATTACGCCCTCGTCGGCATAAGTGGCATCGACGAAGACGGCAGTTTGCTGGATTTCGACTATCAGGAAGTGCGCGTCTCCCAGGCGATCATTGCCAATGCTCGTCAAGTGATCCTGGCCGCGGATTCGAGCAAATTCGGGCGCAATGCCATGGTGCGGCTGGGCGGTATCAGCCTGGTCGACTGCCTGGTTACCGACCAGGCACCGGCGCCTGCCCTCATGCAACTGCTCAGTGATCACAAGGTGCGCGTCGAGGTGATATGAGCCGTTGCAGCCAGTGCTCCACGCACTGGTGTGGCCAGCCGCCACCTGCTGCCATTTTTTTCGTTAATGTTCATTTGCTTGTCACCTCATCAGTATTTTCTATGAATACTGACTGGCGAACGGCGTTCGCTTGCGCTAGTATTTTCGGAAACGAACATTAATGTTCACTTTCGATGTAACCGCTTCAGGAGGCCCTGCCTGTGTCCCAGCCCGATTCGTCCCGCGCCCCCGTTGCCGACTGCTATGACCTGGTGGTGATAGGCGGCGGCATCAACGGCGTTGGTATTGCCGCAGATGCAGCCGGCCGTGGCCTGAACGTCTTCCTGTGTGAAAAGGATGACCTGGCGCGGCACACCTCCTCGGCCAGCAGCAAGCTGATCCATGGCGGCCTGCGTTACCTGGAGCACTATGAGTTTCGTCTAGTGCGCGAAGCGCTGGCAGAGCGTGAAGTATTGCTGGCCAAGGCGCCGCACATCGTCAAGCCCATGCGCTTCGTGCTGCCCCACCGCCCTCACCTGCGGCCTGCCTGGATGATCCGCGCGGGGCTGTTCCTGTACGACCACCTGGGCAAGCGCAAGCGCCTGGGTGCCTCGCGCAGTCTGCGATTCGACGCAGGCTCTGCACTCAAGCCAGCCATCAGCCGCGGCTTCGAATACGCCGATTGCTGGGTCGATGATGCCCGCCTGGTGGTGCTCAACGCGATGGCTGCCCGTGAGCACGGCGCGCACATCCATACCCGCACGCTGTGCCTGGGTGCCCGCCGTGTCGACGGCGTCTGGGAAGTAGACGTGCAGCATGGCGATGGCAGCACCCGGAAAATCCGCGCCAAGGGCTTGGTGAACGCGGCCGGCCCATGGGTGGCCCAGTTCATCAAAAACGACCTGAAGCTGGATGCACCCTACGGCATCCGCCTGATCCAAGGCAGCCACCTGATCGTTCCTCGTCTCTATGAAGGCGAACATGCCTACATTCTGCAGAACGAAGACCAGCGCATCGTCTTCTGCATCCCGTATCTGGATCGCTTCACCCTGATCGGGACCACGGATCGCGAGTACACCGGGGATCCTGCCAAGGTCGCGATCACCGAACAGGAAACCGAGTACCTGCTCAATGTGGTCAACGCGCACTTCAATCATCAGCTCCAGCGCAGCGACATCTTCAGCACCTACGCCGGCGTGCGCCCGCTGTGCAACGACGAATCGGACAACCCGTCGGCAGTGACCCGTGACTACACGCTGGCACTGTCTGCCGCACACGGCGAGGCACCCCTGCTGTCGGTCTTCGGGGGCAAACTGACCACGTACCGCAAGCTGGCCGAATCGGCCATGGCCGAACTCAAGCCGTTCTTCAGCCACATGGGTGGCAGCTGGACCGCCGAGGCAACGCTGCCAGGGGGCGAGGACATGACCACACCGCAGGCGCTCGAAGAAGCCTTGCTGGCGCGTCACACTTGGCTCGCCCCTGCTATCGCCCAGCGCTGGGCGCGGACCTACGGTAGCCGCGTGTGGAAGCTTCGGGCTGGCGTGGAAGGCCCCCAGGACCTGGGGCAGGCCATTGGTGCCGGGCTGTTCACGCGCGAGGTGGACTACCTCTGCGAGCACGAGTGGGCCACCAGCCTGGACGACATCCTGTGGCGCCGCACCAAGCTTGGTCTGTTCACCTCCGAGGCGGAACAACACGCACTGGCTCAATACCTGGAAAAGGCAACATTGCGCAGCGACGCTGCCTGACCCAGCTGCACAGCCTGTCAGCCTGCGCTCACAGGCGGTCGTACCCCAAGCTGGCGAGCTCTACGTACAACGCGTGTTCCTGGGCGTTGAGCTCGCTCATCAAAGCGGTAGCCTGCTCGAGATAGCCTTGCTCTCCAGCGTCGACCGCAGCTCGCTCGGCTGCCTCCAGACGCACGTGAAATGGGGCTGCCAGCGCCTCGAATCGCTCGCGATAGTGTGTGCGCACATAGGCTTGCCAGAATTCACGCTGCCCCAATGAAGCACTCAATGCATCACGGCTCTCGCCTGCCAGTACCCGATCCTCGGCCAAGCGGATCTGCCTGCTGCTGACGTGGCTGAATTCCGGATAGTTCATGTAGCCAGGCTGGGCCGGCAACCCCAAGCGATTCGCCAGGTTGACCCGGTAAGCCAGGTACACTTCGATATCATCCACCATCGCGTAAGGGTCACGCCGCATCTGTTCGATGTGCCGAGCGGCGATACTGTCGACCTCATCCAGACGGTAGAGCGAGCGGCCAAGGTGCAGCAGTTCGGTTTCGGTTTCTCTGGCATTGCTGCCTGCCGTTCGGATGGCAATATGCGCCCTTACCTCAAGCTGACTGAGCAGCAGCAACAAACGGTCCTCGCACGTCTGTGGTCCTTGGGCATGCAGATAGACCGCTTCGCGCACATCCATGTTTTCTACGCACAGCTCAAGGATGCGCCACATGCGTGCGCGGTAATACTCAGGCTGGTCGCCGAAGTCATCAGAGTCTGCAAAGTCGGCGAGAAACCGGAAAAAGTCCGCCGAGTCCAAATCTTCGTGCAAAGCGTCCCATATAAGTTCGTATCGACGGCGGATCTCGGGGGTGGCCGAGCCAATCCAGCGGTCTCGCAACGCGGCATCCCTTGAGGCATGAGCACGGGCACGCCGGGCGGACGCGCCTTGGCTCTCGGCGGCAAGGCGTTGCCCACCGACGGGTTCCAAGGGGTTGTCATGTAGCGATAATTGCTGAATCCGGCTCCCGAGTGCTTGCAACTGCTCGTTGACCTCACGAAGCTGGTTATCCCTGATATCCACCAGACCACGCCACGGCATGTGATAACTGGCCGGAAGATGGCGCAAACCTGCATTGCGCAGCGATATGGCTCGCAGATGACGCAGCCCGGAAAGGTCTGGCACCCTGCCCAAGGGGTTATTGCCCAGGCTTATCTGCTCAAGGAAGGTAAGGCGTGCAAGCACGCTGTCGGCGTCCGGATCCAATACGATTTGATTGTGGTCCAGTCGCAGGGTACGCAACTCTCCCAGGCCATCGAGCCCAGCCGGCAATCGAGTCAGCAGGTTTTCTCTGAGGTCGAGCTCCTGTAGCTGTGGAAAGCGCTTGAGGAAGTCGTCGTCAAGATGAGTCAGGCCCAGGT
>CAURYQ010000103.1:0-13521 GCA_963529135.1 uncultured Pseudomonas sp. | reverse complement strand
CAGAACACAAGTGCTGCGAGCGGGTCGTGATGACCACCGGCGTACGCCACGTGGCCCAGGTCGAAGGCGACGAAGTCGGCGACCATGCCCGGTGCCAGTGCACCAATGTCATCGCGGTTGAGCACCTTGGCGCCACCCAGGGTGGCGATTTCAAGGGCTTCACGTGCAGTCATGGCGTCTGGGCCGAAGCCTACGCGCTGCAACAGCAGGGCCTGGCGTACTTCACCGATCATGCTGGCGCCGTCGTTGGACGCCGAACCGTCCACCCCCAGCCCGACAGGCACGCCGTGATCGCGCATGGCGCGTACCGGGGCAATGCCCGACGCCAGACGCATGTTAGAGCAGGGGCAATGGGCCACGCCGGTGCCGGTACGGGCAAACAGCTCGATGCCGTGCTGGTCGAGCTGCACGCAGTGAGCGTGCCACACGTCAGGCCCGACCCAGCCAAGATCCTCGGCGTACTGGGCCGGGGTCATGCCGAACTTTTCCCGGCTGTAGGCGATGTCGTTGACGTTTTCGGCCAGGTGCGTGTGCAGCGAGACGCCATGATGGCGAGCGAGCACGGCCGCTTCACGCATCAGGTCACGGCTGACCGAGAAGGGCGAGCAGGGCGCCACGACGATGCGCCGCATCGAGCCATGGCTGGCATCGTGGTAGTCCTCGATCAAGCGCTGGGACTCCTTGAGGATGTCCGCTTCCTTCTCCACCACCGAGTCCGGCGGCAGCCCGCCCTGGCTTTGACCCACGCTCATGCTGCCGCGGGCGGCATGAAAGCGCATGCCGATTTCGGCAGCTGCGTGAATGCTGTCGTCGAGCTTGCAGCCGTTGGGGTAGATATAGAGGTGATCGCTGGACGTGGTGCAGCCAGAGAGGATCAGCTCGGCCATGGCCGTCTGGGTCGAGACTGCAATCATCTCGGGGGTGAGCCGCGCCCAGATCGGGTACAGCTGGCAGAGCCAGTTGAACAGCTCGCCATCCTGGGCGGCCGGCACCACGCGCGTCAGGCTTTGGTACATGTGATGGTGGGTGTTGACCAAGCCTGGGATGACCACCTTGCCGGACATGTCCAGCACCACGTCCGCCTCCTGGGGCAGGGTGTCGCTAGGGCCGACCTGCTTGATCAGGTTGCCTTCGATGTACAGGCCACCACCGCGGATTTCGCGGCGTTCGCCATCCATGGTGACGAGCAGCTCTGCATTCTTGATCAATAACGTTCTGGAAGTGTGCGCAAATGACATGGTTGATGCCTGTCGCAGTACGCGCCGGCGATGGCCAACGTCGTAGGCGACCGCCGATATGTAATCAGGAAATGTTCAGGTTGTATACATTGGGCCAATTAATGAATTCAAGTCACGCCATATGTGAATATCGGCCCGAAATGGTAGTTGCGCGATCGAATAGACTGGCAGCTAACGTTTTGAGAGTTCGCACATGTCTGCCGAATATGCCACCGCTTCACCCCTCGACGAAGCCCCTCGGGCAGCCATCAGCATCGCCATCCTCGCCTTTTCCGCTTTCTTGATCGTCACCACCGAGTTTCTCATCGTAGGCCTGTTGCCTGCGCTTTCCCGTGACTTGGGCGTGTCCATCGCCATGGCCGGGCAACTGGTGACGCTGTTCGCGTTCACGGTCATGCTCGCAGGGCCATTCCTGACGGCCATGCTGGCGCACCTGGACCGCAAACGGTTGTTCATCACCATTCTGCTGGTCTTTGCAGCGGCCAACGCCCTGGCGGCGGTGGCCGATAATTTCTGGGTGCTGGCCATCGCTCGGGTGATCCCGGCACTGGCGTTGCCGGTGTTCTGGGGCACTGCCAGCGAAACGGCAGGCCATCTGGCGGGGCCGGAGCATGCCGGGCGAGCCGTGTCCAAAGTCTACCTGGGCATCTCGGCCGCGATGCTGCTTGGCATTCCACTGGGCACACTGGCCGCTGACGCGCTGGGCTGGCGCGGCGCGTTCTGGGCATTGGCAGTGCTTTCGCTGGTAATGGCAGTGGCGATGGGCCTTTGGATGCCCCATGTGGCGCGAACGGCCAAGGTCGACTTTGCCAGCCAGGCCCGAATTTTCACCGAACGCTTTTTCGTGGCGAACGTATTGCTCTCGATTCTGGTGTTCACCGCCATGTTCACCGGCTACACCTACCTGGCCGATCTGCTCGAGCGCGTGGCAGGCGTCGCCCCGGCCCATACCGGCTGGTGGTTGATGGGCTTTGGTGCCGTAGGGCTACTGGGCAACTGGATCGGCGGCCGTGCCGTCGACCACTCCGTGCTCAAGGCCACGGCCGGGTTTTTGGTGTTGTTGGCCATCGGTATGGCAGCGCTGGTACCACTGGCCCATGCTGGCCTGGTCTTCTGTCTGGCTCTGGCGCTGTGGGGTGTTGCCAACACCGCCCTTTACCCAGTCTGCCAGGTGCGCGTGATGGCGTCGGTGACCCATGCCAAAGCCCTGGCTGGCACCGCCAATGTATCGGCCGCCAACGCCGGCATCGGCCTTGGCGCCGTGCTCGGCGGCATGACCATCAACGGGTTGGGGATCGCCTACCTGGGCTACGTGGCGGCAGCCGTTGCCGTGCTGGCGCTGCTGGCAGTGCCCGTGGTGGCCAGGCTGGTGCCTCAGGCCGGTTCCGCTTCGCGCGTGCCGTGAGGCGCGAGCCTGGGCAACAGGTAATCGAGCAACGCGCGCACCTTGGGTAGGTGCTCGCGGCGTTTGAGCCACACCAGGTTCATCGGCAGGCCATCGGTCGCCAGTTCCGGAAGCACCTCGATCATCCGTCCCTCATCGAGGTGCCGTTGGGTCAGCCAGGTGGGCAACTGCCCGATGCCGTGGCCGGCCAGCACCGCTGCCACTTCGCCCTCGCCATCGCCCACGGCGATGCGCGGGTGCACCGTCCGGCGTTCCATCTCCCCCGGCTGACGCCCCTTGAAAAACCACGGGCTGACCAGCCCATCGGCGTGCCCATAGCCCACGCAGTGGTGGTGTTCCAGGTCATCCTCGCTTTGCGGGGTGCCGTGGGTCTTCAGGTAGTCGGGTGCGGCGCAGAACATCAGGCGCTGGGCGCCGAAGTATCGATGCCCCAGGGCGGCAGGCCAGGTGTCAGGGCCGCCGATGCGTACCACGATGTCGATGCCTTCCTGCACCGGGTCGACGAAACGGTCGGAAAACGAGACATGCGGTTGCAGCAGCGGGTGCAGACGGGTGAACGCCAGGATCAGCGGCAGCACATGCAACCGCCCATACGACGCGGGCAGGTCGATGCGAACCCGACCGTGAGGTTCATTGCCCGTGGCGGCTAGGGCGTGTTCGACCTCTTCCAGATCCGCCAGCACCGACGTGCAGGTCCGGTAGAACACCACGCCCGCTTCACTGAGGGATAAGCGGCGGGTGGTGCGCTCGAACAGGCGAACGCCCATGCGCGCTTCGAGGCGCGCGATACTCTTGCTGACGGCCGAGCTGGTCAGGCTCAGGCGCATGGCCGCCGCGGTGAAGCTGCCAAGGTCGGCAACCGCGACGAAGACGTCGATCCCTTTGAGTCGTTCTGAGGAGTGCATGACCAGCCTTTGCATGGGTTCGTGTTACGGGCAGCATAAGGGATCGAGGGGTGCGCTTTCAGGGTAAATGTATCGGGATACTGGGCTGGATAAAGCGGCCCTCGATGGAACACAAGCCCGCCTTGGAGACTCATAGGCTTTGCGCCGGCGCCTAGGGTGGATCATGCTGTATCGACTCGGCCCTGTGCCTGCACCAAAGGACTGCTCCCATGTTCCCTCTCGCCTGGATAGCTTGCGCATGACCCTGACGCTGCTCACCTTTTTCGGCACCCTGGCCGCCATGGAAGGCGTGGCCTGGTTCGCCCACAAGTACATCATGCATGGCTTTGGCTGGGGCTGGCATCGCTCGCACCACGAGCCGCGCACAGGTATGTTCGAGAAAAACGACCTGTACGCCGTGGTGTTCGCCGTGCTGGCGATCATTCTCATCGCCCTGGGCAATGCCGGGTGGTACCCGCTGCAATGGATAGGGGCGGGCATGACCGCCTATGGCGTCCTGTATTTCGTAGCACACGACGGCCTGGTGCATCGGCGCTGGCCATTCAAGGTGGTACCGCGCAGCGGGTATTTCAAGCGCCTCTACCAGGCACATCGGCTTCATCATGCGGTCCAGGGGCGCGAAGGCTGTGTGTCGTTCGGTTTCCTGTACGTGCCCACTATCGAGCGGTTGCGCCGGCAGCTTCGGGCGCTGCATGGCGGGCCGCTGCGGGCGAAGGGCGCTGCCACAGGCGAGCCGGGCGTTGAGGGTACCGGCGCAGGGGACAGCTCAGCGCCTGCCAAAGCCCCGTGACCAAAGCCCCGGCTTTTTCACGCTTGGACGTGGACAGCCGCCCGTCCCAGGCTTTGACCCCGGCGCTGTCGACCTTCTGACCGATCCGCCGATACACCTGGCCAGCCGTGGCTACCGCCCACGCTGAACGCAGCGGGAGGGCCGACAGCCCGGCCTTGGCGCTGGCATAGTAAGGCTCGGCATGGGCGACCAGGCGCCTGGCCATGGTGGTAACGGCTGCGCGGTGGCGCTCATCGGCAAGGTCCTCTGCACTGACGCCAAGTTCAGCGAGCCAGGCCTGTGGCACGTAGCAGCGGCCGACCTTGGCATCATCGACGATGTCACGGGCGATGTTGGTCAGCTGCATGGCCAGGCCCAGGTCACAGGCCCGGTCCAGCACGTGCGCATCATGAACGCCCATGACCCGAGCCATCATCAGCCCGACCACGCCTGCCACGTGATAGCAGTAGACCATGACCTCATCCAAGGTCTGGTAGCGGCAGGCGGACACGTCCTGAGCGAAACCTTCGAGCAAATCGAAGGCCTCGGCCCGCGGGATGCCATGGCGCCTGGCTACTTCACGCAGGGCGGCGAAGGCTGGCTGATCCACGGGCTGGTCCGCGCAGGCGGCCTCCGTTTGGCGCTGCAGGTTCGCCAGGCGCAGGCGTGCCTCTGCGGGGCTGATGAGCACCGCGTTGTGCCCCGCTTCCTGGCCATCGATCACGTCGTCGCAATGCCGACACCAGGCATACAGCAGCACGGCGCTGCGCCGCGTTGGCGCGTCGAACAGCCGGGCGGCTGCGGCAAAGCTTTTCGAACCCACGGCAATGCTGTGTTCGGCATGCGCGAGCAACTGGTCGTGGGTCGGTGCGGTCATGCGCCCAGATCCTCCAGCATCAGGCCTGCCGTGGCCTTGGCCGAGGCGATCACGCCGGGTACACCGGCACCTGGATGAGTGCCTGCGCCCACCAGATACAGGTTGCTCACTTCGCTGTCACGGTTGTGCGGGCGGAACCACGCACTTTGGGTCAATATGGGTTCCAGCGAGAACGCCGAGCCTAGGTGAGCGTTGAGTTCTTCACGGAAGTCCAGCGGCGTGAAGGTACGGCAGGTGACCAGGTCCTCACGCAGGCCGGGAATGTAGTGGCGTTCGAGGTAGTCGAGGATCTTGTCCCGAAAACGTGGCCCCTCCACCTCCCAGTCGATGGCCGCGTTGCCCATGTGCGGCACGGGCGCCAACACATAGTGGCTAGAGCAGCCTTCTGGCGCCAGGCTCGGGTCCGTGGCACAGGGGGTGTGCAGGTAGAGGGAAAAATCCTCGGCAAGCGCGTGACCGTTGAAAATCTCGTCGATCAGCTCCCGATAGCGTGGGCCGAAGCAGACCGTGTGATGGCGCAGCTGCGGTTGGGTGCGCTTGAGGCCGAAGTGCACCACGAACAGCGAGTTGCTGAAGCGCTTGCCCTTGAGCCGCTTGCCTTCCTGCACACCTCGCGGGTGCTCGCCCAATAGGTCGGAGTAGGTGTGCACCACATCGGCGTTGGAAGCGACGGCGTCCGCCGACCAGCGCCGTCCATCCTTGGCGCGTACGCCGGTCACGCGGCTGCCGTTGGTTTCGAATGCGGCCACTTCTGCATTGAGCTCAAGGGTGCCGCCCAGGTCGGTGAACAGCTTGGCCATGCCTTGCACCAGCGCGCCGGTCCCGCCTTTGGGGAACCACACGCCCCAGGTGCGCTCCAGGGCGTGGATCAAGGTGTAGATCGAAGAGGTGGCGAAGGGGTTGCCCCCCACCAACAGGGCGTGGAACGAAAATGCCTGGCGCAGTTGGTCATCCTTGATGAACCGCGCAACCATGCTGTACACGCTGCGCCAGGCTTGCAGGCGGGCGAGCTGCGGGCCGGCATGGAGCATGTCGCGAAAGGACAGGAACGGAACCGCACCGAGCTTGATGTAGCCTTCCTGCAGCACCGCTTTGGAATAGGCCAGGAACTGGCGATAGCCGTCCACGTCCTTTGGCTCGAACGCTTCGATCTGGCGTTCGAGGTCGGCCTGGTCGTTGCCGTAATCGAATGCCCGGCCGTCCTCCCAGCACAGGCGGTAGAACGGCGTCACCGGCAGCAACTCCACGTACTCCTGCATAGGCCGGCCGGCGAGGGTGAACAGCGCTTCGATGGCACTCGGGTCTGTGATCACCGTAGGGCCTGCGTCGAAGGTGAACCCCTGGTCATGGTAGACGTAAGCGCGGCCACCTGGCTTGTCACGCGCCTCCAGCAGCGTCGTGCGGATACCAGCAGCCTGCAGGCGGATGGCCAGCGCCAGGCCGCCAAGGCCCGCGCCAATGACCAGGGCGGATCGTTCGTTGCTCATGAATGGTCCTTGAAATGGGCAGGGGAGTGTCGCACTGCAGCCTGCATGGCCTCGCCAACAGGGACAGGCGGTTTGCCGGACAGGATGCGCAGGCGATCACGCAGCGTACTCTGGCCTGCATAGAAACGGGCGATCAGCCCTTCAGGCAATCGGTAAAAGCGTTGCATCACGTGCCAGCGCCGATTTGGCCGGCCAGCCAGAAACAGCATTCGGTTAAGCAGGCGGTAGAAGCCTTGTGCCCGCCAGCGTCGATGAAGGTAAGCCCCCAAGGCTGGCTTGAGTGATGCCGTGGCATCCAGCGGCTGCATCGCCAGCCAGTCGGCAAGGCGCACCGCATCGGGCAGCGAATAGCCCGTGGTGCAGTGAAACAAGCCGGCACGCAGGCCAACGGCGAGTGGCCCTTGCTGCTCGGCCCACCAGGCGGGAAAGTCGTCGGCCAGTGTGATGGGCAGTACGCCGTGTTCTTCACGCAGGCACTCGGCGACCTGCCAGCCGCGCTGCTGAAGGTACAGGTCGATGTGCTGGCGCAGTTGCTCAGCCGCTGGCGCCTGGCTGTCGACGTAGTGGGTATCCTCCACCAGCAACGTGTCGGGGGTGAACGGCAGCACGTAGACGAAGCGATACCCTTCGCCTTGGGGTACCCGCGCATCCATCAGAATCGGTGCCTGCAGGCCATGCGGCGCAGTCAGGCGCACGATCTGCCCGAGGAACGCCTGCTGGCCGAGCACCCGGTGGGGACTGTGTTGCATGCCACGGCCATCGAGTACCACGCCAGCGTGCAGTGTTTCACCGCTGGCCAAGGTGACGTGGTCAGCGCCCACCTGGGCAACTGCGCAGTCGGTACGCAAGCTTTGGCCAAGGGCAGGGGTGATCACCTGCGCGAAGCGCTCGCTGGTGATACTCGCATAGCCGCCTTCCATACGCCTGGAAAAAGCCGGGAAATGCACGTGGTAACCGGGCCAACGCTGCTCGACCAACGGGGCCAGCCAGCGTTGCTGCTGGGCGTCAAGGTCGGCGTCGTGGAAAGACCAGGTATGGTTGCCGCCCAATGCCGGCCCTTGCTCCAGGCATACCACGCGCAATTCCGGGCGCAGTTGCTTTAGCCGCCAGGCGATCAGGCCGTTGGCCAGGCCGCCCCCTACCAGAATCAGGTCGTGACGCATGATGCGGTCTCCGAAAACACGGGCTCGCCGCTGTGCAGGGCGGCTTCGATAATGCTGGCAGCGCGCGACGCGCCGCCGCAGACGCCAAGTTCGGCTTCGAGTGCGGCATGCCGCGGGGCAGGCTCATCGAGCAGCAGGCGCAACGCTTGGCCAATGGCCGATACGTTGGCACGCCTTGAAAGCACTCGCCCCAGGCGATGATGGCGTACCCGTGCCGCGACCCCGGGTTGATCGAAGGCAATGGGCATGACCAACAGCGGGGTGCCTGCGCACACGGTATCCAGCACCGTATTCAACCCGCCGTGGCTGATGACCACATCAGCCCGGCGCACTGCCCAATGCTGGGGCGCGAAATCAGTCACGATGGTCGCGCCATGGTGACGCAGCCTGGCCTGCTGCCGCTCATCCAAGCCTGCGCAGTGCGCTACCAACAGTTGCGCGCCCAGGCGCTGGCAGGCCTTGGCGATACGCGCGAACACGTCGAAACGGTGGCCCTGAAGCGTCCCGAGGCTGGCGAACACCAGGGGTTTGTCCGGTTCGAACGACCACGCAGGGCCGGCCTGGGAGGGCGCACTGCGCAATGGCCCGACGGCATGGAAGTGCCTGGGCAGGTCACCTCTTGGAAAATCGAAGTGCAAGGGTGTCTGACTCAACTGCGCCAGTGGCGAGAGAAACTCATGGGCACCGCCGCGCGGCGGCAGCCCGTGGGTATGGCAAGCCTGCCGCAGGGTGTCGTGCAGCGGGCCCATGAGCCAGTCATGCACTTGGGCACTGCCTGCATAAATACGCGGGTCCATGCCCAGTCCAAAGGGCATCACGGGCAGCGGCAGCGCCGGGTCACGATTGATGGGCAACGCACAGGCCACCGAAAAGAATGGCAGCTTGCACGCCTCGGCCACCAATCCCCCCGCCGGTTCCATCTGGTCGCAAATGACCGCATCTACCTGATGGTTGCCAAAGGCTGCGGGCAGATTGCCACACAGCATGTCGGTGGTTCGCGCCAACTGCTTGATCAAGCGGCGCAAGCGCAGCGGCCCGGAGGGGTTGGCCACGCGGCGCATCGCAAGGTCGAGGCTGCCAGGCGGGCATTGGCTGTGGCCGACGGCGACGAAGCCCAGGCGCGCGTCACTCAGCCAGCGCTGGGCTTCAGGCTGATGAAAGAAGGTCACCCGATGGCCTCGTTCGACCAACTCGCCCCCCAGTGCCTGCATGGCTGCATAGTGGCTGGGGTAGGGTGGGGCAACGACGGCAAAGTGGCTCATTTGAGCTCGAGCTGGGTGCTGACCAGCCGTGCCCGACGCAGTTGCGACAGGTTTCTGGAGCCAGTGCAAAAACAGGCGATGCGCAATTGCCGGATGATCACGTCAAAGTGCGACACCACCGCTTCGGTGGACGCCATGGCGGACGTCAGCACGCCGGCAGCCTGGCCCACCAGGTCGGCACCCAGGCGGATAGCCTTGGCAGCATCGACGCCATCGCGTACGCCGCCCGAGGCGATCAGGCCGATGGTGGGCACGGCGCGGCGCACGGCCAACAGGCTGTGCGCCGTCGGGATGCCCCACCCGCTGAAGGCCATTGCCACGGCGCGCTCGGCAGGGTCATTGGCACGCTCGGCCTCGACAGCCGCCCAGCTGGTGCCGCCGGCACCCGCCACATCGATCATGCCAACGCCGGCATCGCACAATTGCCGGGCGACGCCCGCCGAGATGCCGGCGCCCACTTCCTTGACGATGATGGGCACGGGGAGCTGCTGGGCGACCGCTTCGATGCAGGCGAGCACCCCATGCCAATTGCGGTCGCCCTCGGGCTGTACGGCTTCCTGCAGCGGGTTCAGGTGGATGATCAGGGCGCTGGCATCCAGGGTATCGACTGCACGGCGAGCCAGGTCCACGCCATCAGCCTCGCGCAACTGGGCCGCGCCGAGGTTCGCCAGCAAGGGGACGTCGGGTGCGAGCCTTCTCAGCTCCGTGGTCAACCCCTGGTCCTGGCCACTGCGCAGGCTGACCCGCTGCGAACCCACGCCCATGGCCAGGCCCAGGGCCTGTGCAGCTTCGGCCAGGTGATGGTTGATGAACCGTGCACGCTCGGCCCCGCCGGTCATGGAACTGATGAGCAGCGGGGCGCGCAAGGCCACGCCGAACAGTTCGGTATTGAGTTCGACGTCTTCCAGGGCCATTTCTGGCAGTGCACAATGTTCGAAACGCAGCGCTGACCAGCCAGCATCGACCCCATGCGAGGTACTGCCAGCGGCCAGGACGATGTCGAGGTGATCATCCTTGCGTTGACTCAACGGGCTTTTGTTCATGCCGGCTCCACTGCCAGGGAATCATCCTGAGGTGCGTGCGGTCTGTGTGCTTAGGACAGACAAGTTGTACAACACTACCCGTTTTGTATAGCTAAGCTCATAAAAAGCACAGCATCAGGCAACGGCGCTTATCAGTCGTTCCTTTTCATCTACGGTCAACGGGCCGCCACATCGAGAGGCAAGGATGACGACCATCGCCCCCCCGCACAGCGCTGCCGCTGGTCACGATCAGCAATTGGCCGACGCACATGCGGCCGTAGAAGCCCGGTTGGCCGCCCTGCTGCCATCGGCAGGCCACGAGCGCGACCTCGTGGTCGCGGCCATGCGTGACTGCACCCTGGCCCCGGGCAAGCGTCTGCGGCCATTGCTGTTGCTATTCACGGCACAGGGCCTGGGCGCCTGCCCTCAAGCGGCGCTTGACCTCGGCTGTGCCGTCGAGATGGTGCATGCCGCCTCCCTTGTGCTGGACGATTTGCCCTGCATGGACAACGCCTCTCTGCGGCGTGGTCGTCCAACGCTGCACCTGGCCTTCGGGGAGGACGTGGCCGTGCTCACGGCCATTGCCTTGCTCTCCCGAGCGTTCGGGGTTGTGGCGGGTTTGCAGACGGTGGGGCCGGATGTACGCAGCGACCTGGTCGTGACCCTCACCTCGGCGATCGGTGCCGAGGGGCTGGTCAAGGGGCAGTTGCAGGACCTGCGCGACGGTGCAAGGCCGCGAACGGCGGCTGAAATTGCCGAAACCAATCAGCTCAAGACCGGGGCCTTGTTCTCGGCGCTGCTGGGCATGGCCGGCCGGTTGGCGGGGGCGGGCGCAAGCCAGCAGGGCACCTTGTTGCAATTGGCAGGGGAGTTGGGGCAAGCGTTTCAGTTGCATGATGACTTGCACGACCGTGACCCTGAGAGTGGCAAGAGCATGGGGCTGGACCAGGGCAAGTCGACCCTGCTGGCCATGTGTGGCGAGATGCAGGTGCGTCAGCGGCTGGAAGCCCATTTGCAGAGCGTTGAGCAGTGCCTGAACAGCCTGGGCCTTGGCGGCTCACCGATTGGTGGGGTCTTGCGCAAGGTGTTTGCATCGAAGGGTGTGCAGGCTGCTGGCAGCACCGCATGGCGTCAAGGCCTTGGTGGGCTCGCGGTGGGCGGGGTGGTCGTGCACCACGTTTGAGAGCGGTGGTTGAAGGCACAATAGGTTGGTCTGGCGCACGGTCGGTGGGCTGTAGCGTGAATCCAAAGGGCTGCGCTCACCTCACGGACCGCGTCAAATCCCACAGCCCTGCACCTGTGGCGCCCCAGTGATACCCCTCTCACTGTTCCGCTCGCCTCGCATGCCGGGCAAATACCTTTTCCAGCAGTTCCCACATGGCCGGGTCCAGGCTGAAGGCCACGTTGAAACGCATCCAGCCGGTGGCCCTGGCATCGACCATGAACAACTGCCCTGGGCCGAGCATGATGCCTTTTTCGAGCGCATCGTCGAGCAGCAGCGCGCTGTCAGGGATGGACGGATGCCGGGTCCAGATGTACATGCCTTCGGCCGATTCGGTGAACAGCTCGAACCCTAGCCGCTGCAGATGGTGACCCACCCGTTGATGCGCCTCGGCCAGGCGCTGGCGATAGCGCTTGAGATGCTTGCGCCCGCGCCCGGCGATGATGGCGGCGTAGACGACACGCGCCCTGACCTGCGAGGTGGTCAGCCCGGAACGCATCTTCAGGTGGACCAGCTTTTGCGCCAGTTCCGGATTGGCCAGCAGGTAGCCCACGCGCACATTGGGCGAGATGCTTTTCGAATAGCTGCCTACATAGACCACCTGTTGCAAGTGATCGAGGCTGGCAAGGCAGGGCTGGGGTTCGGCGATCATGTCAGCGTAAAGGTTGTTCTCCACCAGCCGGAAGCCATGCTGGCTGGCCAGTTGCAGCAGCCGGTGCAACTGCGGCAGCGGCGTGCGTGAACACGTCGGGCTGTGCAGATGGGGCTGGGTGAAGAAGGCCGTTGGACGGTGTTGCGTCAACAACTGCTCCAATTGATTGAGGTCGTAACCGTTCGGTGTGCGCGCAACCCCGAGCAACGTCGCGCCCTGGGTACGCAGGATGCTCATCAGGTTGGGGTAACCAGGGTCGTCCACCAGCACCACGTCACCCGGCCGTACCAGCGTACGCACGGCCAGGTCCAGGGCCTGGCTGGCACCGTGGGTCAACATCAGCTGAGCAGGGTTGGCAACGATCGACAATTCCTGCTGAAGGTTTTGCGCCGTCAACGCTCGCAGCTCGGGCAGCCCCATCGGGTCGCCGTAACCGGAAAGTTCCAGCGGGCTGCCAGCCACCTGGCGCAGCCCTCTGCGCAGGCCGTCTTCATACATCCAGTCGTTGGGCAGCCAGCCGCAACCCGGCTTGAACGGCAGTTGACGCGTTTCGAAGATCTGCTGCAAGTACCACTCGGTGTTGAACGTTGGTCGGCTTGTGTCGGGGTCGGCGGTGTGCGTATCGAGCAGCCCGCCGGCGGCGCGATTGACGAAAAAACCGGCGTTACCGCGACTCACCAGCAGCCCTTGGGCAACCAGCCGGTCGTAGGCCTCCACCACCGTGAAGGTGCTGACCGAATAGGTGGCGGCGAAGGCGCGGATAGACGGCACCTTGGCGCCGGGCTTGAGCGTCTGTGCGTCGATCAGGGCGCGCAGCCCGTCGATAATCTGGTTGACCAGCGGGGTGGAAGCGTCTGGATTCAATTGCAGCATGGGGGGACCTTCAGGTGTGTAACGCCAGGTGCTGTACCGGTGTATAGGGTTGGCGACCTGTACAGTGCAGTGCGAGTTTCATGCCACTGTGCATGGCTCTCTGCGATGGACATTTTTACATTAGGTGTCGGATATCGCCACACAAAGCATGTTCAGTTCGCTCCAGGCCCTGTTTCTGGAGCGCGTCAGCAGGCCGCCATGGATGGCCTGCGTGTGTTCGTTCACACCTCCTGCGCGCATTAGCACTGATGTACAGGTGAAACCGCCAGCCATCGCGGTTTCACGGTTTTCCTTGGATAAAAAGAAGCACGGGGTACACAACTGATGGACGCAACATCCACAACCACCACCGCGAAGGGTGGGCACGAGAGCAAGCTCAGTGCCTCGCTCAAGTCGCGCCACCTGACGATGATGTCCATCGCTGGGGTCATCGGCGGCGCCTTGTTCGTAGGTTCCGGCAGCGTGATCCACAGCGCCGGGCCGGCCGCGGTGCTGGCCTACCTGGCAGGCGGCATCCTCGTGGTGCTGATCATGCGCATGCTTGGCGAAATGGCCACCTCTTCACCTGACACCGGCTCGTTTTCCACCTATGCCGACCGCGCCATCGGGCGCTGGGCCGGTTTCACCATCGGCTGGCTGTACTGGT
>CAURYQ010000102.1:0-13627 GCA_963529135.1 uncultured Pseudomonas sp. | reverse complement strand
GATTTCAGCTTCGCAGCCCATACTGCCGGGGCTGCTGCGCAGCCCATCGCGGCACAAGGCCGCTCCCACAGTCGGCGCCTGCAAGGCCGCCTACAGTGGTACGGCGTAATTGCACCCTATCTACAACCCAGCGCAATCCCGAACTACACCCCATCTGAAACCCAGCGCAACCCCCCGGTGGGAGCGGCCTTGCGCCGCGATGGGGCGCGCAGCGGCCCCAGGATCTCAGCTTCGCAGCCGATACTGGCAGGGCTGCTGCCAAGCCCATTACCCCTAAGCCGGGCAACCGCAATACGCCGTACAAGCCCGTAATCAACCCCACCCCAATTCAACCACTCCCCCCGATACCACACCCCAACCGCCCTAAATCAGACCTTTCCTACGTGCCACACACTGGCCATCTTCCACGCTGGAACTTATTCTCCCGCGCCGGTTCCTAACCCCTTCAACAAGGCCTGACCGGCACCTGGCGGCGCGCCAGTACTTTGTGAGTCGAGTAGTCCCCCCGACCTATGTATACTGCCGCATGCAAGCGAGTACGCGCGGCTGGAGCTGCCGCGTCAAGCCCAATAATCACACATGCCCGCACGGCACTATCGGAGTTGGTTAAGTCGCATGAAAGCAATCGTTACTGGGATCACTGGTCAAGACGGCGCCTACCTGGCGGAACTGCTGCTGGAAAAGGGTTACACGGTCTACGGCACCTACCGTCGTACCAGCTCGGTTAACTTCTGGCGTATCGAGGAGTTGGGTATCCACACCAACCCTAACCTACACCTGGTCGAGTACGACCTCACCGACCTGTCGGCCAGCATCCGCCTGCTGCAAACCACCGAAGCCACCGAGGTGTACAACCTCGCCGCGCAAAGCTTCGTGGGTGTGTCTTTCGAACAGCCTCTGACCACTGCCGAAATCACCGGCCTGGGCGCTGTCAACCTGCTCGAAGCCATCCGCATCGTGAACCCGAAGGTGCGCTTCTACCAGGCGTCCACCTCCGAAATGTTCGGCAAGGTGCAGGAAATCCCGCAGGTCGAAACCACCCCGTTCTACCCGCGTAGCCCCTACGGTGTGGCCAAGCTGTACGCCCACTGGATGACCATCAACTACCGCGAGTCGTACAACATCTTCGCCACCAGCGGCATCTTGTTCAACCACGAGTCGCCCCTGCGTGGCCGTGAGTTCGTGACCCGCAAAATCACCGACTCGGTCGCCAAGATCAAGCTGGGCCAACTGGACAAGCTGGAGCTGGGCAACCTCGACGCCAAGCGTGACTGGGGCTTCGCCAAGGAATACGTCGAAGGCATGTGGCGCATGCTGCAGGCTGACGAGCCAGACACCTTCGTGCTGGCCACCAACCGCACCGAAACCGTTCGTGACTTCGTCACCATGGCCTTCAAGGCCGCTGGCATCGAAATCAACTGGAGCGGCAAGGACGAAGCCGAGCAGGGCACTTGCGCCGCCACCGGCAAGGTACTGGTCGTCATCAACCCGAAATTCTACCGCCCCGCAGAAGTCGAGCTGCTCATCGGCAACCCGGCCAAGGCCAAGCAGGTACTGGGCTGGGAGCCTAAAACCAGCCTCGAAGAGCTGTGCCGCATGATGGTCGAAGCCGACCTGCGTCGTAACGAAAAAGGGTTCTCGTTCTGATGCAAATGGCCAGTAAACGCGCACTCGTCACCGGTATCAATGGTTTCACCGGCCGCTACATGGCGGCCGAACTGCGGGCCAATGGTTATGAAGTGATCGGTACCGGGAGCCAGCCTTCGACGGCGCCCGACTATCACCAGGTCGATTTGGCCAATGGGCCGGGCCTGCGTGCGTTACTGGCCGAACTGCAGCCGGATGTGGTCGTGCATCTGGCTGCCATTGCGTTTGTTGGGCACGGCGCAGCCGATGCCTTCTATCAGGTGAACCTGATCGGCACGCGCAACCTGCTCGAAGCCATTGCGGCCTGTGGCAAGGCGCCTGAGTGCGTGCTCATTGCCAGCAGTGCCAATGTCTACGGCAATGTTTCCGAAGGGATGCTGGACGAGCAGACCCCGCCCGCACCTGCTAACGACTACGCCGTCAGCAAGCTGGCGATGGAGTACATGGCAAGGCTGTGGTGCGACCGGCTGCCGATCGTCATCACGCGTCCGTTCAACTACACAGGTGTTGGGCAGGCCGAGAATTTCCTGCTGCCCAAGATCGTCTCGCACTTCCAGCGCAAGGCCCCTGCCATCGAGCTGGGCAACCTGGATGTGTGGCGCGACTTCAGCGACGTGCGCGCCGTGGTGCGCGCCTACCGTGGCCTGATCGAGGCACGGGCGGTGGGCCAGACCGTGAACGTGAGTTCTGGCATCACCCATTCGCTGCGCGAAGTCATCGCCAAGTGCTCGGCCATCACCGGGCATACGCTTGACGTGCAGGTCAACCCTGCATTCGTGCGTGCCAACGAAGTCAAGACCTTGTGCGGCGACAACGCCCTTCTGCGGGCGCTGGTGCCGGGCTGGCAAACGCCCGATCTGGACGAAACGCTGGGTTGGATGCTTGCCGGTCGATGAAGGTTATTCTTTCCGTCGAGCCGGTCCGCTTTCCGCTGACCGGTATCGGCCGCTACACCTACGAGCTGGCCAGCCGCCTGCAACGCAGTGACGCGGTCAGTGAGCTGCGCTTGTTTGCCGGGCGCCGGTTCCTGCCAGGGCTGCCCAAGCCGTCGGAGCAGTCCGATGCGGTGCATGGGCTCAAGCGCTTCGTGCAGAAGAATGCCGTGGCCGTGGAGGCCTACCGCCGCCTGATGCCGCTGCTGCGCCAGCGTGCGCTGCGTGGGCATGAAGACTTCGTCTACCACAGCCCCAACTATTACCTGCCGCCGTTTGCCGGTCGCAGCGTGGCCACCTTTCATGACCTGTCGCCGTTCACCTGGGCCCATTGTCATACCCCCCAGCTGGCGCGCTACCTGCAAAAAGAGCTCACGCTTACCCTCGAACGGGCCGACGCGCTCATCACCGATTCGGCCTACACCCGGCAGGAGCTGGCTGACTATTTCAACTGGCCCCTTGAGCGCATTCATACGGTGCCCTTGGCCAGTTCACCCGAGTTTCACCCCCGCAGCCCCGCGCAGTTGCGCGAGGCGCTGGCCCGCTATGGCCTGGAGCCTGGTGGCTACAGCCTGTTCGTCGGCACCATCGAGCCGCGCAAGAACTTGCAGAACCTGCTGGATGCCTACGGCCGCTTGCCCCTCGAGCTGCGCCGCCGCTGGCCGCTGATCCTCACCGGTTACCAGGGCTGGCGCAGCGAGGCCATCCATGCCCGCATCGCCCAGGCGCAGCAGCAGGGCTGGGCCCGTTACCTGGGCTTTGCCCCCAGTGACGACTTGCCCCTGCTGTTCGCCGGCGCGCGCCTGTTCACCTTCCCGTCGCACTACGAAGGCTTTGGCCTGCCCGTGCTCGAAGCCATGAGCTCCGGTGTGCCGGTGGTGTGCTCCAACAGCTCGTCTCTGCCAGAGGTGGCCGGCGCTGCCGCGCTCATGTGCGCGCCCGACGATGTCGAAGGCCTCACCACCTTGTTGCAGCGTGGCCTGGAGGACCAGGCCTGGCGCGACACGGCGGTGGCCCAGGGCCTGCAGCATGCCAGCGGGTTTTCCTGGGAGCGGTGCACCCAAGATACCGTCAAGGTGTATCAATCGGTCCAGCAACGATGATCAAGGTTCTGCATTTTTTCAAAACCTACTACCCCGATTCCATGGGCGGGATCGAGCAGGTGATCTTCCAGATCGCCGAAGGCACCCGGGCCCATGGCATCGAGCCGCAGGTGCTGTACTTGAGCCCCCGCGGCGCCGCCCGCAACGAGCCGGTGGCCAACCACCTCACGCACCGCGCCAAACTGGACCTGCACGTGGCGTCCACCGGGTTTTCGCTGTCGGCGTTCAAAGACTTTGCCGAACTGGCCCGTGAAGCCGATATCGTGCATTTCCACTTCCCCTGGCCGTACATGGACCTGGTGCACTTCGCCACCCGGTTGAACAAGCCGACCGTGGTCAGCTACCACTCCGACATCGTCAAGCAGAAGTGGCTGCTCAAGCTGTACCAGCCGCTGATGAACCGCTTCTTTGCCAGCGTCGACCGGGTAGTGGCGTCCTCGCCCAACTATGCCGCGCACAGCCCGGTATTGACCCAGTTCAAGGGCAAGGTGTCGATCATCCCGTATGGTCTGGACAGGTCCACCTACCCCAAGGCCAGCCCCGACAAGCTGGCCTATTGGCGTCAACGGCTGGGCGAACGGTTCTTCCTGTTCGTCGGGGCGCTGCGTTATTACAAGGGCTTGGACTATCTGCTGGAGGCCGCGCGTATCAGCGGCCTGCCGGTGGTCATCATGGGCGGCGGTTTCCTGGAGCAGCAACTGCGCCAACAGGCCAGCGATGCGGGGCTGAGCCAGGTGCAGTTCCTCGGTGGCTTGCCAGACGAAGACAAGGTGGCGCTGCTCGAACTGTGCTATGCCTTTACCTTCCCGTCGCACCTGCGCTCGGAGTCCTTCGGCATTTCGCTGCTGGAGGCGGCCATGTACGGCAAGCCGTTGATCTCCTGCGAGATGGGGTCCGGCACCACGTTCATCAACCAGGCCGACCAGACCGGGCTGGTGGTACCGCCGCGTGATGCCCCGGCACTGGCCCAGGCCATGCAGCGCCTGTGGGATGACCCCGCCATGGCCCAGGCCATGGGCGCCGCCGCCCAGCAACGCTTTGAGGACGTCTTCACCGCATCGGCCATGGCCAATGCCTACGCCGAGCTTTACCGCAGCCTTTTGTAACCCGGTCAGCCGGGGCAAAGGGGGCGAAGATCGCCGCATGCCGGCCCTGCCGGTGTGAACCGAGAACGGATTTCATGGAACGACGCACGCTATTGATCACTGGGGCCTCGGGCTTCGTCGGCAGCGCCTTGTGCCAGCGCCTGGCGGCTACCGAGGCCTTTACGCCCCGCGCCGCCCTGCGCCAAGGCAGCCGAGCGCCCGTCGCAGGCATGGACGCCGTCACGGTCGCCGACCTTGACGCCCATACCGACTGGCGCGCAGCCCTCGAAGGCGTCAGTGTCGTCGTGCATACCGCCGCGCGCGTGCACGTGATGAAGGAAACCGCCACCGACAGCTTGGCCGAATTTCGCCGTGTGAACGTGCAGGGCACGCTCAACCTGGCTCGCCAGGCGGCAGCTGCGGGCGTGCGGCGCTTCATTTTCGTCAGCTCGGTCAAGGTCAACGGCGAAACCAGCCAGCCGGGCAAGCCACTGCATGCCGACGATGCCCCCGCGCCTCAGGATGCCTACGGGGTTTCCAAGCACGAGGCCGAGGTGGGGTTGCACGCGCTGGCTGCCGAAACGGGTATGCAGGTCGTGGTCATTCGGCCGGTGCTGGTCTACGGCCCGGGGGTAAAGGCCAACTTCCTCAGCATGATGCGCTGGTTGGAGCGGGGCGTGCCGTTGCCGCTGGGGGCCGTGCACAACCGCCGCAGCCTGGTGTCGCTGGGCAACCTGGTCGACCTGATCATCACCTGCGTGGATCACCCGGCAGCGGCTGGCCAGACGTTCATGGCCAGCGACGGCGAAGATGTTTCGCTGAGCCAGCTGCTCCGGGCGCTTGGCCAGGCCTTGGGCCGCCCGGCCCGGCTGTTGCCGGTGCCGGCGGTGCTGCTGCAAACGGCGGCGGCGCTGCTGGGGCGGCGCGACCTGGCGCAGCGCCTGTTGGGTTCATTGCAGGTGGACATCGCCAAGAACCACCAGCTGCTCGGCTGGCGACCGCCCTACACGCTGAAGCAAGGCCTGGCCATGACCGCCCACGCCTTCAAGGAGAACCCCCGCCCATGACCGCCATCCTCATCGTGGCAGGCATCGCCACCTGGCTGATGACGGCCGCACTGCGCCGCTATGCCCTCTCGCGCAGCCTGCTGGATATCCCCAACGCACGCAGCTCGCACACCTTGCCCACGCCCCGTGGTGGCGGCGTGGCTTTCGTGGTGGCGTTCATGGTGGGTGTGCTGGTGTTGGGCTGGGCCGGGTACGTCACGCCTTCGGTGCTGGTGGGCATCCTCGGGGCAGGGGGCCTGGTGGCCGTGATCGGTTTCATGGACGACCACGGGCACATCGCCGCCCGCTGGCGCCTGTTGGGCCATTTCGCCGCGGCGGCCTGGGGGTTGGCGTGGCTGGGCGGCCTACCGCCAATCAGCGTATTCGGCTGGCCGTTGCACGCGCTGTGGCTGGCCGTGCCGCTGGGGCTGCTGTACCTGGTGTGGCTGCTGAACCTGTACAACTTTATGGATGGCATCGACGGCATTGCCAGCATCGAGGCCATTTGCGTGTGCCTGGGGGGCACCGTGCTGTTCTGGCTGGCCGGCGCGCCGGGTGCCGCATGGCTGCCGTTGTTGCTGGCTGCCACCGTCACCGGTTTCCTGATCTGGAACTTCCCGCCAGCGCGCATTTTCATGGGCGATGCCGGCAGCGGTTTTCTCGGCATCGTGCTGGGTTTGCTGGCAATCCTGGCAGGTTGGCTGGACCCGCTACTATTCTGGGGGTGGTTAATACTTTTGGGTGTGTTCGTGGTAGACGCCACCTTCACACTGGCGCGGCGTTTGCTACGGGGTGAGCGGGTCTACGAAGCGCATCGCAGCCATGCCTACCAGTACGCCTCACGGCGCCATGGCCGTCACCGACCGGTGAGCCTGGCGGTGGCGGCCATCAATTTGGGCTGGCTGTTGCCCGTCGCGTTGGTCGTGGTAGTACTGAAACTTGATGGGGCTACCGGAACCTTGGTGGCGTATGCCCCTCTGATACTGTTGGCAATTGCCTACCGGGCAGGGGAGAAGGAATAGCATGCTCCAGCAAGGCAGGCGCAATCAGGGTTGTACAGGGCTGTATGTTCGGCAGTCGCTCTGGTCATTTTCACGAGGTGTCTTAGCCATGAGGAAAGCCGGATGAGCAACGCGAAGAACGACAGGCTGCGGCAATTTCTGGTCAACCTGTCACGCCGACAGAAACGCCTGATCCAGGTCTGCGCCGACATCGCGCTCATCTGGTTTGCCCTGTGGCTGTCGTTCATCGTGCGGCTGGGCGTGGAGGAGATGTACAACCCCATCGTCGAGCACACCTGGCTGTTCATGGCCGCGCCATGCGTGGCCATCCCGTTGTTCATCCGCTTCGGCATGTACCGGGCGGTGATGCGCTACTTCGGCAACGACGCGCTGGTGGCGATCATCAAGGCGGTGACCTTGTCGTCGCTGATCCTGGCGGTGGTGGTGTATTGGTACAGCAACCACGAAGTGGTGGTGCCGCGCTCGATCATCTTCAATTACTGGTGGTTGAGCATGGTGATCATCGGTGGCTTGCGGCTGATCATGCGCCAGTATTTCCTGGGGGACTGGTTCACAGGCGCCCATCAGATTCCCTTCGCCAACCGCGATGACGGGCAGATCAAGGTCGCCATCTATGGCGCAGGTACGGCTGGCAACCAGTTGCTGGCGGCGTTGCGCATGGGCCGGGTGATGCGCCCGGTGGCGTTTCTCGATGACGACAGCGACCTGGCCAACCGGGTCATTTCCGGGCTGCAGGTGTACAAGCCCAAGCATTTGCAGCAAATGCTCAAGGAAACCGGCGCCCAGGAGGTGTTGCTGGCACTGCCGTCGGCCACCCGCGCCCGGCGCCGGGAGATTCTCGCCCTGCTCGAACCGTACCCGCTGCACGTACGAAGCGTGCCGGCCTTCGCCGACCTGGCCACTGGCCGGGTGAAGGTCGACGATATTCAGGACGTGGACATCGCCGACTTGTTGGGCCGCGACCCTGTACCGGCGCAGGAAGGCTTGCTGGAGCGCTGCATTCACAAGCAGGTGGTGCTGGTGACCGGTGCCGGTGGCTCGATTGGCGCCGAGTTGTGCCGGCAGATCATCGGCCTTGGGCCCAAGACCTTGCTGCTGCTGGACCATGCCGAGTTCAACCTGTACAGCATCCTCAGCGAGCTGGAGCAGCGCGTGGCCCGTGAGTCGCTGACGGTGCAATTGCTGCCCATCCTGGGGTCGGTGCGCAACCAGCAGCACCTGGTCGATGTGATGAGCACCTGGCGTGTGGACACCGTCTACCACGCAGCGGCTTACAAGCATGTGCCAATGGTCGAGCACAACATCGCCGAAGGCATTCTGAACAATGTCTACGGCACCTTGTGCACGGCGCAGGCGGCGTTGCAAACCGGGGTGGCCAACTTCGTGTTGATCTCCACCGACAAGGCCGTGCGCCCGACCAATGTCATGGGTAGCACCAAGCGTTTGTCCGAGTTGATCTTGCAGGCCCTGAGCCGGGAAGCGGCGCCAGTGTTGTACGGCGATTGCAACAAGGTTGCGCGGGTGAACAAAACGCGCTTCACCATGGTGCGTTTCGGCAATGTACTGGGCTCGTCGGGTTCGGTGATTCCGCTGTTTCACAAGCAGATCAAGACAGGTGGGCCACTGACGGTGACCCATCCGAAGATCACCCGCTATTTCATGACCATCCCCGAGGCGGCGCAGTTGGTGGTGCAGGCCGGGGCCATGGGGCAGGGCGGGGATGTGTTCGTGCTGGACATGGGCGAGCCGGTGCGCATTGTCGAGCTGGCCGAGAAGATGATTCACCTGTCGGGCTTGAGCGTACGCAGCTCCTCCAACCCCCAGGGTGACATTGCCATCGAGTTCACCGGCTTGCGGCCGGGCGAGAAGTTGTACGAAGAGCTGCTGATCGGCGACGACGTATCCCCGACCGCGCACCCGATGATCATGGCGGCCAATGAGGACTACCTGCCGTGGGAACGGTTGCGCGAGGGGGTGACGATGCTGTTGGCTGCGGTGGCTGAGGATGACTTTACCCGGGTCAGGCAGCTGCTGCGCGAGATGGTGAATGGGTACTCACCACAGGGCGATATCGTGGACTGGGTTTACTTGCAGCGTCGGCAGGGGCCGGTGGAAAGGTAAGTGCCTGGGTTCTGGATTGGGCTTGGCGTTCGAGCGGGTGGTTGTGCAGTTGCAGACAGGGATGTAGGTTAGCGGGCCGATACCCTGGCCCCGCTGAGACAGCTACCCTGGCGCCGCTGAGGCGGCTACCCTGGGGCTGCTGAGGCCGATACCCTGGGGCCGCTGCGCGGCCCATCGCGGCGCAAGGCCGCTCCCACAGGGTCTGCGTAGGCCTGTGCCTCAATGCGTAATATTCACTGCCCTGCACCGCACCCAAGGCTTTCGCCCTAATTGCCCCAGGGATCACACAAAAAATCCCTGGGGAATTCCGTGGGAGTGGCCTTGTGCCACGATGGGCTGCGCAGCAGCCCCAGGGTCTAGAAGCTATAGCCGCAACCCACAGTCCGCCCCACGGTCCACCTCGGCCCACCCGACAAGTCCGTTCCGAAAACCCAACCCCAAGAATCACACAAATCCCTGTGGGAGTGGCCTTGTGCCACGATGGGCTGCGAAGCAGCCCCGGGGTCTAGAAGCTATAGCCGCAAACCAGAGGCCGCCCCACGGCCCATCTCGGCCCACCCCGACAAGTCCGTTCTGAAAACCCAACCCCAAGAATCACACAAATCCCTATGGAAGTGGCCTTGTGCCACGATGGGCTTCAGCAGCCCCAGGGTCTAGAAGCTATAGCTGCAACCCAGGGGCCGCCCCGCGGCCTATCTAATGCTCCCAACCATGCGCTCTAACCCCAGAATCAAACCCCCACCCCATATCCCCAAGCCACCCCCTGCAATCAGCCCTCTCCAACCACCGCACTCAGCTCCACTTGCCCGATTTCCCCCCAACGCGATTACCCTGCCCATCTCGTCAGACTCAAACCTTCACCACGTCAGCCCCCTCCCCCTAACCACCCCACCTCACCCCAAAACCCCTGGCCAACCCCCACCAACCCAGGCAAACCCTGCGTTCCAGCCTCCCCCCACCCTAAGCCTGCACCTGACCAATCCGGTAACCATTACCCCGCCTCCAACCCTGTTGCACCCACACCTCCAACGCTAGGGTTAGCACGCAGCCCAAGGATCAGGCTGCCAGAAATGTCCAACACTAGGAGTCTTCATCATGCGTAAAAACATGCTCACCGCGCTGCTGCTGCCGATCGTCGCTAGCCTTTCGTTTACCCTTCACGCAGCACCGGGTAATGCCTCGACGGTGCTCGAACCCTCGGCGGTGGTCGCCCAGCCAGCTGCGCAAGCAACCACGCTGCTCGACCTCAACAGCGCAGATGCCCTGACCCTGCAGAAAGAACTCAATGGCATCGGCAAAGCCAAGGCCGAAGCGATCGTGGCCTACCGGGAAGCAAATGGGCCGTTCGCGTCAGTCGATGAGCTGCTCGAAATCAAAGGCATCGGCAATGCGTTGCTGGAACGCAACCGCGGCAAGCTGAAAGTGGAATAAGCGTGGGAGGGGCGGGCCCGTCAACAGGCCCGCTCATTACGGGGGGGTGAACGGTTTCAACCGTTCTCAGCGATCCTGAGCGTCCCGGGCGTCTGCCTGGGCATTGCGCTCATGAACCTTGCGCAACTGCTCGTCGGTCAACGGCAGTTTCTTGGCCGTGTCGCGCAGCATCATCAGCCCGCCGACGATTGAGCCAATGGCAACGATGAGTATCAGCCAGGCATACCAAGGCATTTTCCTTCTCCTGTCGCGGATGTGAGCGGCTTGCTTAACGGTTTTGAGCAGTGAGCCGCCTCGTTGGTTCAATGGTACAGCGCCGCGCGCGCCGGCTGCACCGTCCGGCCAATTCCCTGGCCCGCGACCCCCCCAGCCTGCGCCACATCGTTTACAATGCGCGCCGTTTCCGACTTGCCAAGAGACCCTGCCATGCCCGCTTGCCAGACGCCCCTGATCGTCGCCCTGGACTTCCCCACCCGTGAAGCCGCCCTGAAGCTGGCTGACCAGCTGGACCCCGCGCTGTGCCGGGTCAAGGTTGGCAAGGAGCTGTTCACCAGCAGCGCGTCGGGCATTGTCGAAACCCTGTGTGACAAAGGCTTCGAAGTGTTCCTGGACTTGAAATTCCACGACATCCCCAACACCACGGCCATGGCCGTCAAGGCCGCTGCCGAGATGGGCGTGTGGATGGTGAACGTGCATTGCTCCGGTGGCCTGCGCATGATGAGCGCTTGCCGTGAAGAACTGGCCAAGCGCAGCGGGCCGCAGCCCCTGCTGATCGGTGTGACCGTGCTGACCAGCATGGAGCGCGAAGACCTGGCCGGCATCGGCCTGGATGTCGACCCGCAAGAGCAGGTGCTGCGCCTGGCCGCACTGGCCGAGAAGGCCGGCATGGACGGGTTGGTGTGCTCGGCGCTGGAAGCTCCAGCGTTGAAGGCCGCACACCCTGGCCTGCAACTGGTCACCCCAGGTATTCGCCCTGCAGGCAGCGCGCAGGATGACCAGCGCCGTATCCTCACCCCACGCCAGGCCCTGGACGCAGGTTCCGACTACCTGGTAATCGGCCGGCCCATCAGCCAGGCCGCCGACCCGGCCCAGGCGTTGGCAGCGGTAGTGGCCCAGATTCGGGGCTAACGCTTGAATGCACGCCTTTGCGGCCCTGTCACTGGATGGGCGCTTGAAGGCGTGCGGCGTTTGCGGTATTACACCTTCAACACCAGCTTGCCGAAGTTCTGCCCGTTGAACAGTTTCAACAGGGTATCTGGGAAGGTTTCCAGGCCTTCGACCACGTCTTCCTTGCTCTTGACCTGACCGTTGGCCAGCCAGCCGGCCATTTCCTTGGCGGCTTTGGCGTAGTCCTTGGCGTGGTCCATCACCACGAAGCCTTCCATGCGGGCACGGTTGACCAGCAATGCCAGGTAGTTGGCCGGGCCTTTCACCGCTTCCTTGTTGTTGTACTGGCTGATCGCACCACAGATCACGATGCGTGCCTTGAAGTTGATGCGCGCCAGCACCGCGTCCAGGATTTCCCCCCCGACGTTGTCGAAGTACACGTCCACGCCTTTCGGGCACTCCCGCTTGAGGCCGGCCTGCACGTCTTCGGCCTTGTAATCGATGACGCCGTCGAAGCCCAGCTCGTCCTTGAGGTATTGGCACTTCTCGGCACCGCCGGCAATACCCACCACGCGGCAGCCTTTGATCTTGGCAATTTGCCCCGCAATGCTGCCCACCGCACCAGCGGCGCCGGATATCACCACCGTGTCGCCGGCTTTGGGTTGGCCTACTTCAAGCAGGGCGAAGTACGCGGTCATGCCGGTCATGCCCAGGGCCGACAGGTAGCGCGGCAGGGGCGCAAGGCTTGGGTCGATTTTCTGCAGGCCCTGAGGCTCGCCGGTGAAGTAGTCCTGCACGCCCAGCGCGCCGTTCACATGGTCGCCGGGCTTGAAGTCCGGGTGCTTGGATGCAACCACTTCGCCCACGCCCAAGGCACGCATCACCTGGCCCAAGGCGACCGGCGGGATGTAGGACTTGCCCTCGTTCATCCAGCCGCGCATGGCAGGGTCGAGGGAAAGGTAGAGGTTGCGCACCATCACTTGCCCTTCGCCGGGTTGTTCGGCAGGCGGGGTTTCGAACGTGAAGTCTTCGCGTGTTACCGCGCCGACCGGGCGTTTGGCGAGCAGAAAGCGGCGATTGGTCTGGGTCATGACGGGTCCTTGAAGCAGGAAAATATAAGGAAGAGGATCAATCTACCTTGTTGATGAAAGCAGGTCCTCAACATCACTGACAAGCATGGTCGTACAAATGTCCATGTGATGATGCTGCCGGTCTGTTCGACGGCTGACTATGCTCTGCTGCCTCACGGGCCCTGACAGGAGCATGGCATGAGCATGAGTTTTTCGGGCCAGGTAGCACTGGTCACCGGGGGTGGGGCGGGCATTGGCCGAGCCACGGCGTTGGCCTTTGCCAGCGAGGGCTTGAAGGTGGTGGTGGCCGATCTGGATGCCGTGGGCGGTGAGGCCACGGTGGGGCAGATTCGGGCGGCCGGCGGCGAGGCGTTGTTCATCGCTTGCGACGTGACCCGCGACGACCAGGTTCGCCAGTTGCACGAGCACCTGATTGCTGCCTACGGCCGCTTGGATTATGCCTTCAACAACGCTGGCATCGAGATCGAGCAGGGCAAGCTGGCCGACGGCAGCGAGGCGCAGTTCGACGCCATCATGGGGGTGAACGTCAAGGGTGTGTGGCTGTGCATGAAGTATCAGTTGCCGCTGTTACTGGCCCAGGGCGCTGGTGCCATCGTCAATACCGCCTCGGTGGCGGGTTTGGGCGCAGCACCCAAGATGAGCATCTACAGTGCGTCGAAACATGCCGTGATCGGGTTGACCAAATCTGCCGCCATCGAATATGCCCGCAAGGGCATCCGGGTCAACGCCGTATGCCCGGCAGTGATCGACACCGACATGTTCCGTCGAGCCTATGAAGCCGACCCACGCAAAGCCGAGTTCGCTGCCGCCATGCACCCGGTGGGCCGCATTGGCACCGTCGCCGAGATCGCCAGCGCGGTGTTGTACCTGTGCAGCGATGGCGCGGCGTTTACCACCGGGCATTGTCTGACGGTGGATGGGGGGGCTACAGCGATTTGAATCGACTGAAGGTAGCTGGAAGGAAACCCTGGGGCCGCTACGCGGCCCATCGCGGCGCAAGGCCGCTCCCACCCCGGGACTCCCAACCGGGACTCGTTGGCCT